>CAZRZN010000073.1:11936-16724 GCA_964604565.1 uncultured Rhodobacterales bacterium
AAAACATCATGATCATGGACCCGATACGCAACGACATCCCCGGCTTTCAACCCGACCGTGCCACCCTGAACGACCAAACCATCGCCTTTGAACGCGGCGGCGATGGCCCGCCGCTGTTGCTGTTGCACGGATTTCCCCAGACCCGCGCCATGTGGGCGGAGGTTGCACCCCTGCTAGCCAAGGATCATGCCGTGATCTGCCCCGACCTCCGCGGCTACGGTGAGAGCGGCAAGCCACAGGGACTGGAAAATTACAGCTTTCGGGAAATGGCCAGCGACATGCTGGCCCTGATGGCGCAGCTCGGCCACAGGCAGTTTCACGTGGCAGGCCACGACCGGGGCGGGCGCACGGCGCACCGCCTCGCGCTCGACGCGCCGGAGGCCCTTATCACCCTCACGGTCATGGATATCGTGCCCACGCACCGGCTGCTGAACGACCTTTCGCACAAGGTCGCCAAGGCCTATTACCACTGGTTCTTCCTCGCACAGCCGGAACCCTTTCCCGAAACCATGATCGCCGCCGATCCGGACGCCTATTACGAATCCTGCCTGCTCGGCTTTGGCGCCGCAGATTTGGCAGATTTCAAACCCGCGCAGCTTGCCGCCTATCGCGCCGCGTGGTCGGACCCGGACTGCCGCCGGGCAATGTGTGACGACTACCGCGCCGCGATCGAGGTGGATTTCGACATGGATGCCGCCGATCTCGCCCGCCGGGTGACCTGTCCGTCCCTTGTCCTCTACGGTCGCGACGGCGCCATGGCCCGCGCGTTCGATGTGCCCGCCACCTGGGCAAACCGGCTCACGGAGATGGCAGGTGGCGCGATCCCGGGCGGGCATTTCTTCGTCGATCAATCTCCGCAGGAAACGACCCGCGCCCTGCAAGAGTTTCTCGCCGCATGGCGCTGAGAACCCGCTTGCCTCTGGACCCTCGGGCCTGTCGCTCTTAACCTGCGCCCGATGCTGGCCTATATCATCCGACGTCTGACCTCCCTGATCCTCAGCCTGGCCGTCGCTTCGCTGGTCATCTTTCTGGTGGTCGAAGTCGCCCCCGGCGATCCGGCCAGCTATATGCTCGGCCTCAATGCCCAACCCGAAACGGTCGCGGCCCTTCGCAGCGAACTCGGCCTCGATCAACCAAGGGTGCAACGGTATTTTTCCTGGGTGGGCGGGATGATGACGGGCGATTTCGGCACCTCTTACACCTATCGCACTCCGGTCTCCGAAATGGTGGCGGACCGCCTCTGGATCTCCCTGCCACTGTCCCTTTACGCGCTCACGCTTGCGGTGCTGTTGGCCTTCCCGGCCGGGTTGATTGCCGCTGCCTACCGCGGACAGGCGCCGGATCTCGGCGTCATGGCGGCCTCGCAACTCGGCGTGGCCATCCCGAACTTCTGGTTTGCCATGCTGCTGGTGCTGCTCTTCGCCATTACCTGGGGGCTTTTCCCGTCTGGCGGCTTTCCCGGCTGGGAGGCGCCGCTGAAGGCCATCAACGCGCTGACCCTGCCTGCGGTCGCGCTCGCCCTGCCCCAGGCCGCGATCCTTGCCCGTGTCCTGCGATCCTCGCTGATCGACGCACTGGGGGAGGACTACATCCGAACCGCCCGCGCCAAGGGACTGACCCGCGCCCAGACGCTCTGGCGGCACGGTCTGCGCAATGCGCTGATCCCGGTTCTGACCATAATCGGATTGCAATTCTCCTTTCTGCTGGCCGGGGCCATCATCATCGAACAGGTCTTCTACCTGCCTGGCCTGGGACGCCTCATTTTCCAAAGCATCAGCCAGCGCGACCTGATCGTTGTCGAAAGCGTGGTCATGCTGCTGGTCTTCGCCGTGATCCTCGTGAACTTTCTGACCGATATCGCCTACGCGCTTGCCGATCCGAGGCTCCGGCGCAGATGAAACGCCGCGGACACCGGGCACTGGTTCTCGGCGGCGCGCTCTCCGCACTGTTTCTGGGCGCCGCGCTGCTGTCCTTTGTCTGGACACCCGGCGACGTGACCGCACTGGACATACCCGCCCGGCTGCAACCGCCCGGTGGCGATCATCTTCTGGGCACCGATCACTTCGGCCGGGACATCCTGTCGATGCTCATGGTCGGCGCGCGCACATCGATCGCCGTGGCACTTGTCGCCGTCGGAATCGGCCTCACCATCGGCGTGCCTCTGGGTCTGGCGGCTGCCTCCCGTGCCGGCGGGTTGCTGGACGAGATCCTGTCGCGCAGCGCCGATCTGATCTTCGCCTTTCCCAGCCTCGTCATCGCCATCCTGATCACCGCCATCATGGGTCCCGGTGCGTTCAACGCCATCCTCGCCATCGGGATCTTCAACATCCCCGTCTTCGCCCGGCTGACGCGCGGCGCCGCGCTGTCGCTCTGGACCCGCGACTTCATTCTGGCGGCGCGCGTTGCCGGCAAATCGCGCACCCGGATCAGCGCCGAACATATCCTCCCCAACGTCACCAACCTGCTGATCGTGCAAAGCACGATCCAGTTCTCGCTCGGCATTCTAGCCGAGGCGGGGCTCAGCTATGTCGGACTGGGCGCGCAACCACCGCTCCCGTCCTGGGGCCGGATGCTCGCCGATGCGCAGACACTTGTCTCGCTCGCACCCCATGTGGCGCTGATCCCGGGCTTGACCATCGTCGCGATGGTGCTCGGTCTGAACCTTCTTGGCGATGGCCTGCGCGACAGACTGGACCCGCGGCTCCGGGTGCTGCGCACATGAGCCGGGTTTCTTCTCTCCCGAAATACTCCGGGGGTCCGGGGGCAGCGCCCCCGGCGGATCGGACGGTCCGCGACGGTCCGATGCCCCTCCTGTCCATCAAGGGTCTGAGCGTCACGATTGGCCCTGACGTAATCCTGGACAACATCGACCTGACCATCGCCAAGGGCGAAATCCTCGCTCTGACCGGCGAATCCGGCTCGGGTAAATCCATGACCGCCCTCGCGACGATGGGGCTGCTGCCCCCGGACACCACAGCCCGCGGAACCCTGTCGCTCGACGGACAGAACCTCCTGACGCTTTCGGAGCGCCGGCTCTGCCGCCTCCGTGGGGCAGAGATCGGCATGGTCTTTCAGGAACCGATGACGGCGCTCAACCCGGTTCAGACAATCGGCCACCAGGTGGCCGAAACCCTGCGCCAGCACAGCGCCATGCCCGGACCAGAGGCGCGGAAGCATGCCCGCGACACCCTTTTGCGCTGCGGGCTGGATATGCCGCTGTCACGCTACCCGCATGAATTGTCCGGCGGTCAGCGCCAACGGGTGGTCATCGCCATGGCCATCGCCCTGCGTCCCCGGCTGCTGATCGCGGATGAGCCGACCACGGCGCTGGACGTAACCACACAGGCGCAAATTCTTGCGCTGCTCAAGGATCTGACCCGCACCGACGGGATGGCGCTCATGATGATCACCCATGACCTTGCAGTGGTGGCCGGCATGGCCGACCGCATCGCCGTCATGCAGGCAGGCCGCGTGGTCGAAACCGGGCCGACCGCCCGGCTCCTGCGGGAGCGTCGTCATCCCTACACGCGCGCGCTCTTCGAGGCCTCGGGCCATCGCGCCCATCTGCCACCCAACCCGGAAACCTCACCCCTGCTGGAGGCCAGCGGTGTCACCTGCACCTACCCCCTGCCCCGCCCCCATCCCTTTGCCCGGGCGAAAACCTTTACCGCGGTCGACAACGTCAGCTTTCGGATCGACCGGGGTGAGCGCGTCGGACTGGTGGGCGGCTCGGGCTGCGGAAAGTCCACGTTGACCCGCGCCCTGCTCGGGCTGGCACCGATCGCCGCCGGACAAATCACCCTTGGCGGGGCCCCGGTGTTCACGGGCAGCCATCCGAATCCGGAGGTGCGCCGCCGGATCCAGGTGGTCTTTCAGGACCCCTACAGCAGCTTCAATCCCCGCCACCGCGTGGCCCGCCTGATCACGGAACCCTTCCATCTGCTGCCCGATCCACCGAAAGGGACGGCGCGCGACGCCGCCATCGCCGAAGCATTGGCGGCCGTGGGCCTGTCCGCAAAGGACGCAACCCGCCATATCCACGCGTTTTCCGGCGGGCAACGCCAAAGGCTCGCCATCGCACGGGCCTTGATCATCCGGCCGGATCTCATCATCTTCGACGAGGCGGTTTCTGCCCTCGATGTCCGTGTGCGGGCGCAGATTCTCGATCTCATGGCCAGCCTCAGCGGCAGTTACGGACTTGCCTATCTCTTCATAAGCCACGATCTGTCGGTCGTGCGGTCGATCACGGACCGCGTGATGGTGATGAAGGCCGGCCGCGTCGTCGAAAAAGGCCCGACGGAGCAGGTCCTCGCCGCGCCCTCACATCCCTATACACAGGAATTGATCGACGCCGCACCGCATCTGCCCGACACCTCCCGCTGACGGACATCTGACGGCCCTCCGGACCTGTGCAGCGTCGCTTGCGCCTCAAGTCTGTGACCCCGGAACGACTGCCCGGGCCCGGCGCGACCCAAGAGGCCAGTCCGCGTCAAGACTCCGGCCGCCGCCGCCATTTGGCAAGATCAGATCGCCCTGCAGGCTGGACCTTTCCGCGCGTCCGCCGCACGATGCGAAAAAAACGAGGAAGGACACAAAATGCGTTTCGAAAACCGCAAGGCCGTGGTCACCGGAGGCGCGTCGGGGATCGGTGCGGCCATCACCCAGCGCCTTGCCCGAGAAGGCGCACAGGTCACCGTCTGGGACATCAACGCCGACAATCTGGCCACCGTTCAGGGCATGGAGAGATCGGAAGAGCACACGTCTGAACTCCAGTCACTCCGGAGAATC
>CAZRZN010000074.1:0-16554 GCA_964604565.1 uncultured Rhodobacterales bacterium
CCGAACATGCCATCGCGATGATGTTCGCCGTCGCCCGCCAGATCCCCGAGGCCAGCGCCTCCACCCATGCGGGCAAGTGGGAAAAGTCGCGTTTCATGGGCGTGGAACTGACCGGCAAGACCCTCGGCGTGATCGGCGCCGGCAATATCGGCGGCATCGTCTGCGACCGCGCGCGCGGCCTGAAAATGAAGGTCGTCGCCTACGACCCGTTCCTGTCGCAGGAGCGGGCTGACAAGATGCAGGTCGAAAAAGTCGAAGATCTGGATGACCTGCTGAAGCGCGCCGATTTCATCACGCTGCATGTGCCGCTGACCGACAGCACCCGGAATATCCTTTCAAAAGAGAACCTTGCCAAGACCAAGAAGGGCGTGCGCATCATCAACTGCGCGCGCGGCGGTCTGGTGGATGAGACGGCGCTGGCGGAACTGTTGAACTCCGGTCACGTCGCCGGGGCCGCCTTTGACGTCTTTGCCGAGGAACCGGCCAAGGACAATCCGCTGTTCAATCTGCCGAATGTTGTCTGCACCCCGCATCTGGGCGCAGCGACCTCCGAGGCGCAGGAAAACGTCGCCCTTCAGGTTGCCGAACAGATGGCGGATTACCTGCTGACCGGCGCGGTGCAGAACGCGCTCAACATGCCGTCTGTCACCGCCGAAGAGGCCAAGGTCATGGGGCCCTGGATCAAGCTGTCCGATCATCTTGGCAGTTTCATCGGTCAGATGACGGATGAGCCGATCAAGGCCATCAACATCCTTTACGATGGCGAAGCGGCGACCATGAACCTTGAAGCGCTCAACTGTTCGCTGATCGCCGGGATCATGAAAAGCGTGAACCCGGAGGTGAACATGGTGTCCGCACCGCTGATCGCCAAGGATCGCGGGATCAAGATCTCGACCACCAATCAGGAACAGTCTGGTGCCTTCGAAGGCTACATCAAGGTGACCGTTGTGACCACCAAGCGCGAGCGGTCCATCGCCGGAACGGTGTTCAGCGACAGCAAGCCCCGCTTTATCCAGATCAAGGGCATCAATATAGATGCCGAGATCGGGCGTCACATGCTGTATACCACCAACAAGGATGAGCCGGGCATGATCGGTGCGCTGGGCAACATCATGGCGGATAACGGCGTGAACATCGCCAACTTTACACTTGGACGCTCAAACGCGGGGGGCGAGGCGATCGCCCTTCTGTATGTCGATGAACGCGTGCCGGCCGAGGCGCGGGCCCAACTGGCGGAGACCGGTCTGTTCACCCAGATCAAACCGCTGGAATTCGACGTGTCCTGAAAGGCCGCAGGTTCTGTCTGAGAAAAAATCGCGCGCCGCGAAAGTGGCGCGCGGCTTCCACAGAAGTGGGCAGCGTTTGAAGACAAATCCGAAGGGCAGGTCTGGTGTCAATGTTCCGCGCCTGATTTCGCCGTGCAATCGTTCTGCTTGGCGATCAAGGCCGCGGACCCTTTTCCGAACCGTCTGGTTGCCCCTATGCATTCATGCTAAGCGCCGCAAATGAGCAATCCGATTTACGCCATCGGCGATATTCACGGCCAGTTGGCCCTCCTGAAAGATGTTCTTGACCGGATTGAGCGGGATGGCGGGCCGGAGGCGCGTATCGTCTTTCTGGGAGATTACGTGGATCGCGGTCCGGACTCCCGCGGCGTGATCGACCTGTTGGCTAACGGGTTGGCCGACGGGCGCGACTGGATCTGCCTGAAGGGCAACCATGACCGTCTTTTCGAATGGTTCATCGCACCCCCGTCGCCGCGTCAGGATCCTCATCTGCTGGTCGGATATCACTGGTTTCACGAGAGGATCGGCGGCATCGAAACGGCGGCCTCTTACGGGATCGACACCATCGACCGGGTTCGGCAAAAGGCCTTGGCCGCCGACATGCGCGCCGCGGTTCCCGACAGCCATCTGCGGTTTCTGCAAGACCTGCGGCTATCCTATGCGGAGGCGGGAAAATTCTTTGCCCATGCAGGGGTGCGCCCCGATGTTCCTCTGGACCGTCAGGATGAGGAAGATCTGCTGTGGATCCGGCATGAATTCCTGAAGAATACCCGCGATCATGGTGCTTTGATCGTGCATGGGCATACGCCTGTCGACGCACCTGATCTGCGCGCCAACAGGCTGAATCTTGACACTGGCGCGGCCTATGGCGGTCCGCTGACGGCGGCGGTCTTCGACGGGGATGAGATCTTCATCCTTGAACCCTCAGGCCGCGTCCGTCTCTGACCCGCCCTCCGCGGAGGTGGTCAACGCCTTCCAGGCATCGTATTGCGACAGATAGACGTGACCGGTCAGCTCCTCCAGGAAATGTGACCGTTTCAGGCGGTCCATGACCGGGCCCTTGACCTCTGACAGATGCATCTTGATGCCTGTTTCACCCAGCCGTCGGTTCAGTTCCTCAAGGGTTTCCAACGCGCTCATGTCCACCTCGTTCACGGCGGCAAACATCAGGACGATATGCTTGATCGGCTGATCGCAGGCGATCCGGTTCAGAACGTAGTCCTCAAGAAACCGTGCATTGGCGAAGTAAAGGCTTTCGTCCACCCGCAACGTGACAAGCTGCGGCTGCGTTTCGACCTTGTGGCGCAGGATGTTTCGGAAATGTTGTGTCGCGGGAACAAGACCCACTTCGGCCACATGGGGGCGCGACGTCTTGTAAAGATGCAGACCGATGGAGATCAGCACACCCGCGGAGACGCCCACCTCAACCCCGAAGCCAAGCGTGAGGAAGATTGTCGCCGCGACGGCGGTAAAGTCGACTTTCGAATAGGTCCATGATTTCCGCAGGACCGAGAAATCGACAAGGCTGAGAACGGCCACGATGATCGTGGCGGCCAGAGTGGCCTTGGGCAGAAAGAACAAGAGCGGCGTCAGCAGCAGCGCCGCGATAGCGATACCCACCGCGGTGAAGGCGCCCGCGGCCGGGGTCTCGGCCCCTGCGTCGAAGTTTACGACAGAGCGGGCAAATCCGCCTGTCACCGGATAGCCGCCCGACACTGCGGCGGCCACGTTGGATGCGCCCAGGCCGATCAATTCCTGATCCGGTTCGATGCGCTGGCGCTTTTTTGCCGCGAGGGTCTGCGCAACCGAAACGGATTCGACGAAACCGATCACAGAGATCAGCACGGCCGACAGGAACAACTGCGACCAAAGATCAGGAGAGAGGGAGGGCAGGGTGAGCGGTGGCAAGCCGGTGGGCACCGCGCCGACGATCTGCACGCCCTTGTCCTGCAAACCAAAGGTCCAGACCGCCAATGTTGTGACAGCGACAGCGGCCACTGGCCCGGCCTTGGCGATGATATCCGAAAGGCGGGGTTTCAGCCCCATGCCGATCAGCATGGGCTTCAGCCCCTTTCGCACCCAAAAGAGAAAGCCGGTCGCTGCAAGGCCGATGATAAGGGTGGCGAGACTTGTGTCGCCGAGGTTGGACAGCAAGGAGCCCACGACTTGCACCAGCGTATGCCCATGCGCGTCTACGCCAAGGATATGTTTTAGCTGAGAGGCGGCGATCAAGACGCCGGACGCAGTGATAAAGCCCGCAATCACCGGGTGTGACAGGAAATTTGCCAGAAAACCCAGTCGCATAAAGCCAAGAACGGTCAGGATGACGCCGGAGATGAAGGCCAGTGTGCCCGCGGCCAGTGCGATCTGCGCCGGATCCGAAAGACCCAGATTGCCGATGGCGGCAGCCGTCATGAGCGAAACAACCGCCACCGGCCCCACGGCCAAGGCGCGGCTGGTGCCGAAGATCGCATATGCGACCAGCGGTAGAATGGAGGCGTAGAGCCCCATCTCGGCGGGCAATCCTGCGAGCAGGGCATAGGCCAGCGATTGCGGGATCAGCATGATCGTCACGATCACCGCCGCCAACATATCCGAACTGGCCGTTTCCCGGTTGTAGGTCTTGGCCCATGTCAGGACCGGCAGGTAGCGTTTCAGATGGGCGGGACTTAGGCGGAGGCTTTGCATGGCGTATCCTGGCATGTTTCGCGTGGCGGGAGGGCCGTGGCGTGCTTGCCTATATATATGCACAAATTGGAATTTGAAAGGGGTGGATCCTGCGGCCTGCCGAAAGCGGCTTGCCTCCCATCTTATGACCTTGTCGCTGATCTCTGACAGACCCGTTGTCAACCGGATGGCACATTTTCCGATCACGCTTGTCGGTGCGCACGTGAGGCATGACCCTTCGATAGATCTATAAACGGCGCTCATGTCCCACAGCCGTCTTGTCCGAAACCCTTTCGTGCCCCGGTCGACCAATGCACAGGGCATGCTGCCCTCGCGTCAGCCAAGGGGACCGGGATCGGCCAATTCTTGCTGCGCCGATTCACTTGCGCGACTCAGGACGGCCAAACTGTGATATCCAAGTCGCAATTTGAAATGATCAGGGATGACGATGCGCCGCCTGTTTGGAGTGTTTCTTACGTTTCTTGCCCTTTCCGGCGTCGCGGCGAGTGCACAGCCGCAGCCCCTTTCGATCCCCGGAGAGATCGTGCCGAATCTCGACACAACGGACCGGGCCGCACTCGCCGGGTTCGAGCAAGGTCGCATCACGCATATCACCTTTCACCACGAAGGCTTTGCCGGTGATGACGCCGATCTGTTTCGACGAGCCAGCACGGCGCGCGCCAAACAGTCGATCGACCAGCGGGTGCGCAACATCAACCACTACCATGCCACCCAAGCGGGCTTGGGCATGTTCGCCTACCATTACGCCGTCGACAAATCCGGATTGATCGCCAAGGGGCGGCCCGTTCGGCTGAAGCCCGCGACCCGTTCGACGCTGCCGGGATCCCGCAGGCTGGCAGATTTCGACGGTCACTTTGCAGTAGTCGCCTTGGGCGATTTCAACCACGAAGAACTTACCCCGGCCTCCCGCCTTGCCCTTGTCCGCGTCATGTCCGAAGCGCAGCGGGCCTATCGGGTGCCAACGGCTAACATCTTGCCGCACAAGCATCATGCCGCGACGTCCTGCCCCGGGCGACACATCCTGAAGGAGGCCGACCGCCTGCAGGAGATGGTCCTGATTTTCAGCCTCCAGTCCGAACTGGTTGCACGTGGATGCCTTGCCGACGCGCCGGATGGCCGATGGGGGCGCAAGTCGAAAAGGGCGTTTGAACAACTCTTGCAGCGCAACAGGGGAACCGGGCTGGGCGAGCAGGCCGGAGATGCCGCGCTTTTCCGGATGCTGGATGCGCCGCGGGCAATTTGCAATTGAGATGGTTGAGGGTAGACACAAGCATGCGTGACGCCCCGTCGCCCGAAAGCCGCGACCCTTCCAAGAGCGCAACAAGCCGCCGTGCCCATACATCCAGCGACTCCGCCAAGGCCCTGGATCAGCTTTGGGCCGCCGAATACCGCGACCCCGCCGAAACGGTGTTCAGGTTGACCGGGACAGTCGCCGGGGCGGGCCTGCTCTATGCCTACACGGGCTGGGTGCTGGCGATTGTCTGGGTCGCGGTTTTCCTTGGCACGCATCTCGTGCATTACATTGCGGTCGGCCGAATGATCCAGAGCCCGCGGCCCTTGTTCGTGCATCTGGCGGGGGGACTCTATCTGCTTACGCTGGTCGCCTATATCTGGATACCGGTCATCCTTGCCGCGCAACAGGATCCAATCCTTGCCTTTTCCGGGATGCTGACGGTTGCGGCAGCCATGGTCTATCACATCCGGCGTGCGGATGTGATCCTCTGGCTTGTCTTGGGACAGGCCTTTGTCCTTGGGGCCGCGCTGTTTGCCATCATGGCGATGCTCTGGTCCGAATTTCACGGGGCCCTGCCAAAATCGGCGGCGCTGCTGGTCACAGCTTTCGCGATACTCTTTCTGGTGCAGGCGTTGTTGTCCGTCCGAAGGGACCGGATCGAAATGGCGCGGGCCGCAGAGCGGCTGGCACAGCGACGGAAGGTGTCGGCCATCGGGCGGCTTGCCGGGGGCATTGCGCATGACTTCAACAATGTGCTGACCGTGGTTCTCGGCAATCTGGATCTTTACCGCGAGTTCGAGGATTCGGCGGAAAAGGATGCTGCGGTGGCCGAGGCCAAAGCCGCGGCGCGACGGGCGGAACTGGTTGTGCAGCAACTCCTGATCTATGCCCGAAAGGCGCCCACCCGACTGACCCGGCTCGACTGCAATCCGCTGGTTCAGGCGACGCTGGACACCCTTATGCCGAATATCCCGGATGGGATGCGCACGGAAACCCGGTGGTCCGACAAGGAGCTGTATGTTCTCGCCGATGAAATGCAGCTTTCGATGGCGGTGGTCAATCTTGTCCGCAACGCGCTGGAGGCGATGGGCCAGACCGGCACTTTGCGGCTGGAAACGGCGCTGCGTCCAATCAGAACCCCCCGCGAAATGATCGACGGGTCCCTGCTGTGTCCCGGCGACTACGTCGAAATCAGCGTGATTGATGATGGGCATGGCATTCCCGCCGACGCGCTTTCGCGGGTCACGGAGCCATTTTTCAGCACAAACTCGCCCGGACAAGGGAGCGGGCTGGGACTATCCATGGTCTTGGGCTTCGTGCGGAAGGCTGGTGGCGGGCTGCACATCGAAAGCCGCAAGGGCCATACCGCGGTGAAGCTGATACTGCCTGTCTCTCCACAAGAGGAGGAGTGTGGCGTCAAGTCGGACCATGCCGCGCGGGCCGAGGCCAAGCCGCCAAAAGCGCGCGCCTGACAGCCCGGCGCCGACTGGCTGCGCCCCTTGGTGAATGTGGTCGGCCGACAAGACCGAAATCCACAGTGGGTGCCGTCCCTGCCAACCTGCGGAGGAAAAACGCAGGTCGATCGACAAGATCGAGCCGTGGCCAGCGTGGGTGACCGGCAGCGCCGAAATGCACAACGCCGGCGGGGACGGGCCCCTACCGGCGTGACGTTTTGACATTCGGCCCTGCATCAAGCTGCGCAGGGTCGTCCAAAGCCTTGGTTCAGAACCCGAGGCCTTCGTACTTCTTCTTGAACTTCGACACGCGGCCGCCCTGATCCAACAGGCGCGAGCTGCCACCGGTCCATGCGGGGTGCACCGTCGGGTCGATGTCAAGGACGAGTGTATCGCCTTCCTTGCCCCAGGTGGTGCGCGTCTGAAATTCGGTGCCGTCCGTCATCTTGACGGTCACCATGTGATATTTCGGGTGCAGATCTTTTTTCATGTCACGGGTCCTTACGCGCCAGCGCTCTTGGTCTTGAGCGGCTTGTAGGTGGTGTCCTCGGCGATCCGGGCCGACTTGCCGCGGCGCGAGCGCAGGTAGTACATCTTGGCGCGGCGGACGCGGCCACGGCGCACGACTTCGATATGTTCGATGTTGGTCGAATACAGCGGGAACACGCGTTCCACGCCTTCGCCAAAGGAAATCTTGCGCACGGTGAAAGACCCGGCGATGCCCTTGCCGTGCTTGCGTGAGATGCAGACCCCCTCGTAGTTCTGGACGCGGGTGCGGGTCCCTTCGGTTACCTTGTAGCCGACGCGCACGGTGTCGCCCGGCTTGAAATCGGGAATGGTCTTCCCGAGCGAGGCGATCTGTTCGGCCTCGAGTTGCGCGATCAGGTTCATCTGACCTTACTCCTATGATCGTCGTGGTTTTCCCACGGAGATGTCTGGCCAGAGCCTTGATCCAACCGGGATCAGGGAGGTGCGCCAGCTTTTGTTTGTTCAGCGGTGAGCCTGGGTTTTTTAGCCCACAAAATCAACCGGCGCCGAGTCGCCTCGCCGCCGGAAGATGCCGGTGTATAGGCCCGCATGAATGGTGGATCAAGAGCAAAGGCGCCCGTTGCGCGGGGCCGATAAGGCACCTTAGCGGGTGGAGCATTGCGCCAGCGTGACCCCGTTCAGAGTTTGCGCGTTGAGGTTGGCGGTAAGCACGACCGTGACCAAGGCATCGCCCTGCGCGTATCGCAGCGTCTCGACGCAATCCCCCACTCCGAGATCCGCCTCGATCGCAACCTGCGTTTGACCGTGCTGCGGACTGGACAGCGTGACCTCCAGCACTTCGGGATCCTCGTCGAATTCCGGAACGGCGACGGAAAAGGACAGGATTTCAGATCCTTGAAACCGCCATTCCATCGTGTGTTCCCACGCAAGGGCGGGGGTGACGAACATGAGCGAAAGGCAAAGTGGGGCCGCGATATGCATGAAGGGACTCCGATCAATACAAGGGAAATGGACGCGGATCTCTTGTCACCGCGGGATGCATGGTCACAGCCAAAGCTTGAACCCTTTGTGGCTGTCGGCAAAGCCGAGTTCGCGATAGAAACGTGCGGCATCCGGGCGAGAGGTGTCGGAGGTCAACTGGACCAAAGCACAGTCGCGTTCCCGGCATTTGGCAATCGCCCAATTGATCATCTGCCGTCCAAGGCCACGGTTTCTTGCGCTTGGCGCCACGCGCACGGATTCGATCTGACCGCGCCATGCGCCCTTGCGTGACAGACCGGGCAGAAAGGTCAGTTGCAGGCAGCCGATCACCGCCCCGTTCTCCCGCTCCGCCACAGCCAACAAGTGGTTCGGATCGCGTTTGATCGCGTCGAACGCGGCGATATAGGCAGGGTCGAGCGGCAGCGACGGGTCCTCCCGAACGCTGCCAAGCGCATCATCGGCCAGCAGCGCGACAATGGCGGGAAGATCGGCGCTATCGGCGCGACGCAGGGAAATCATTCGGCCTACTCCAAGACGTAAGCCATCATAGGCAATACGCTACCGCCGGTCCATCCGGCGCGGCGCCGTAACGGGTCAACAGGGGGCATCATCATCGTCCGAACGGATCGCGGCGGTATGGGGTGGTCCGCCGGTCGCCGCGCACGCCCCGCTGGCGAAACCGGGGAGCGTCCCAAAAGTGGAATCCCGGGTTTTAATTTGCTGATGAATCGCCGAAAATCTACTTGTCGGTCAGGAAAATCCGGATTGGCCGGTCAGTCCTGTCCGGTTTCCAGTGCCTGCCAGAGATCCGGACGTCTTTCGCGGGTCAAGGCGTCGCTCTGTGCGCGACGCCATGCGGCGATGGCACCGTGGTTGCCCGATAGGAGCACCTGCGGGATCGGCTGGCCCTGCCATTCGGCGGGCCGCGTGTATTGTGGATGCTCCAGCCGCCCGTCGGAAAAGCTTTCCTCGTCGGCAGATTCGGTATTGCCCAGCACGCCGGGCAAAAGACGCACGATCGAATCCAGCATGACCTGCGCGGCAAGCTCTCCGCCGGTCAGGACATAGTCGCCGATGGACACCTCTGCGATGTCGAAATGGTCGATCACACGCTGGTCCAGCCCTTCGAACCGGCCACAGATCAACGTGGCGCCGGGACATTCCGAAAGCCGGCGGGCCATGTCCTGTGTAAAGGGACGTCCGCGTGGGGAAAGATAGATCAGCGGCGCGCCCGCATGTTGGGTGACCCGGGCGGTCTCTATTGCGGCGCCCATGACATCGGCGCGCAGCACCATGCCCGGCCCGCCCCCTGCGGGGGTATCGTCCACATTGCGATGCTTGCCCTCGCCGAAGGCGCGCAGCGGGACGGTGTTCAATTGCCAGCGCCCTTCCTTTAACGCCTTGCCTGTCAGCGACAAGCCAAGCGCGCCGGGAAACGCCTCGGGAAACAGGGTGATGACCTGCGCGCGCCATGCGCGGGCCAGCTCCGGGTCAGGCTCCATGAGGTCGCGTGGCGTGAGAGTCGGGCGGATCGTCTTGCGCCCGTGGGAACGGGCCGGGGGCGTTTGGTCAGACATGCGGGCTTCCTGCGTTGCCGCATCCTGTTAGCGCGGGGTGGGGCACCGGGGCAAGGCAGCGTGGATCAGAGATTGTCCGCTGAACCCGGTGTCCGGGGAGGGATGCGTCCGGTCGCCCGCTCCCAGACCGGCCGAGGGCGCGGGGCCCGTCCCGACAGCGGCACGAAGATATGTTTGGGATCCGGCCAGCGCGCCTCTCCGGTCAAGTCGGCCAAAGCGTCAAGTTCGGCAGCCAGTCGTGCTTCGGCGCGCGGAGAGGGCAGGAAGTTCAGTTCCTGATGGGAATAATAGCCCGCATTGCAGCGCTCGATCAGGTTGTGAATGTTTTCCAGAAAGGGACGGTCACCGTTGCGCGCCGCTTCCTGAAGCTGCGAACCGTCGGGAAGCTGCGCAAGATAGGCGGCGACTGTCGCGCGGTCACAGGCCGGTTGCGCCACGCACCATAGCGCTGCCGCCCGCTGGGCCGGATCTTCGGGATCGTGGTGGCATACGATATGGTGCCAAAGGTCAATATCTGCCGTTTCGAGGGGACCCAACGTATCGGTCAGGCTTTTGGCCGGTGTCCCGCGACGTCGCGTGCGCGGGGTCGCCTGATATGCGGCAAAGGCGCGGTCATATTCCTCGCGCGCATGTGCGATTCGGTCGATTTCGTCACGCAGGCCAAGAACGACGTGCGGCCGCTGAAACATCTGGGCAATCCGGCCAGCTTCGCCGGGCGGCGCCGTAAGCAATCGCCGCAGGAGGGTCAGCGTAACGACCTTGTCCGGCGGAAGGGTGGCCGTGTCCGCGATGCCCCACGCATCGAGCACGCGCGAGAGGATACGCGCAACTGAATTTTCTCTGGTTGGCGGAGCGTGAAATTCCGCGTTCGGGTCCATCGCTGCGGCGAGGGCCCTGTTCAATTCTCCACGCTGTAGATCCAGTGCGGGCAGGTCTGTTGGCGGGTTACGCAACACTGTCTTGCGCAACAGGGCGGGCGCACGCGCCTTTGGGCGCATTCTGGAAAGGTAAGGCACCAAGACGACCACGGCGAGGCCGCATGCAGCCAATATCGCAAGCGCTGCCGGCCACCCAAAAAACAGGAAGGCCAACGCGAAGGCGATCAACCCCGGTCCAAGTGCCAGGGCGGTCAGCAGCATTCGATGGATCAATACGTCCAAGACGCCTCCGGGAAAACTTGTTCGAAGTTTCCAAAAATTCGCCGAAAATTATGGCCTAAACATGGTTGCCGATGCATTGATTTGACCCCTTTTGTTGCCGGACCCGGGACAAAAGTTTTGATTGCTCCGCATTCGCATGCACTTCGATAGATCTGGATCATTTACGAAAGATGTATGGCCGGGAAAGCCGATGTCAGCTTTTCGTTTTGACGGGGCGGGATTCGCGCGTCGTCCGCGCGGCGGGTGGCGTGCAACAAGGATAATTGCGCCCTGCCGCCGGATCTTTTGTCGGGGCGTTTAACCCCAAGCTATCCGAAATGGCCGCGAACATTCGCCCGCGATGTCGTGTTTGGGCCATCGGTGCCAGGCATGAATAGCGGGGCCCGGCATGTTTATGGACTGCTTTGACCCACATGCGCATTTTTGGAAGCTGTTGTTCGAACCGCAAGCCGAGGGAATGTCTGCGCGACATGACGTGTTCGGGTCACGGAATGAAACCCACACGGGTTTTCCGCTGGCGTTCAGCCGGCGCTGCATCCAGCGGGTGATTTCCGGATAGCTCTGGTGCGCGTCGCAACGAAAGATCGGGTCATTCGGGTGCGCGAGCCGGCGCCTGCCCAAGGCAAGCTGGTATGCCCGTCAGTCGAAAAGCCCCTCGGGCGGATCTGCGACGATCCGCCCGGAGGCGAGGTCGATCGTGGGAACCGCTGCAAGCGTGAAGGGCAGCAGCACGGTCCGGGACGACCCGGGAACCTGAAGTTCCAGCAAATCGCTTGCGCCATGATTGTGCACCGCCTGGACCTTGCCCAGGGGCGCGCCGCCGGTGTCGAAGACCTGAAGGCCGATCAGGTCCGTATGGTAATACTCATCGTCCGGCAGGCTGGGCAGACGATCACGCGGCGCAAACAGGCGTGTGCCTTTCAGGGCGTCGGCCTGTTCCTTGGTCATCACGCCGGAGAGACGCGCGGCAAAGCCGCTCTTGACCTCGCCGATGATCTCGACGTCGAAACTGCGGCTCCCGTCCTCTGTCGTGAGGGGGGCATATTCCTCCACGGCGAGGGGATCGGCGGTAAAGCTTTTGAGCCGCACATCGCCGTGAACGCCAAATGCGCCTGCGATGGCGCCGACGCAGATCTTGTCGGTCATGGCTAGCCCCCTGTTTTTGCGCAAATTCCTGCGCTTGTCACCGTGCCGCCGGATGCCTCGCAACGCTCCCGGCCTTGGCCGCGTTCATAGGCCATGCCGGTGATGAAGGCAGCCATCAGCAGGATGGCAAGACGGATCAGGCGGAACATCTGCAAGCATCCGGAAGGGCGGCGGCGGACCCGGACCTATGGTCCGGCACATGCGCCATCCGCCCTCCTGCGAGGCGCTTATTCAGCGGGGGCTTCTTCGCTGGCTGCGGCGGCCTTGGCTGCCTTCGCTTCGGACCGTTCCTGCGCCTTCTTGCCGGGCGTGCCCTTCTTGGCGTTGTTGCGCTCTTTCTTGGGCAGCACATCGGCGGCTTCGAGGAAGCGGGACACGCGGTCGGTCACCTGGGCGCCGTGGCCGATCCAGTACTGGATACGCTCGACGTCCATCTTGACGCGGTCTTCGCTGTCCTTGGGGAGCAGCGGGTTGTAGGTGCCCAGCTTTTCGATGAAGCGTCCGTCGCGGGGCATACGGCTGTCGGCCGCGACAATGCGATAGAAGGGGCGCTTTTTCGAGCCGCCACGGGCGAGACGAATTTTGACTGCCATTGGTTTTCTCCTTTGAATGGCTTGGTTTGGCGAGGATTTCCCTGCGCCTCAGGTCTGGTGTTTCTTATGGTGCTGGATGACTTCCTGAATGACGAAGTTCAGGAATTTCTTGGCGAATTCCGGGTCCAGATCGGCCTGGATCGCCAGGTCCTGAAGCCGCGCGATCTGGTCTTCTTCGCGCGCGGGATCGGATGGGGGGAGGTCGTGACGTGCCTTGAGGACACCCACGGCCTGCGTGTGCTTGAACCGCTCTGCCAGCGTAAAGACAAGGATGGCATCGAGCCGGTCGATGGATTTTCGGTGCTCCGACAGAAGGTCGGCGGCGCGGGCGATGGCATCGGTCATGTCGGGGTCCTCTGGTCGTAAAAAGCCCATGCACACTCCATGCACAGCCGATGCACACACCATGCATACGCGATGCGGTTCTGCGGGGGTGAGGGTTGAAGGAGCGGATCAGTCAAGCGCCCAACCTTTCGGTCTGAAGAGGGGATCCTGATAGTGGGCGATTTCCATGGCGATGCCGTGCCCGATCTGGGTATCGCGCAGCTGCGCCAGAGTCGGGTGACGGTAGACCGCGTCGGACCCGTCGATCGAGGGCGCCGCCGGATCCTTGACGCAGCCGAGCCGTTCCGCGAGCCGGATGGAATCGAGGTTCTTGGGGTCGATGTAGCTGACGGCCGTTTCCCAGCCGAGATCCTCGTAGACGTGGCGGCGCACCCGGTCCGTCGCTTCCAGCGCGTATCCCTTGCCCGCCTTGTCCGGCCAGATGATCCAGGCGATCTCACGCTCGGGCCATTTTGCCGGAAACCAGCCGCCCGCCATGCCCACGGTTTCCTCCGTGTCGCGCAGGTGGACCATCCACATCCCGAAGCCGCGGATTTCCCAATGGCCGATTTCGGCCGCATAAAGCATCCATGTCTCATAGGCGTTGAGCGGCCCCCCCATGAAGCGGGAGCGGTAGGAGGCGAAGGTCGCCTTGAAATCCGGATAATCCTGCGGCTCGGGGCTGCGCAGGACAAGGCGCCCTGTCGTCAGGACGGGGATGTCGGGGTGGGGCATCAGGCGGCCTCCCTCATGTGACGGTAGACCAGCGTCCCGTCGGCCAGCGCGGACTCTGCGGTGGTGTCGCGGGCTACGCCGATGCGGTCCATCATGGCCAAGCCGCGGGTGTTGGCGGGCGCGACGCAGGAGCGGACGCTGTCCCAGCCAAGGGTGTCGAAGGCGTGGCCGCGCGCGGCGGTCAGCGCCTCTGTCGCAAGGCCCTGTCCCTCTGCATTGGCGGTGAGGCACACGCACAGGGCCGGTTCCATGTCGCCATGGTCGAATCCCAGCACGGCAAAGCCCGCGGAAGGCGTGTTGACCGCGTCGATGGTCCAGAGGCCATGACCGTGCAGCAGCCAGCAGGCGGTGGACTCGGTGAACCTGCCCCAGGCCGCCGCCCGGGTGAAGGGGCCGCCCATATGCGTCGCGCGATCCGAACACAGGATGGAGGCATAGGCGCCGAAATCATAGATCCGCGGCCCGCGCAGTTGCAGGCGGCGGGTGTCGAGAACGGGAATACGGCCGCCAAGACGGGCGGCGGTCCGGGCCGCGGGGCCGGGCCGGTGCTGTTCGCAGGGGGCGTGGATCATGCCGGACCCCCGATATGGCGCCAAAGCTGGGCCGGGTGGTTCAGCAGGGTCGTGTTGCCCTCAAGCGTCGCCCCGAGCCGTTCGGCGACGCGGACGGATTCCCTGTTCTCCGGGTGGATGTAGGAGATCAGCGGCCCGAGCCCGCGTTCGGCCATGGCCCAGTCGCGCGCAGCGGCGGCGGCCTCCGTCGCGTATCCATATCCCTCGAAGCCTTCGTAGAGGTGCCAGCCCAGTTCCGGTTCGTCCCACATGATGTGGTAGACCACGCCGACGCGGCCGACCGTCTGTCCCTGATGGAGCACGGTGAAGAACCCATACCCGCGCATCGCCCAATGGCCGAAGATCGCCATGAAGCCGCGCCACTGGTGAAAGGGGTCGGAGACCGGTCCCCCGACAAATCGCGCGCGTGGAGAGGCCATGAATTCGGCGACCGCGTCGAAATCGTCCTCGATCGGGGTGCGCAGGGTCAGGCGGTCCGTGTGGAAGGTGATGTTGGGGATCATGGGAGGGACTCCGGTCCGGGATGGCGCCAGAGTTCTTCTTCGCCCATGTGGATGTTGGTGTAGGTGCGTTCGAGATGCGCGCCGAGGCGTTTGGCAAGGGCCGCCGACCGGGTGTTGCCCGGCACGATGTTGGAGGTCAGCGTCGTGAATCCCAGATTCTCATAGGCCCAGAGGCGTGCGCGCTGCGCGGCCTCATAGGCGAGGCTCTTGCCCTCGAATCCGTCGAAGACGACCCAGCCGACTTCCGGTTCGGGCCAGCCTTCGGGGTTCCAGATGCCGCAGATCCCGGCGGGCTGGCCGTTGTCCTTCGTCTCGATGGTGAAATAGCCGTAGCCATGCCAGTGCCAGTGGCCCACGTTCAGCGCGAACCAGCGCCATGCGTCGCCGCGATCGGGCGAGGCGCCGAAACCGGCGGCGCGCTCCTGATCCAGCAGGAAGGCGATCATCGGCTCCGCGTCGCGGGGCTCCGGGCCGCGCAGGATCATCCGTTCCGTTTCAAGGCGGGGGGCGTTGGTCAGGGTCATGTGCGCGCCCCCGGGGTGCCGTCGGCGCGTGTGGCACAGGTGCTCCGTCCGGTCCGGGCCATGCGCCGGAAGCGGGGCAGGTCTGCCGGGACCTGCGGGCGCGGGGTGTCGCGCGGGATATGCGGAAAGAGGGCTGGCATGGTCGGTTTGTGGGTCGTGCCGTGTCGGGGTGGCCGGGGGCGTGTCCGGGCCGTGCAAACGCGGCGGCGATTCGTCCTTTCAGGTTACTTCTTCTTGCCAAAGCCGGAGAGACCGGGGGGCAGGGCTCCGCCGCCGCCCATGCCGGGCATTCCGCCGCCGGGCATTCCCCGGCCCATCTGCTTGGCCGCGGCCTCAAGCGCCTTGGGGTCCATGCCGCCTTCCATTCCGGCCGGCATTCCGCCCTTGCCGAACATGCCCTTCATGGCCTGTTTCAACGCGCCGCCCTTGCCCATCTTTTTCATCATGTCGGACATCTGGCGCTGCATCTTGAGCAGCTTGTTGAGGTCGGCGACCTCCATCCCGGCGCCCTTGGCGATGCGTTTCTTGCGGCTGGCCTGAAGGATCTGCGGGTTGGCGCGTTCCTTCTTGGTCATCGAGTTGATGAGCGCGATCTGCTGTTTGAGGACCTTGTCGTCGATGCCCGCGCCGTCCATCTGCTTGGCCATCTTGCCCATGCCGGGCATCATGGACATCATGCCCTCCATGCCGCCCATCTTGATCATCTGGTCAAGCTGCATCTTGAGGTCGTTCATGTTGAACTGACCCTTCTGGAAACGCTTCATCATGCGTTCGGCCTGTTCGGCCTCCAGCGTGGCCTGTGCCTTTTCCACCAGCGCGACGATGTCGCCCATGCCGAGGATGCGGCCTGCGACGCGCTCCGGCTCGAATGTTTCCAGCGCGTCCAGCTTTTCGCCCAGACCGACGAACTTGATCGGCTTGCCGGTGACGGCGCGCATCGACAGGGCGGCGCCGCCGCGCCCGTCGCCGTCCATCCGGGTCAGCACGACGCCGGTGATGCCTATGCGGTCATCGAAGTTCTGCGCGGTGTTGACGGCGTCCTGACCGGTCAGACCGTCGACCACCAACAGCGTCTCGCGCGGGTTGGCGACGTCGCGCACCGCTTCGACCTGCGCCATCAGTTCCTCGTCGATGGACAGGCGGCCCGCGGTGTCGAGCATGTAGACATCGTAGCCGCCAAGGCCGGCCTGCGTCTTGGCTCGTTTGGCGATGGCCACCGGATCCTCACCCTTGACGATGGGCAGGGTGTCGACGCCGATCTGCTTGCCGAGGATGGCAAGCTGTTCCA
>CAZRZN010000075.1:0-16464 GCA_964604565.1 uncultured Rhodobacterales bacterium
TCGTCGTAGCAGTTTGGCTGTGCGCGCGTCAAGAAAAGGGGTATCTCGTCCGTTGACGCAACCCACACACGACCAGGTGCGCGTCTGCACGTTCGACGAATGATGGAAGTGCGCCGACAGGGCGGCTGGCCAAGGGCTGGCTCCTTCGGAAGCACGGAGAAACTCTTGCGGTCATAGGGTTAAACCGTGTTTTTCAGAAACACCGGTGCCATATCGGCCATGTCTTCCCCACATCGAATGCAGACCAAAAAAATGACTGCATCCCCCTGTGTGTCTCAAGTCTTCGCTCTCTCTGTATCTGCTTTCCATGGGTTGCCAGACAGAGTAGTCAGCCAGATCTTTGAAGGTCTGGGACAAATCATGGCGCAGAATGCCACCATCCATAAAGTCGAACTCTCCGTCTCAGACATGGATCGTCACTACTACGAAACGCATAAACTTACCGTCGCCAAGCATCCGTCAGAGACGGATGAAAGGCTGATGGTGCGCATTGTCGCCTTTGCGCTCAACGCCCATGAGCATTTGGAAATGACAAAGGGTCTTTCAACGGATGACGAGCCAGACATTTGGCAGAAAAGCCTGAGTGGAGAGCTTGATGTGTGGGTGGCATTGGGACTTCCAAGTCCGAAGGTGATCCGGCAATCCTGCAGCAAGGCCAGCAAGGTGATTGTCTACGCCTATGGCGGCAGGACCGCCGCCATGTGGTGGGACAAGGTCAAGAACAGCGTCGACCGTTTTGACAACCTTCAAGTGATCAATTTTTCCGAGATCGAGACAGGCGCGCTGGCAAATCTGGTGAAACGTACGATGAAGCTTCAGATCAATATCCAGGACGGCGATGTGATGGTCAGTCTTGATGAAAGCATTGTCTACGTCACCCCGCTGAAATGGAAAACGGCAACGTAATTCAACGGTCTGCCGAAAAGACGGCTTTGCGTAGCAAAAACATAACCATTTCAGGTGGATGCACCGCGCCGATGCCCGCATCGCATGTGCCAATCCGCGGCACCGCTGACGTTGGCCATTGGCCGGCAGGGGCCAAGGATCTGTGGATACCCCGCGTTCGCGGCGTATCGATGCGAGGTCCGCCAAATTGAGGGCCTTCTGCCTCGAATGTCTCAATAAGCACAGCTCTTTGTCCGGGCTGGCACGATGGTGGCTGATCGCTGTTGCCGAAGTCGCCCGCGCCTTCGGTCTTGGCCGGCAGTTCAATAATGCAATGCTCGGGCAAACGGGTTCTTCGGACAAGGTCGAACATGCTGCCGAGCGCATCCGAGGTTTGCAAAGCTGACATGGCCCGGGGCGCGTTGCAGGGCGTGGCGTCCTGTCAACGCGGACATGGCAATGGCATCTGCCACGGGATGTGATGACACCTCGGCCGGTTTCGATCAACGCCGTCCAGTTGATGTCAGCAGACGGACGGCCTGTCTTTGGCGGGTCGCATTGCCGCGCCGGGGGCCTTTGAGCAGTGCCTGCACCGCGGGAAACCCGATTGTGGCACCATGCCGCCGGACAGGTAGAAGAGTTGATGGACAGGCGCGTGCCCTCATCGGGATGCCTGCGCCGCAACGTGCCTTTGCGCCCGCTGATCTGCCCGGGGCAACCCATGCCAGAAATAGCGACATCCGCCTTTTAATCGCATCGGACAGGCACCACGAAGCTACCGTCGGATGCCGGACATCGTGTAGGGAAGTGGGATGAACATGATCCTGTCAGTATCCGCCCGCCTCATGGGAATGGGCCTACTCCTGTGCGCTTCAATATCTGCGCTTCCCTTGCCGTCCGCGGCCCAAACGGAGATCCAGACGTTGGAATTTCCATTTCTCACTCTTCGCAACAGAACAGAGTCGCCAGAAGCCGGAGAAGCCTATGGCAGCGAACGCAGCACCCTCAAAGCCGGCCATTGCCGGGTCGCGGAAGTCGACCTTGGCGTTCTTTCCCCCCTTGCTGACGTCGCGCCGAGCTTCCTGCGCGAGGAACTCCTGCGCGTGGACGACGTGCAGGAAATGGACCCTGCCAAGATGCTCGACGGACTTCAGGAGATCTCAGGTTCGCGTGGTCCCGTGCTTTACGTGCATGGCTATTACATCGGCTTCGACAAAGGCTGTCGTCGCGCGTCCCTGTTGCAGCAGAATGCCGATCTTGCGGGACGGTTCTTGTGGTTCAGCTGGCCGTCGGACGGCAGCGCGGCCTACTACACGCATGACGAGTCCGACCTCTACTGGAGTGTGCCGGACCTTGCCGACACGCTCATCGAGCTGGAGCGCCGCTTTGGCGCCGGTGCCGTCGATGTGATCGGACATAGCCTTGGCGCGCGGGGCGTGGTTCTGGCGCTCTCCGAGGTGGCCTACAGGCGGCCTGGCATCAAGTTGGGGCATGTCGCGCTGATGGCCCCGGATATGGATTTCGAGATCTTCGCCCGAATGCTCCCCCGGCTCGAACCCATCGCGGAGAGCATCAGCGTCTATGTCGCCGCCGATGACACGCCACTTGCCCTGTCCAGACAAGTGCACGGGTATGCCCGCCTTGGCGAGGCGGGAAACGACGTCTCCAGGATCGCGGGCGTCGAGGTGATCGACCTCAGCGATTTGCCCAGCGAAAGCCCGACCGGGCATCTGTATCACATCTACAGCCCCGCCGTCGGCGCGGACCTGAGGCAGTTACTGCATGAGGGAAAGCGGGCTTCGGGCCGTCTTGGCCTTGTGGCGAAAGGCGAAAACCTTTGGCGCCTGCGGCCCGCCGAAGGGAATTGAACATGCCAGGTTCTATGGGAGACCTGCTGGACGACTGATCGGATAACGCGGATCCTGTCCCCGAAGTGCGCGGTTTTTGAGACGGCGATCCCGCAGACCCGGGTGGCCTGACCGAACTGCACGGGGCTGTTCAACTCGTTTGCACGGATATGGGCAAAGCGCAGCGTCAAGGTGTCCTGCGGCGCCCGCTGCACCCGAACCGCCAGCGTCAGCGCGTTCACCTTCGAATTGATGAAGGTCGATGCGGATTTCGATCCTGTCGCCCAGGCGCTCGGGCTGCCCCGGTAGCAAAGCGGATCGAACCGTTCGAGTTTCGGGGTGTTCGGGTCGTCGCCGGAGAATGACCGGTCGCCCAGTGTCACGTTCGGCGACCATGCCACATTGGCGAATGAGTAGCCCGCCGTCACCCGCCCGGCCCAGACTTCCAGGTCGATGCGGTCGTTCCGTTGGAGGCCCAGTTCGCCGGTGAACGGATTGGTCTTGACGTAGACGCCGAGCGTTTTCGTGTCTTCCCGCGCGCCCGGTGTCACTGTCGGGGCGTCGACCCCGCTCGGGGCGGCTTGCGGGTAGGGCGCGTCGGAATTGAGCATATCGACGAATGTCGCTCCGACCGAGAGAAACGGTGCGGCGAAAGGTGAACGCGCTGCAAGACAGGGGGAGGTTTCCCAGTGGACCGGACGGGCACCTTGCCGTCACACCCGATGCCGCCACCGATCTGCACGACGCCACGGGATACATGATCGGCTACCTTGCCTCCTTGCTGATAGCTATTCGAAGATGCGCAGGCAGCGGTCGCGGATCGCGACGCACCATGACACCCCGAAGGCGATCCTTGGGCTCTCTCATCCTTCAAGGCCGGACCTGCGCGGATCACCTTGTTTTCACGAAAGTCGGCCCTTGGATCCTGCCGCATTGCGACAGGTGCGGAGGGCAAGCGGTTCGGCCTTTCGGCGAAAGGGTTGCGCATCGGGGCGCGGCGTTTCCGGCTGACCGCGCCAACCGGGAGAGGCAGATGCCACGGTGACTTGCAGGACCAAGGCCCCATGTTTCAACAGCCTTGCTGAAAGCCGTTGTTGCAATGCACTTTCAGGCGCTCCGTATCGTCTGGGGACCATGCCTCCGGAGCGGTCACCTGAACCCATGGACCGATGTAGTCCTGCGCGAAATAGGCATGGCCATGCCCGGCGGGCGCGCCAAAAGACAGTGCCATGTCCAGCGCCAACTGGAATTGAGTCACGACAGGCATGAAGATGAGATGATCGGACATGTCCTCCGCTGCGGGATCGCGCAACCAAGGGGGCGCACGCCATAGAGACCGCGGGTCGTAAAAGACGACCGGATCACTGGAATATTGCAGGAAAACGATGCGCATCGGTCCCCAATCCGACTCCGCCTCGGATGCATCGGCTGTGTGCGAGGCGTATCGCACCAGCGACCCGTCCCCGATTTCCGGCAGAACCCAGAACGAGCCGGTCTTGCGCTGATTCTGAACGTAGTTCCAGAACGCCGAGGGGAACGGTGGCCCGGCCCAGAACGCGCCGTCAATCGGATCGTCCAGCAGACGAAAGAGATTGGTCGCATGCATCGACGACCAGGCCCCGAGGCTCAACCCATGGACGTAGAGGCGTGGGCGCTCCCCCGCGGGCAGCGTCTTCCAGTAGCCGTGCACCGCGTCCTGCAGGGCGGTGGCCTGTTCCAGCCCTGTGCTGGTCTCAAGGATCAGGGCCAATGGTGATTGCAGGTAGGAGTATTGCGCCGCGACAGTGGCGATGTCTCCGCCATGCATGTATTCGACCGGATCGTGGGATCCGGTGTCCATCCAGCCGGTGCCGGTGGGGCTTGCCACGATCAGCACGGCGCGGTCGAATGCACCCTGCCGTTTCAGTTCGGCCAGCGCCAGTTCCGCCCGCGCCTCAGGGGTTTCGCCGTTTGCACGGCCCACGTAGACCCGGATCGGGTCCAGCGCGGGCCGCCCGGTAAAGACCGCGATTCCCGACGCATCGGGACCCGAAGTGATGAAGTCCCGCCCCGGTTTGCCGATCGCCGCCCAGTCTATCAGCGACTCGGCGCTGCCGGTCATGCGTGGGTCCGACGGACGCGGCGGGGCATCCTGAAACAGCTCCTGGGCGGCTTCATAACTTTCGTCCAGGCCCGTTACGACACGGTCCACGATGCCGTCCCGCGTCACGACGAACAGGATCAACGCCACCGCAATGAAACCCAGCACATTCGCCCGTCGCACCGGCATCACCCGGTAAAGCCACGCGCGGATCAGTCTGAAAAGCCCGGCAACAAGGCGTCCCACCGCAAAAGCCGCGGCGAAGGTGGCCGCGGCCACCAGAAGGATCGTCGCGAGGTTCAGCGCGTCTGCCTCCTCCATTCCCATCTTGAGGCGCAGGTCGTTCTGCCATCTCAGGCTGGACCAGAAGACCCAGACAAAGACCGCGACCAAGGGGCCGGTAATCGCCGCCGTCAAAAGCGTGGCCGGTCGCCCGGAAAGCCGCGGAAGATCCGCCCCGCGCCACAAGAGCGCAATGATCTGGCCGATCAGGTAGCCGATCGCCGTCACCAAACCACCAAGTCCCCCCTGCACGGCAGGTCCGCGGGGAATGAGCGAGGGTGTCAGCGAGGCCGCAAAGAACAGTAGACCCAGCAACATGCAGGGGACCGAGAATTCACCAACGATCCGTCGCATGAGGCCGACTTTCATCCGTTTCTCTCCACTCCGTCAAAACCACGCAAGACCCCTGACCGCGCCTGTTCCAGCGAAACTTTCAGCCTTCGGGGCGCGTGCATGACGACGCAAACGGCCGGAGGTCGTTTCCAGGGAACTGCCCGGCAAGCAACGCTAGCGGGTCGTTGCTGCACTGTCGATACGCGTGGCCCGCGCCGGCCGGCCAACGGTGCGCCAGCAAATGTCTGCCTATACGCCTGTGGCGGAAGAACGCGATTGTGCCATGATGCGAGGCGCAATCCGTCCCTGCCTCCATCCGCGCTGAATCCTCGAAGATCGACGCTGCGATGGCATATCACATTCCAGGGGTTCATCACCTGCGCGCGGTTCTTTCATGGATGGTCATCGTCGGTTTTGGTCGGAGGGCCCGCATGAACCTGCGGTTGCCTGGATTGGTTGGCACAAACGGCTGCGGCAGCAGTCACCCCAGTTCGAGACTGGCGACGGCCTGGCCAGTTCCGTCGCCCGAGGGGACGGTTCCGCGATACATCCGCGCGGTCGTGAAGGTTTCGATGAAACCGGCCGCCAGAAGCCGCGCCTGCAAGTCTGGCTGGTCGTCGGGAACGTCGATTGTGACCTGCTCCGCGCCCAGGGACTCCGCCGCAGCGGCGGCCAGTGACAGGGCCACCTCCGCGTCGCTGGCCACCACGGGGCCAATCTTGCATCCCGTCCGGCACAGGCGCGCTGTGGCAAAGGCGGCCGATTGGTCCGGCCGGTCCTGCATCACGCTGCGGCGGGTCTCCAATCCGGAGATCCACCTCTTGAGAAAATCCGGACGGCCGATGCCGAAGGCGCGACGGTCCGCGTCAATCATGGCGGGCAGATGCGCGGGCGTGACGGGAACGGCCTCAGCGGGGACGCCCAAGGCGGATCGCGGTCCTTCGAGGCGCCGTGTGGCGCCAACCCGAACAAAGCCGGACCGGGCATAATTGGCTTCCTGTTCGGCAACCCCGTCAAGGCCGATCGTCCGGTTTCCCGCATGGGCGATGGCATGACGCCACAGCGCAAGCCCGATCCCCTGACCCCGCAGGTCGGGCCGACAGATGTAGAATCCGAGAAAGGCAAAACTCTGAGAATGGTTGACCACCGAGATGCAGGCCGCCGGTGTGCCGTCCCGTTCGGCGATGAAAAATCCGCCGGGATCGGCGCCATGAAACGGATAGGCGTCCTCCAACCCGGGGTTCCAGCCCTCGTCGGCGGCCCAATCGAGCATCCATGTCAGGTCGTCCTGCGTGGCTGTCCGGATCATGTCTGCAATGCCTCCGCAAGCGACAGCGGCGGCGCGACCTGCTCGCGCAGATCGAGCGAGGAGAGCAAATCGAGCAGGTGACTCTTCATCAGGGCTTCGGCCTGTGGGGCGTCTTGATCTGCCAGCGCGCGCAACAACGCATCATGTGCATGGCTTTCGCACAGGGCTGCCCGCCTCTGCCAGTAAAGCGCAATGATCAGGGAGGAGCGGGACACGAGCTGCGCGACGAACTCGGCGATGGTGGCATGATCCGCGATCCGGGCGATCTCTATGTGGAAATGCCCCGACAGTTGCAAGGCGCGGCTGGAGTCTCCGTCTGCCAGCGCGGCGTGCTCCGCCTCGATATGGGTTTTCAGCATCGCGACGTCCTCAGCGGTGGCGCGCTCTGCCGCGTAGCGTGCCAGCCGCGGCTCCAGCAGGGCACGCGCTTCGAAGACTTCGCGCGCCTCGCGCGGTCCGGGTTGCGCGACAAAGGCACCGCGATTGCGCTTCAACGAGACCAGATGCACATGGGCAAGCTGCTGTAGCGCGGCGCGGACCACCGTGCGGCTGACACCATAGATACTGCCCACCTCGTCTTCGCTGAGTTTCATGCCCGGCTTCAGGCGGTGTTCGTGGATCGCATCGGCAAGCCGGGCCGCGATACGGGCGCTGCCTGCTGCGGAGAGTTTGCGGTCAGTCTGCATCCCTGTGCCTCGTCGTTTGCGGAACAAGATTGGGTCGGTCAGCGGCCGGAGACAAGTCCGAGCGTCGCATTCACCGATTGTATACAACATTGGCAACTATTTTGGGCACAGTCTTGTTGCAACCGTTCAAGAACTGGGCGTTCGCTGTTTTCGGCCTGTCAGCCTCACGAAAGCGCTTCTGCGGCGCGGCGCATCGTGGCCAAGGTCCGGAACAGGACGGCAGACAAGGATCGAACATGCGCACAGGGCAGGAATTGGAACTGGTGCATCTGACCAAACGCTATGGCGCGACGGTGGCGGTGAAAGATGTCAGCCATGTGTTCTCTGCGGGCACCTATGTCTGTCTGCTGGGGCCGTCGGGCTGCGGAAAGTCATCGACCCTGCGGATGATTGCCGGCCACGAAGACGTCTCCGAAGGGGCAATCCTGCTTGACCGGACCGATATTTCGCTGCTGCCTCCCGCGCGTCGGGGAACAGCGATGATGTTCCAGAGCTACGCGCTGTTCCCGCATCTGAACGTGCGCGACAACGTGGCCTTTTCATTGCGCATGAAGGGAACGCCCAAGGCAGAGCGGGATGCCGCAGCCGACGAGATGCTTGAACTGGTCGACATGACCGCGCTGGCCGCGCGGATGCCCGCGCAATTGTCCGGCGGGCAGCAGCAGCGCGTCGCCCTCGCGCGCGCGTTGGTGACCCGGCCCAAGGTGTTGTTGCTGGATGAACCCTTGTCTGCGCTGGACCCTTTTTTGCGCGTCAGGGTGCGGGGCGAGTTGAAGCGGCTTCAGCGCGAATTGGGCATCACATTTCTGCATGTGACCCACGGGCAGGATGAGGCGCTTGCACTGGCGGATGAGATCGTCCTCATGAATGACGCGGTGATCGAGCAGGCCGGAACTCCGCGCGATATCTTTGCCGAACCAAGGACGGAATTCGTGGCGCGGTTCATGGGCGGGCACAACGTGCTGGACGTGAATGGCCACCGATGCGCGCTGCGCGCCGATGACGTTCGTTTTGGTCCCGAAGGCACAGAAGCCACCGTGCGCACGGTCGAATACCAGGGCGCGCATGTTGCCGTCACCGCAGAGATGCAGGGCACGGAGATCCTCGCCCATCTGCCAGAGGCGGCGTTCTTTGCGGCACCGAAATCCCCCGGCGACGCCGTGCGTCTGACTTGGGACGAAGGGCGGTTGCACCGCCTTCAGGCCTGACGGGCCAATTGAAACTGCCGAAATCGCAAAACCGAGAGAGAGGACCATCATGGCCAAAGTCGGATATACCCGCCGATCCTTCCTGAAATCCACCGGCGCCGTCGCCGCGGCAAGCACGTTGCCCGCGCCGATGGTCTGGGCGCAGGAGATCAAGGACATCACCCTGCGCCAGTTCGGCACGGGTGTGTCGAACCTGAACGAAGTCGCGCAAAAGGTGAAAGAGGACCTTGGCTTTACGCTGGAAATGACGGCGCTGGATTCGGATTCGGTGACGCAGCGCGCGGCCACCCAGCCCGACAGTTTCGACATTGCCGATATCGAATACTGGATCTGCAAGAAGGTCTGGCCGACAGGCAATCTGCAGGCGATGGATACCAGCCGGATCAGCCGCTACGATCAGATCGTCGGCATCTTCCGCGATGGCAAGCTGATGCCGGACAGCGAGATCGCCCAGGGCACCGCGCCGCATACCGTGGGCTTTGTCGAAGGCCCCGGCGGCACCGATTTTGTCGACAATGAATCCGGCTGGATGACGTTGATCCCCACGATCTACAACGCCGACACATTGGGCATCCGCCCCGACCTGATCGGGCGTCCGATCGCCAACTGGTCCGAATTGCTGAACCCGGAGTTCCAAGGCAAGGCGTCGATCCTCGACATCTCCTCGATCGGCATCATGGACATGGCCATGGTCTGCGAGTCGATGGGCGAGATCCAGTATGGCGACAAGGGCAACATGACCCGCGAGGAGATCGACAAGACCATCGCGATCTTCACCGAGGCCAAGCGCGCCGGACAGTTCCGCGCCTTCTGGAAGACCTTCGACGAAAGCGTGAACCTGATGGCCTCGGGTGAGGTGGTGATCCAGTCCATGTGGTCGCCTGCCATCACGGCCGTCAAGTCGCGCGGCATCCCCTGTGTCTACCAGCCGCTGGAAGAAGGCTACCGGTCCTGGGGTGGCGGCATCGGCCTGTCGAAGAACCTGACCGGCATGGAGCTGGACGCGGCCTATGACTACATCAACTGGTATCTCGACGGCTGGGTCGGCGGGTTCCTGATGCGGCAGGGGTATTATTCCGCTGTGCCGGAGACCTCGAAGAACTTCATGACCGAGAACGAATGGGGCTACTGGTTCGAGGGCAAGGAAGCCGTGGCGCCGATCACCAACCCATATGGCGACGAGTTGGCGCAGGTCGGTGAAATCCGCGATGGCGGCTCCTTCTATGACCGGATGGGCGCGGTCGCCTGCTGGAACGCGGTCATGGACGAGAACATCTACATGCAGCGCAAGTGGAACGAGTTCATCGCGGCCTGATGACCTTTGGCGCGCGGGTGTCGCGCGCCGTTCATCCGGGGGGCGTGGCCTCCCGGATGTCTTTGCAAGAATTCCAGCCCGATCAAGCGGCCGGAGACATGAGAGGCAGCAATGCTCAGAAACCGTCATATGATCGGCTGGGTTCAGGCGGCGCCGCTTGCGGCGGTGCTGGTCGGGTTTCTGATCCTGCCGATCATCACCGTCGGCATCGTCAGCTTTTGGCGGGCGACGGAATTTTCCATCATCCCGGCCTTCACATGGGAAAACTACGAATTCCTGTTCGGCTCAGAGGTCGCGTGGCGCGTGTTCGGCGCGACGTTCCGGTATGCCGCGATCACCTGGGCACTGACGCTGAGCATCGGATTTACCGTGGCCTACTACCTTGCCTTTCACATCCACTCGCTGAAATGGCAGGTCGCGCTGTTCCTGCTCTGCACGATCCCGTTCTGGACCTCGAACATCATTCGCATGATTTCCTGGATTCCCTTCCTTGGCCGCAACGGGATCGCAAACGGCGCGCTGATGGATCTGGGCCTGGTCGATGAACCGGTGGAATGGCTGCTCTATTCGGATTTTTCGGTCATCCTTGCCTTCGTGCATCTATACACGCTGTTCATGGTGGTCCCGATCTTCAATTCGATGATGCGCATCGACCGCAGCCTGATCGAGGCGGCCCGAGATGGCGGGGCCAGCGGTTTTCAGACCCTCGTTCACGTGATCGTTCCCCTGTGCAAGCCCGGGATCATGATCGGCACGATCTTTGTCGTCACGCTGGTGATGGGCGACTTCATCACCGTGCGTTTCATGTCCGGATCGCAAAGCGCAAATGTCGGGCGGTTGATTTCCAACGATATCGGCCTCCTGGCCTATCCCTCCGCCGCCGCGACGGCCATCGTCCTGCTGGGCACCGTGCTGATCACCATCGCCGTGCTGTTGCGCTTTGTCGATATCCGGAAGGAGCTTTGACATGGCCCGCCGCCCGCTTTCCTTTTATGTCCTGACGCTGGTCTTTGTCCTCTTCGTCATCTTTCTTTACGGGCCGACCATCGTGATCGGCATCCTCAGCTTTCAGGGGCCGAGGGGCGGACTCACATTTCCGATGAACGGCGTATCGCTGCACTGGTTCTTCGATCTGTTCGAACAGCAGGCGGTGGGCGACATCTGGGGAAGTTTCCGGCGTTCCTCCGCGCTTGGCCTGATGGTAATGGTGACCACGGTTGTCGTGTCGGTTCTGGGCGGCATGGCGTTCCGCAAACGCTTTGCGGGGTCGTCGGTCCTGTTCTATCTGATCATTGCCAGCCTCGTGATCCCGTCGATCCTGATCAGCCTCGGCGTGGGCCTCATCTTCAACCAGCTGGGCTGGCGGGTGCATTGGGCGACCAGCGGATTCGGCTCGCAGCTGACATGGACGCTGCCCTTCGGACTTCTGATCATGTTCGCGGTTTTCAATCGCTTCGACGCCAGCTACGAAGAGGCCGCGCGCGATCTGGGCGCTTCGCCTTGGCAGACCTTTTCCCATGTCGTGCTGCCGATCATCGCGCCGTCACTGATCGGCGTGGCCCTGTTTGGTTTCACGTTGTCTTATGATGAATTTGCCCGGACGCTGCTGACCGCTGGCAGCTACAACACACTCCCGCTGGAGATCTTCGGCATGACGACGAATGTGACCACCCCCGTGATCTACGCATTGGGAACGCTGACGACGGTATTTTCCTTCCTTGTGATCGGCGCCTGCCTGCTGGCCGTGACCCTGCTGGGCCGCCAGCGTTCCAAGGGGGCGACCCGGTGAAACTTCTGTTCATCAATCCCAACAGTTCCGCCGGGATGACAGAGGCCATCGTGGCGACCGCCCGCGCCGCGGTTCCGCATGCCGAGGTCATCGGCTGGACAAACGCCGACGGCCCGCCGGCGATTCAGGGCGCTGCGGATGGCGAGGCCGCCGTGCCGGGGCTGCTGGCCATGCTGCCCGCCGCAAAGGAGGCCGGTGTGGATGTCCTGATCATCGGCTGTTTCGACGATACCGGACTGGATGCGGTGCGGGACAGTGCCGATTTTCCGGTGATCGGTCTGGGGCAGGCGTCGTTCCATGCCGCGGCCCTTTGGGGCGGGCGTTTTGCGGTTTTGACGACATTGCCGATTTCCATTCCGGTGATCGAGGAAAATCTCATTGGCACGGGTTTCGGGGCGGAGTCCCTGGGTGTCTTTGCCAGCGATCTGCCGGTTCTGGCAGTGGACGAGGGCGGCGCGCATGTGATCGACCGTCTGACCCAGAGGATCGGCCTGATCGACAACCAAGGCGCATCAAGCGTGATCCTCGGCTGTGCGGGCATGACCCGCCATGCCACGAGATTGCAGCGCGATGCGGGGATCAGGCTCATCGACCCGGTGCGCGCTGCGGCCTGTTTTGCAGAGGCACTGATAAAGTCGGCTGCTTGAGCGGCGGGCTTGCCGCGCCCACGCCCGACAAGCCCGATTTCCCATTCTGCGCAAATACTTTCGCCGCAACGGATCCGCGCCCTTGCGGATCGTGACACACAGCCTGCAAGCGGATTGGAAAGGGTCTGTCCTAACGGTCTTGAGCGTGGTCGAAAGTGTGCGGGAAATCTTGATGAAACCCTTTGCCATGGCTACGCTTGGCGCAACAGCATCCAGAAGGAATGATCATGTTCAAATCCCTGCTCTTCACGCTTTCCGCCGTCGTCGGCCTGACCGGGGCTTCCGGGGTGGCACACGCAAAGGAATGGAAATTCAACAACGGGCTTCCCGAAGGCCGGAATGAATCAAAGCAGCTGGAAACCTTCGCGGCGGATGTTGCAGATTTGACCGATGGCAGCCTGACCATCAATGTCTTTCACGGCGGGTCCCTGAACCTCAAGGACAACGATGTTGCCCGCTGGTTGCCGCGCGGCGCGGTTGAAATGGGCCTTGTCTGGGCCAACTATCTGGGCCGGGACGTCCCCGCCCTGAACGCCGTCATGGTGCAGGGATCTGTCGGCAGCTCCGAGGAACTGATCACCGCCCTTCCAGAAATTCAGGCGATCTATGAAGAAGTGCTGGCCGAATGGGACATCGTGCCGACAGGCTTCATGGCGCTGCCGCTGCTCAAGGCCTCGATCTTTTGCCGGGAGGAACCTGTGCGCACGCTTGAGGACCTGAGAACCAAGAAGCTGCGGGTCTGGAGCAGCGATCAGGTCGAAACCTTCACCGAACTGGGTGTTTCGGCGCAGATCGTCGGTCAGAATGACCTGTATGTGGCGCTTCAGACCGGCGTGGTCGATTGCGCGGTCTACCCGGCGCTCTTCGCGCATACGATCTCGCTTCAGGAGGTCACGAAATATGCCTCCTATCTTTATCCGGTGGCGGGCGTGCCCTATGTGCTTGGCGCGTCCAAAAGCGCCTGGGACGATCTGACCGAGGCCGAGCGCGACGCCGTCAGGACCGCAGGCGCAGCCGTATGGGAGCGCACCAACGAATATTCCGAGGCCGAGGCGAACGAAGCGTCCGCCCGCGCCAAGCTGGCCGAACAGGGCGTCGAATTCCTTGACGATTTTTCAGACGCGGACCGGGCCGCCTTTCTGGAGGCCGCCTCCGGAACCTGGCTTGCGATGGCAGAGGAAGCGGGCGGAAAGGCTCCGGAATACCGCCAGCGCATTCTTGACGTTCTGGACCGCTGATCTTGGGTGACGGAAATCATCAGGGGAGGCTTTCCGTCACCCTGCGCCGCATTGAGCGGATGCTGACGCCCCTTTTTACCGCGATGGCCGTGCTTGCGGCCATTGCCGCCAGTGTGATCATCGGGCTGATCGGGGCCAGTGTCACGATGCGATACCTTGCCTACACGCCGCTGCGATACACTGAGGAATTGGTGGGGCTATTGATGACCGCGGCGTTCTTTCTTGCACTGCCGCTGGTAACGCTGCGCGCGGATCATGTGCGTGTCTCCATTCTGGTGTCTTCGATCCCGGAAGGGATGCGCCGATGGGTGTCCGCGTTGGCCGGCGTTTTCGGTGCGGCCTTCTGCCTTTGGTTTTTCGCCCTGTGTCTGCCCTGGCTGGAATTTGCATTTGATCGCAACATCAAGACAGAGGTGGGACGCCTGCTGATGTATCCCTGGATGGCCTTGCTGCCGGTTTCCATGGCCCTGACGGCGCTGGCCTTCTTGGTCCGGGGGGCGGCAGACGGTGCCGCAACCGGGCAGCTTGCGCCTGAAGCCGACGAGGATATCGCAACCTGATGGGCGTTTTCTGGTCTGTGCTTCTGGGCGGTTTGACCCTGTTCGCGGGATCGGGGCTGGCCCTCGGGGCCGCGCTGGGCCTCACCGGGTTTCTCATTCTGCAATTCGTGGCAAATGGGTCCACCTTCGTTGCGATAGATGCGGTCTGGAACGTCCTGAATTCCTTCACCCTCAGCGCGATACCCTTGTTCATCATCCTGGGTGAGATCATGTTGCGCAGCGGGGTCAGCCAGAAGATCTATGCCGCGCTGACGCCCCTGTTTCAGCGGGTGCCGGGCGGACTGTTGCACACCAACATCGCCGTTTGCACCTTGTTCGGGGCGGTCAGCGGATCAAGCCTGTCCACGGCCGCAGCGGTGGGATCCGTGGCCTATCCCGAAATGACGGCCCGTGGATACGACCGGAAGATGGTCGTTGCGTCGCTTGCGGGGGGAGGCACCTTGGGCTTGTTGATCCCGCCAAGCCTGTCCTTGCTGATTTACGGCGCTTTGACCGAAACCTCGATTGGTCAACTGTTTCTGGCCGGTTTGTTGCCGGGGCTGCTCTTTGCCGCCATGTTCATGGTCTACATCGTGCTGCGCTGCCGTCTCCATCCGGCGCTGGCCCCCAAGGGCGACACAAGGGTCGGCATCGGGCGCATCGTGTTCAACCTTTTGAGTTTGTGGCCCTTTGTTCTGCTCATCCTCGCAATCATGGGGAGCATCGCCTTTGGCATCGCCACCCCCACCGAAGCGGCCGGAATAGGCGTCATCGCAACCATCGTCGTCGGTCGGTTCTGGGGCACGCTGACGCTGACGTCGCTGGTCCAGAGCATCTACGCGGCCACGCTACTTTTTGCCTCGATCGCCTTTGTCGTCATGGGGGCCACGATCCTCGCGCAGGCGGTCAGCCTTCTGGGCGTACCTCAGGCCATTCTGGAGACGGTGCGCGCCGCCGATCTGGGGCCGCTGGTGGTGCTGGGGGCTGTCGTGCTGGTCTATCTTGTCATGGGGTGCTTTTTCGACGGGCTGTCCCTGATGATCATGACCTTGCCGATTGTCGTGCCGCTGATGGTCGGGCTGGGGTATGATGCGGTCTGGCTTGGGGTGATCATCACGATCATGATCGAGATCGGTCAGGTCACGCCCCCTGTCGGACTGAACCTCTCCGTTCTGGTGTCCGTCACCAAGGAAAAAGTGTCCCTTGGCGAAACGGCGGTTGCCACGGTTCCCTATTGGCTGATCCTGCTGGCGGGGATCGCAGTCTTGACGGCGATTCCGCAGATCGCGCTTTATCTGCCATCGATGCTGATGTGACGCGTGGCACTCAGACCTCGGTCAGGTCACGGGGCAGGGTGTTCATCATCTCATGCCCGGTTTCAGTGATCAAAAGCTGGTTTTCGACGATCATTCCGCCAAGGCCATTGATGTACCACGGACATTCGAACGCCATGACCATGCCCGGTTCGAAGACCACCTCGGCATCCGCCGAGATGAAGGGCCATTCCTCGCTGCCAAGGCCCGCACCCAGCCCGTGTCCGAAATGGCCGCGTGTGTAGCCGGGAAATCCGGCCTTGCGAATGGCGTCGTTTGTTGCGCGGTGCACCTCGGACAAGGGCACGCCGGGGCGCAGCAGGTCCGATCCGGCGGCAAACCCCTGCAAGAGCGCATCGAAAAGCCGGGCCTGAAGATCACTTGCCCTGCCCAGCACAAAGGTTCGTCCACTGTCGGACGTGTATCCACCGACAATACAGCCGACATCCACCTTGACGAGATCGCCCGCCCGGGCGGCCGCATTTCCGCCCCACGGGTCCGGTCCGACAGAGATGTATTCCCATGCGCTGCCGAGCGCGGCCCTGTCAGGGTGGGCATGGATCGCACGGGCCCATTCTGCAGCAAGGTCATTGCGCGTCACGCCGATGCCGATGGCATCGCGAACGGCGGAAATGCCGCTTTCGGCAATCGTGACCGCCTGACGCAGATTGCTGATTTCGCCCAGCGATTTGACCATCTTCAATCTGGCCAGGGTGGGGCTGGCATCCACGAGTTCGATGCCGGAGAATGCGGCTTTCAGCGCCGCGAAATCGTGCACCGAGACAGCGGCGGCCTCGAACCCGATGCGCCCGTCCCGCAGGCCCTTTTCCGACAACGCATCCCGGATGTGACCGTAGCAAACCCCCGGATCGAAGGTCGTCGGGCGGCTGAACTGCTCGGCGCGCCCTTGGTCCTGCCACGCCGATTGGATCAATTGCGGGGGGGACAGTGAGGGATCGGTCTCCGACAAGGTTGTCGTTTCGACCCAGATGG
>CAZRZN010000076.1:0-16380 GCA_964604565.1 uncultured Rhodobacterales bacterium
GGGAATGTGCCGCCACGCGGGATTGCCGGTCGGTCAACACGCGCGCCGCGTCCTTCGGCATGGAGTCCGCTTTAGGTCACATCAGCGGTGACGTGTTGTCCAAAGCGGACGGGGCTGCAAGCCATCCGAGCTGGCCGGTTACGGCTGTCCGTGTTGGCGTAGCGCCGTTCCGGTCGCAGCCCCCTTCTTGCCGTTCCCTTCGCCCTTGCGTGGACCAAGGGTGATGTGCATGTGGGGCGGACACCGGACCTTCGCCGCAAATGCATGCCGAACAAGCTCGGCCAGTGGGAACGGACATTCGGATAGCATCTAATCCAGATAGTTCAGAGGTGGTTCGGTTTGTCTGAACAGGTTCCGGGCGTTCTCTAAGTGGTTTTCCGCCTTGGTTATGCGGCCACCGCTTCGGGCGCCGGCTGGTTGAAGTAGGACCACTACGAGTCCAAACTGCCCGCCGGGGTAATTGAGTCTTTCGCGGTTGCAGTATGGGTGGGCTCGACACAGCCGGCCCAAGTCACAACCTCAAGAAGATGATGATTCCAGCATCTCCGCCGATGTACCTTTTAGCGGATTTACTTGATTTTCATGCGCGTTTGGTTTGCTTCGACCGGCCAACCAAGGAGCGCCCGATGAATCATGATGAAGGATTAATACCATGAACGAAGAAGCTTTCGGACTTTCCTACCGTACACTCTCCGACCCCGGGCGGGAAACAATGTTCGAGGCAAAACAAGTTGCCATGCAATTTGCCGAAATCATCAATGACTTTAACGCCAGCCGTGAAAAAGAGCTCGCTGTAGCGCGTCTCGAAGAAGCGCTGATGTGGACGAGTAAGCACATCGCGCTCCACGGGATTTAGAACCAACCGGCCGTCCGCTCCCGCGCATATGCCGCGGGAGCAGCATCGCATGGCGCATTCCGCCCTGTCTGCTGAGTGGTCTCGCGGCTGCGGTAGAGATTGAGCACATGTGGCGAAAGACCGGAAGGTGCGCACTGCCGACGTTTCAGGCCGGAGAATGCAGCGCAATGCGCGGATGTCCGGTCCGGTGAAGCCGCAGCGCAGCGTGCCACGGACACTGAATGTCTCATGTGGGCCGTTCACGTCCCGAAGGACGACTCCGGTTCGCAAATTTGCACCGTCCGTTTTCCCGCCCCTCGCCGAGCTTCCCTCTTGTCGCAGCGCGCCTCCGCTCTCCCGATCCCGCAATGCGCCAAGGCACAGCCCCTCCGCACCTTGCACCTCCCCCCGGCGATGCCCTACTAAGAAGCCTGACACATCATGAGGAGGCTTCATGCGCCGCGTCGTCGTCACCGGGCTCGGGATCGTTTCGAGCATCGGAAACAATGCCGAAGAGGTCCTCGCCTCGCTCCGGGCGGGCCGCTCGGGGATCACTGCCAACGCGCAGATGAAGGAACATGGCTTTCGCAGCCAGATCGCGGGGGCCATCGACCTTGATGTCGCCCAGCATATCGACAAGCGCACGCTGCGCTTCATGGGGCCGGGGGCGGCCTATGCGCATATCGCCATGCAGCAGGCCATCGCCGATGCCGGGCTGGAAGAGGCGGATATCGTCAACCCGCGCACCGGGCTGGTGGCGGGATCGGGCGGGCCGTCCACCAGTGCCATGCTGAGCGCGCATCAGACCGTGCTGAAGACCGGCGGGACCAAGCGGATCGGCCCCTTTGCCGTGCCGAAGTGCATGTGTTCGACCATTTCGGCCAACCTGTCGACGGCGTTCAAGATCAAGGGGATCAACTATTCGATCACCTCGGCCTGCTCCACCTCCCTGCATTGCATCGGCAATGCGTCGGAACAGATCATGCTGGGCAAGCAGGACGTGATGTTCGCGGGCGGCGGCGAGGAGCTGGACTGGACGCTGTCGTGCCTGTTCGACGCGATGGGCGCGATGTCGGCCAAGTTCAACGACACGCCGGAGAAGGCGAGCCGCGCCTTTGACGCGGAGCGGGACGGGTTCGTGATCTCCGCCGGGGGCGGGATCCTCGTGCTGGAGGAACTGGAACATGCCAAGGCGCGCGGCGCGAAGATCTATGCCGAAGTGACCGGCTATGGCGCGACCAGCGACGGCGCGGACATGGTGGCGCCCTCGGGCGAGGGCGGCGAGCGGGCCATGCGGCTGGCGCTGGAGACGCTGCCCGAGGGGCGCAAGATCAGCTATATCAACGCGCATGGCACCTCGACCCCGGTGGGCGACGTCGGCGAGATCGAGGCGGTGCGCCGGGTCTTTGGCGAGGGGACGACCCCGCCGGTGTCCTCGACCAAGTCGATGACCGGCCACAGTCAGGGCGCGACCGGCGCGCAGGAAGCGATCTACTGCCTGCTTGCGCTGGAGCATGACTTCATCATCCCGTCGATCAATGTGGAGACGCTGGACCCGGCGCTGGATCCGGCGGAGATCGCGACGGCGCGGGTGGACGATGCGGGGCTGGACAGCGTCATGACCAATTCCTTCGGCTTCGGCGGCACGAACGGGTCCATGGTGCTGTCGAGATATCATGGCTGATTTTACGGAAAGAACGGAATGACGATCACTCTGGAGGGCAAGCGCGGGCTTGTCATGGGCGTGGCCAACGAACGGTCCATCGCCTGGGGAATTGCCAAGGCCTGCCATGCCGCCGGGGCGGAGCTTGCCTTCACCCATCAGGGGGAGGCGTTCGGGAAGCGGTTGGAACCGCTGGCCGCGAGCGTCGGGTCGGATTTCATGGTGGATGTCGACGTGACGGACGATGCGTCGCTGGACGCGGCGTTCACCGCGCTGGGCGAGCGGTGGGAGAGCGTGGATTTCCTTGTCCATGCGATCGCCTATTCGGACAAGTCCGAACTGACGGGGCGGATCCTGAACACCTCGCGCGCCAACTTCAAGAACACGTTGGATATCTCGGTCTACAGCTTCATCGAGGTGGCGCGGCGGGTGCATCCGCTGATGACAAACGGCGGGACGCTGCTGACGATGACCTATCTTGGCAGCCAGCGGGTTGTGCCCAACTACAACGTGATGGGCGTGGCCAAGGCGGCGCTGGAATCCACGACGCGCTATCTGGCGAACGATCTGGGGCAGGATGGCATTCGCGTCAACGCGCTGTCGCCCGGCCCGATGAAGACGCTGGCGGGGGCGGCCATCGGCGGCGCGCGGCGCACCTACAAGCACACGGACCAGAACGCGCCTCTGGGGGCCAATGCCACGCTGGAGGCGGTGGGCGGCACGGCGGTCTGGCTGATTTCCGACGCGGGGGCCTGCACCACCGGTGAGGTGATCATGGTCGACAGCGGGTATCACGTGCTGGGAATGCCGCAACTGGAGAACCTGTAACGGAGTTTGGCGATGCGGCATCTGGTCTTGATCATAGCGGGTGCGCTGGGCCTCTCCGGCTGCATGGAAACCGCGGCGCCGGTCGCGGGCGGCGGCGGAAACGGGGCCGAAGCGCGCAAGCTGTCCGGCGGCATGACAAAGGCGCAGGCAGATGCCGTGTTCGGTCTGGACGCCGGGTATGAGCGTAACCCGGCCAACTGGGACGAGGCCTGCGTCAGCTACGCCTACGGCAGTCCCGAGGCGCCGCGCTATGTTCACGCGGTGTTTCGCAACGAACGGCTGACCCGGTCGACCGACGGGCATGGCGCGATCTGCACCTACGGCACCGCGCTGTAGCGGGGGACCGGAACCCCACCTGCGGCGCGGGCGTTGTCCTCTGAATGATTGGAGGGCCAAGACGATGACCCACAGACTTACCTTGAAGACGGTCGAGACGGTCACGCATGACGTGAACCGCCTGACCTTTGAAAAGCCGGACGGCTTTGACCATACGCCCGGGCAGGCCACGGATTTCGCGCTGGATCGGGAAGGCTGGCGCGATGAGGCGCGGCCTTTCACCTTTACCAGCATGCCGCGCGAGGACCGGCTGGAGTTCGTCATCAAGTCCTACCCGGACCACGATGGCGTGACAGAACAGATCGCCAAGCTGGAAGCGGGCGATACCGTGCTGATCGGCGACCCATGGGGCGCGATCGAGGACAAGGGCGACGGCGTGTTCATCGCGGGCGGCGCCGGCGTGACCCCCTTCATCCCGATTCTGCGCCGCAAGCTGGAGGACCATGGCACGCTGGAGGGCAACACGCTGGTGTTTTCCAACCGTTGCGAGGACGACATCATCATGCGCGAGGAATTCGAGCGGATGCCGGGCCTGCGCTGCCATTGGACCGTGACCGAGGAAATTGGCAGCCCGCTGGCGCGCGGCATGATCGACGCCGAGATGTTGCGCGATTTCGTCGATCCCGAAAAAGACATCTGCTATGTCTGCGGGCCGGACCCGATGGTGGAGGCCATGCCGTCCGAATTGAAGGAATTGGGCGTGCCCGACAAGCGGATCGTGACCGAAGATCTGGACTGACGCGATCCCGTCAGGGGCGGCCTGATCGGGAAAGTCTGACCGCTCCCGCCTTTCGCGGGGGCGGTGACCATCTCGCGCATTGCAAGACGGTGCGCTTTTGCGGTATCGGACGCTTTCCAAGGCTTGGATTGGAGGGCGCAATGGCCTCGAAGAAACTGTTCATCAAGACCTACGGGTGCCAGATGAATGTCTACGACAGCGAGCGTATGGCCGAGGCCATGGGCGGCGAGGGGTATACCCCGACGGACCGCCCCGAAGACGCGGATCTGATCCTGCTCAACACTTGCCATATCCGTGAAAAGGCGGCGGAAAAAGTCTATTCCGAACTGGGCCGCTACAAGGGATTGAAGGCGGAGAACCCGGATTTGCGGATCGGCGTCGCCGGCTGTGTCGCGCAGGCCGAAGGCGCCGAGATCATGCGGCGTCAGCCGATGGTCGATCTGGTTGTCGGCCCGCAAAGCTATCACCGCCTGCCGCAATTGACGGCGCGTGCGCGGGCCGGCGAAAAGGCGCTGGATACCGAGTTTCCCGAAGAGGACAAGTTCGACCACCTGACCGCGCGCCCGAAGGCAAAGCGCGGCCCGACCGCCTTTCTGACCGTGCAGGAGGGATGCGACAAGTTCTGCGCCTTCTGCGTGGTGCCCTATACCCGGGGTGCGGAGGTCAGCCGCCCCGCGCAGCGCGTCCTGACAGAGGCGCGCGATCTGGTGGAACGCGGCGTGCGCGAGATCACCTTGCTGGGTCAGAACGTGAATGCCTACCACGGGCACGACGGCGGCCTTGCCGGGTTGATCCGTGACTTGGCCGGACTCGACGGGCTGGCGCGCATCCGGTTCACCACCTCGCATCCCAACGACATGGACGACGCGCTGATCGCCGCGCACGGCGATTGCGAGAAACTGATGCCCTACCTGCATCTGCCGGTGCAGGCGGGCAGCGACCGGATCCTCAAACGCATGAACCGCCAGCATACGGCAGAGGATTACCTGAAGCTGATCGCACGCCTGCGCGACGTCCGGCCCGACTTGCATCTTTCGGGCGATTTCATCGTCGGCTTTCCCGAAGAGACCGAGGCTGATTTTCAGGCCACGCTGGATCTGATCGAGGCAGTGGAATACGGATCGGCCTTTTCGTTCAAGTATTCAGAGCGCCCCGGAACCCCCGCCGCCGAACGCCCGCATGTGCCCGAGGCGGAAAAGGACGACCGCCTGCAACGGCTGCAAGCCCTGCTGACAAAACAGCAGCGCGCCTTGCAGGATGCCATGGTCGGGCGCGAGGTCGACGTGCTGTTCGAAAAACCCGGACGGCTGCCCGGTCAGATGGTGGGCAAGTCGGAATATCTGCACGCTGTGCATGTGGAGGCGCCGGAGGTCTCCGCCGGAGAGTTGCGCCGCGTCCGCATCCTTGACAGCGCCCCCAACTCGCTGCGCGGCACATTGATCTGAAAAACGGGGCGCTGACGGTCATCGCGGCAGCCTGTTTGCGGGGGGCGTGAGGGCCGACAGACCGCGCGACAGGCGGTGGCCCGTTTTTCGCAGGCAGTGGACACTGCCACCCTCGCCGGAGCCCGTCGCGTTTGCGATCCGTCCCCGGTGGGTTGTCCCGGCGGTGATGTGACCATGTGACGCAGGCAAGGCGCGGGGGGTGTGGACTTGGTCCGACCGATCCCGCAGCGTCCGGGGCGTTATGAGGGCAGCGGCAGGTTTTTCTTGGCCGTTTGCCCCGCGCGGCCACGGGCATGCTTGCCACCGCGCGCGTGGCAATGCACGATGGGGCATATTCGCGGCCCATCGCAGGAGAGAGGCTTGACCACAGGCACGTTGACGGAAGCCATCCTTGAATATCCCGACAACCGTTTGCTCATCGACCTTTGTGGCGAGTTCGATCGCAACCTGACCGACATCGAGGCACGCACCGGCGTCCAGATCCTGAGGCGCGGCAACCAGCTGGCGGTCCATGGACAGGAGGACATGGTGCCCGCGGCGGCGGATGTGCTGAACGCCCTCTACGAACGGCTGGAACAGGGCCGCGACGTCGGCAAGGGCGACATAGACCGTGCGTTCCGCATGGGGGAGGAGGATGCGCCCGACGAACAGCTCGAAATGTTCGGCAAGGGTCCGGTAGAGATCAAGACCCGCAAGAAGCTGGTGGAGCCGCGCACCGACGCGCAAAAGGCCTATGTCCAGGCGCTGTTTTCGCACGAGATGGCCTTCGGAATCGGCCCCGCGGGCACCGGAAAGACCTATATCGCCGTCGCGGTGGGCGTGAACATGCTGATAAACGGCATCGTCGACAAGATCATCCTCAGCCGGCCGGCAGTCGAGGCCGGCGAACGGCTGGGCTTCCTGCCCGGAACGCAGGAGGACAAGGTCGACCCCTACATGCAGCCGCTCTACGACGCGCTCAACGATTTCCTCCCGGGCAAGCAACTGGCCAAGCTGCGCGAGGAAAAGACTGTCGAGATCGCTCCGCTCGCCTTCATGCGGGGGCGCACCCTGTCGAATGCCTTCGTGGTGCTGGACGAGGCGCAGAACGCCACCACCATGCAGATGAAGATGTTCCTCACGCGGCTTGGCGAAGGGTCGCGGATGGTCATCACCGGGGACCGCACCCAGACGGACCTGCCGCGCGGCGTGCCCTCCGGCCTTGCGGATGCCGAACGCCTATTGGGCCATGTCCCGGGGATTTCCTTCAACTATTTTACCGGCAAGGACGTGGTGCGCCATCCGCTTGTCGCGGCCATCATCGAAGCCTACGAAAAGGACACGCCGCAAGGCTGACGGCGGCGCCCTTCTTCGGGCCCGAAATATCCCGGGGGTCCGGGGGCAGAGCCCCCGGCGTTTAACGACATGCTGACCGATCCGATCATCGAAGACGACCGCTGGCAAAGCCTGCCGCTCGCCCCTCTGGCCGAGACGGGCGCCCGCGCGGCCCTTGCCCATCTGGATCTCGATCCGGCCCTGTTCGAGATCGCGGTTCTCGCCTGCGACGACCGGCGGATCTGCGCGCTCAACGGCGACTTCCGCGACCGGCCCACACCGACCAATGTGCTGAGCTGGCCGGCCGAGGATCTGGCCGCCGAGAAAGACGGCGCGGGGCCGGCCAGGCCCGTGCCCGATGGACCCGAGGCGCATCACCTTGGCGATATCGCCCTCGCATGGGAGACCTGTGCGCGGGAAGCCGCCGATCAGGGCAAGCCGATGGCGCAACATGTCACACATCTGATTGTTCATGGTGTGTTACATCTTGTGGGCTATGATCATATGCGTGATGCGGATGCCACGCTTATGGAGCGTCTGGAGGTCGAAATACTTGGCAAACTCGGCCTGCCGGACCCATATGATTGGGATGATGGCCCCGGACGGGGTGTGACTGGAACGGATTGATGGGCGATAACGACGACTCGTCTAAGGCGGCGCAACGCGCGCCCGAGACGAGAGACATGTACGAAGAGGAACAGGAACCCGGGTTCTGGGGACGTCTGTTCGGGCGGTCCTCCAACGAGCCGGAGGACGAGTATTCGGAGACGCGATACGCGGCCACCACGCCGGAGCGTCCTGCGCATGGCATGATCAACCTGCGCCGGATGCGGGTCGAGGACGTCGCCCTGCCGAAGGCCGAGATCATCGCCGTGCCGAACACGATCACCAAGGACGATCTGGTCACCGTATTCCGCGAAAGCGGTCTGACCCGACTGCCGGTGTTCGAGGGCACGCTCGACACGCCCGTGGGCATGGCCCATCTCAAGGATTTCGCGCTGGGCCACGGGTTCAATGGCACCGGTGGGCGGTTCAACCTCAAGCGGATGCTGCGGCCCTTGCTCTTCGTGCCGCCCTCCATGCCGATCGGCGTTTTGTTGCAGAAGATGCAGACGGAACGCCGGCACATGGCGCTGGTGATCGACGAGTATGGCGGGGTCGACGGACTGGTGACGATCGAGGATCTGATCGAACAGGTCATCGGGCAGATCGAGGACGAACACGACACCGATGAGGACCAGACCTGGACCCGGGAAAAAAGCGGGTGCTACCTTGCGCAGGCCACGACGCCGGTCACCGATTTCGAGACGGAGCTGGGCCTCCAGCTGACCGATCACGACGACATCGATGGCGAAGAGATCGACACGTTGGGCGGGCTTGTCTTCATGCTGGCGGGCCGCGTGCCCGCGCGCGGAGAAGTGGTGCCGCATCCCGCGGGGCTCGATTTCGAGGTGGTGGACGCCGATCCGCGCCGCATCAAGCGGCTGCGCGTGCGGTTGCCCAATTCGCCCCGGGCGGAGACGGGCGATCATGGGGTCGCCGCGCGGATGTCCACCTCCGATGCCGTTCCGCCGAAGGCCGATCTGGGCCATGCCTGACCGCGCGGCCGCCGCTGGCGGCCCGACGCGATCCGGCCTCATCGACCGTATCCGCCTGCCGCTGGCGGTGGCCGCGGGGGTCGTGATGGGGCTCGGTCAGGCGCCCCACGACCTTTGGTTCATTGCCTTTCCGGGCCTTGTCGCGGCGATCTGGCTGTTTCTGTCCACTTCCGGGCGGCAGGGCGCGGCGGCGCTCACCGGGTGGGCCGTGGGCCTTGGGTATTTCGGGTTTTCCATGAGCTGGATCGTCGAGCCGTTTCTTGTCGATGCGGCGACGACCGGCTGGATGGCCCCCTTTGGCCTGATCGGCCTTGCGGGAGGCTTGGCGCTGTTTTGGGCGCTGGCCTTCTGGCTGGCCCCGCTGGTGCGGTTCCCCGCCGTCGCGCTGGCCCTCACATGGACAGCCGCGGAACTGGCCCGAGCCTATGTTCTGACGGGATTCCCTTGGGGGGCGGTGGCCTATGTCTGGCTGCCGGTGCCGGTCATGCAATGGGCGGCGGTGGTGGGACCACATGGGCTGACGCTGGCCACGCTTGTCGCGGCGTCGCTGTTTGCGCTGGCCCTGCGGCCCGGGCGCTTTCGGATCGCGGGGGCGGCGGCGGGGCTGACCGCGCTCTTGCTGCTGTTCGGGGGCGGGGCCTTGCTGACCCCGCCTGCGCAGGATCTGACCGGACGCCCGACGGTCCGTCTGGTGCAGCCCAACGCGGCGCAGCATGAAAAATGGGATCCGCAGAAGATCCCGATCTTCATCGACCGCAAGTTGCGCTATACATCGGCCGTCCCGGAACCGGGCACGGCACCGCCGGACCTGATCATATGGCCGGAGACGAGTGTGCCCAGCCTCCTGCACAACTCCGGTCCGTTCCTCCAGCGGGTGGCGGCGGCGGGCGGCGCCGCGCAGGTCGTTGTCGGCGTGCAGCGCGCGGATGAGGGCGGGTATTACAATTCGCTTGCCGCGTTGTCCCCGGATGGGGCTGTGAGTCAGCTCTACGACAAGCACCATCTGGTGCCCTTCGGGGAATACATGCCGGCGGCAGCGCTGTTCCGGCGGTGGAACATCGCGGGCCTCGCCGCGCGGGCGGAGGGCGGCTATTCGCCCGGGCCGGGGCCGAGGGTGATCGAACTGGGCGCGCTGGGCACGGCCTTGCCGCTGATCTGCTACGAGGCGGTCTTTGCGCAGGATGTGAACGGCGCGCCGACCCGGCCCGACATGCTGTTGCAGATCACCAATGACGCCTGGTTCGGGACATGGTCCGGCCCGTTTCAGCATCTGGCGCAGGCGCGCATCCGCGCCATCGAACAGGGTCTGCCGATGTTGCGCGCGGCCAATACCGGCGTGTCGGCGGTGATCGACGGGGCAGGCCGCGTCGTTGCGGATCTGCCCCTGGGCGAAGCGGGTTATCTTGACGCGCCGCTGCCGCCGCCCCTGCGTGTGACGCCCTATAGCCGGACCGGGGATCTGCCGGTGACACTTGCCCTGATTTTCACCATTGCGGGTCTGATGGTTGCCCGGCATCTCAAAAGGCGGGAAGTTTTCGATTGACCCCACCGAAGGCTGGCACTACGCGACCTTGATGCAACACCCCGTCACAACGGCTTCCTGGCGTGATGGCGTATATTAATGGAGCACGACCTCATGTCCCGACAGAATTATACCTTTACGTCCGAGTCCGTCTCGGAAGGGCACCCCGACAAGGTGTGCGACCGGATTTCGGACGCCATCCTTGACGCCCTGCTGGCGGAAGATCCCTTGGCGCGTGTGGCGTGCGAAACCTTTGCCACGACGAACCGTGTCGTCATCGGCGGAGAGGTCGGGCTGACCGATCAGGCCAAACTGCACGATTACATGGAGCGCATCCCGGATATCACGCGCGCCTGCATCAAGGACATCGGCTACGAGCAGGAGAAGTTTCACCACGCCACCTGCGAGATCACGAACCTGCTGCATGAACAATCGGCGCATATCGCGCAGGGTGTGACGGGCGAGCAGGGCGACGAGGGCGCGGGCGATCAGGGCATCATGTTCGGTTTCGCCACCAACGAGACCAAGGAGCTGATGCCGGCGCCGATCCAGTTCAGCCATGCCATCCTGCGCCGCCTTGCGGAGGTGCGCAAATCGGGCGCCGAACCGGCACTGGGTCCGGACGCCAAGTCGCAGCTTTCGGTGGTCTACCGCGATGGCAAGCCGGTCGGCATCAGTTCGATCGTGCTGTCGACGCAGCATCTTGATCCCGACCTGACGTCGGAGCAGATCCGCGAAATCGTGACGCCCTACATCTACGAAGCCCTGCCCGAAGGCTGGCTGATGGATGACACGGAATGGCACGTGAACCCGACGGGCAAGTTCGTCATCGGCGGGCCGGACGGGGACGCGGGACTGACCGGGCGCAAGATTATCGTCGACACCTACGGCGGCGCGGCCCCGCATGGCGGCGGCGCGTTTTCCGGCAAGGATCCGACCAAGGTCGACCGCTCTGCTGCCTATGTGTCGCGCTACCTTGCCAAGAACGTGGTGGCGGCCGGTCTGGCCGAGAAATGCCTTGTTCAGCTGTCCTATGCGATCGGCGTGGCAAAGCCCCTGTCGATCTATGTCGACACGTTCGGCACCGGCGATGTCGCGGCGCAGGCAATCGAAAAGGCGATCCCCAAGATCATAGACCTGACCCCGCGCGGCATCCGCACCCATCTGGACCTGAACAAGCCGATCTACGAACGCACGGCGGCCTATGGTCACTTTGGCCGCGCGCCAGAGGCAGATGGCGGCTTTTCATGGGAGCGGACCGATCTGGTCGACGCGCTGAAAGCCGAGGTCTGACCCGGGACCGTCGCGCGGGCGATGGCTTGGCGCGGCGGGCTAATGGACATGTCACTGAAAGACGCCCTCGCGGGGGCGTCTTTTCTTTTGAGGCATCGACGCTATCCTGCTGTCCATACTAATCTGAAAGGGAGGCGAAACCATGTTCCGTTACGTGTTTGCAGGGGCTGCCCTGATGGCGGCGTCCGCACAGGCCGAGATCGAGTCCGGCTATCACCAATACACCGTGGGCGACCGCACCTACGAGGGCTATGTCGCCACCAACACCGCGATCACGCCCAAGGGCACCGTGCTGATCGTGCATGATTGGGACGGCATGACCGCCTATGAGGAGCGCCGTGCCGAAATGCTGGCGGCGCTGGGCTACACCGCATTTGCCATCGACGTCTACGGCGCGGACGAGAATCCGACGACCGTCGATGAGAACCGCGCGCTGTCGGGCGCGCTCTACAGCGACCGGGCGGCCTTTCGCGAGCGGCTGATGGGCTCCATCATGGAGGCGGCGAATATTCCGGGCGCAAGCGATGCCATGGTCATGATGGGCTACTGCTTTGGCGGGGCCGCCGTGCTGGAAGCCGCGCGGGCGGGTGCCGATCTGGAGGGTTTCGTCAGCTTTCACGGGGGCTTGGGCACACCCGAGGGACAGGATTACAGCGCCACGACCGCGCCGGTCATGATGTTCCACGGCAGCGCCGATCCTGTGTCCGGCATGGGAGATCTCGCATCGCTTCTGGACCAGTTGCAGGCCGCGGGCGTCGAACATGGCGCAGAGGTCTTTGGCGGCGCGCGGCACAGCTTTACGGTGCATGGCTCGAGCGACTACGACCTTGAGGCGGATCAGGGCAGCTGGGAAGGTCTGCTGGGCTTTCTCGACGCGCGCCTGTGAGACTGCGTCTTTTTCTGATCCTCGGCCTGCTCTGGCCGGGGATCGCCATGTCCAACGACTGGGCGGCGCTGGAAACCCCCGGTGCCTTTGCCATCATGCGACACGCTCTGGCGCCGGGCACCGGTGATCCGGCGGGCTTCGACGTCGAGGATTGCGCGACCCAGCGGAATCTGGACGGCGCCGGGCGGGCGCAGGCGCGCGCCATCGGCGCGGCCTTTCGCGCGCGGGATGTCCGTTTCGACGCGGTGCTGACCAGCGAATGGTGCCGCTGCCGCGACACGGCCGACCTGCTCGAACTGGGGGCGGTGCGGGAAGTTGCGGCCTTCAACTCCTTCTTTGGCGACTATTCACAGCGCGAGGCGCGCACGGAGGCGGCGCTGAAGCTGTTGAACGGGCGGTCCGATCAACCCTTCATCGTTACCCATCAGGTGAACATCCGGGCGCTGACCGGCCGCAGCACCCGGTCGGGCGAGGTGCTCGTCGTGCGGCGCGCGGGCGACGCACTGGATGTGCTGGGCAGCATCCTGATCGCGCCCTGAAGCAAGAGACGCTGCCCCTCTTCGGGGTGACGGGCAGGCCCGCTGCCCGCGTTGAAGCGGCGACGATCGGCGGCTTGCGCCCATGCGCGGCGGCGGGTAAGCGCTGCGCGCATGACCACGTCGAACAAACATCCCGGCGCACCTTGGCGCAATTTCTATGGCCGGATCCGCGGCAAGGGCCTGCGGCCCAGCCAGGAAGCCTATCTGCAAGAAGATCTGGACCGGCTGTCGCCCGGGCCGGTGGACTGGGAGGTGAACCCGGACCGGACCGCGCTGGATCTTGGCGCGCTGTTCGGCGATGCGCCGGTCTGGCTGGAGATCGGGTTTGGCGGCGGCGAACACATGGTGCATCAGGCTGCGCGCAACCCGGCGGTGGGCATGATCGGCGCAGAGCCTTTCATGAATGGGGTCGCGATGCTGCTGGGCAAGATCAGGGCGGCGGGCGTGCGGAACCTGCGGGTCTTTCCGGGCGATGCGCGCAACCTGTTCGACGTCCTGCCGGATGGGTCGATCGCCAAGGTCTTTCTGCTGTATCCTGACCCATGGCCCAAGAAAAAGCATCACCGGCGCAGGTTCGTGACGCAGGAACATCTTGTGCCGCTGGCCCGGGTCATGGCGCCGGGTGCGGAACTGCGCGTGGCAACGGATATTCCCGATTACGTGCGCCAGACCCTGATCGAAGTGCCGAAGGCGGGATTTGTCTGGACCGCGGAGCGCCCGGCGGACTGGCGGCAGCCATGGGACGACTGGTTGTCGACGCGCTACGAACAAAAGGCGCTGCGGGACGGGCGCGTGCCGCATTACCTGACCTTTCAGCGCCTCTGAGCGGGGAACAGGGCGCGGATCGGGTGTGGCACCGGTCCTCCACGCGCCTGTTGCAGCGAGGTTCGAGGCCTTGGAGGGGGCGCTGCCCCCGTCGCGGCGGGGCCGCGACTCCCCCGGGATATTTTTGGCCCGAAGAAGGCACGGCGGGGTGTCCGGGCGTCACGGCGGACGATACGATCGCGATGGACCTCCGTCCGACCCCTTGCTATCAGACGGCGGAGTTTTCACAGGAGACGGTCCAATGTCCGCCCATGGCACCCCAATTCCGATGACCGCGCGGGCGTCCGGCCCCTTGAGGGGGGAGGCGCATGTGCCGGGCGACAAGTCGATCTCGCACCGGTCGCTGATCCTCGGGGCGCTGAGCGTGGGCGAGACCCGGGTCACCGGTCTGCTGGAGGGGCAGGATGTACTGGATACCGCGCGGGCGATGCAGGCCTTTGGCGCGCAGATCGAGAAGCGGGACGGCACGTGGCATGTGCATGGCGTCGGGGTCGGCGGGTTTGGCGAGCCGGCGGCGGTGATCGATTGCGGCAATTCCGGCACGGGTGTGCGGCTGATCATGGGGGCCATGGCGACATCGCCCGTCACCGCGACTTTCACCGGGGATGCCAGCCTGAACGCGCGGCCGATGGCGCGGGTCACGGATCCACTGGCCCTGTTCGGCGCGCGGTCTCACGGGCGGTCCGGGGGGCGGCTGCCCATGACGCTGATCGGGGCGGCGGATCCGCTGCCGGTGCGCTACGAGGTGCCGGTCCCGTCCGCGCAGGTCAAGTCGGCGGTGCTGCTGGCGGGGCTGAACGCCCCCGGCCAGACCGTGGTGATTGAGCGCGAGGCGACACGCGACCATTCGGAGCGCATGCTTGCGGGCTTTGGCGCGGTGATTTCGACCGAGGTGACGCAGGAGGGCCGGGTGATCACCTTGCAGGGGCGTCCGGAATTGCGCCCGCAGACCATCCTGGTGCCGCGCGATCCATCCTCGGCGGCGTTTCCGGTTTGTGCGGCGCTGATCGTCGAGGGATCGGATGTGCTGGTGCCGAACATCGGACTTAACCCCACACGCGCGGGCCTGTTCACGACCCTGCGCGAGATGGGCGCAGATCTTACCTATGAGAACGAACGCGAGGAGGGCGGCGAGCCGGTGGCCGATCTGCGCGCGCGGTTTTCGCCCGATCTCACCGGCATTGAAGTGCCGCCGGAACGGGCCGCCAGCATGATCGACGAATATCCGGTGCTGTCGGTTGTTGCGAGCTTTGCAAAGGGGCCGACCTATATGCCCGGCGTGAAGGAACTGCGCGTCAAGGAAAGCGACCGTATCGAGGCCATGGCCACCGGCCTGCGCGCGGCGGGGGTGCCGGTGGATGAGGGTGAGGACTGGTGGACGGTCACGGGGCGCGGCCACGGAGTGGTGCCGGGCGGGGTGACTGTCCGGAGCCATCTGGACCACCGGATCGCCATGTCGTTCATGGTGATGGGCCTTGCGACGCAAGCGCCGATGACGGTGGATGACGGTGGCCCGATCGCCACGTCCTTTCCGATCTTCGAGCGGCTGATGGGCAATCTTGGCGCGTTGATCGGGTCGGAACCGGTCGAGGCATGACTTTGGCCAGCGCCTGTCCCGATGCCGTCGAGAGGCGCGGGGGCGGGATCCCGCCTTCGGGGCGGTGTGCCCGGCCCGCGCCGGCAACACAGGGGACGCCATGAGCTTTACCATCGCCATCGACGGGCCGGCGGCCAGCGGCAAGGGGACAATCGCCCGGGCCGTCGCCAAGCATTTCGGCTTTGAACATCTGGACACAGGTCTGTTGTATCGCGCGGTCGGATTGAAGATGCTGGAGGGGGTGGAGCCGCTTGATGCGGCGCGGCAGCTTGATCTTGCGTCTCTTGACGAGACGGTTTTGCGCGGAGGCGAGGTGGCGCAGGCGGCGTCCAAGGTGGCGGCGCTGCCCACGGTTCGGGCGGCTCTGATCGACGTTCAGCGTGCTTTTGCGCGGCGGTCCGGCGGCGCGGTTCTGGACGGTCGGGACATTGGCACGGTGATCTGTCCGGAGGCCGAGGCCAAGCTGTTCGTCATCGCCGGAGCGGAGGTGCGTGCCGGACGCCGCTATCGCGAACTGGCGGCGGCGGGTCACGATGTCACGGCGGAAGAGGTTCTGGCCGATGTGCTGGCGCGGGACGCCCGGGACATGAACCGCAGCGATGCTCCCTTGCGGCCCGCGGAAGATGCCGTGACGTTGGATACGTCGAAAATGGACATCGATGTGGCGGTGGCCGAGGCGATTGCCATTGTCGAGGCTGCCGGGGCGTAGTCGCCGCAGGCCGTCCGAGCAGCGGGTCATGGCACGTCTGCTTTGTCAGGGTAAAACTGATCCCGCCAAGCGTTTGCCTCAGGACTCGTCAAGCTCCGGAATATGGGCGAAAAATCCCCCTAGCGCAGCGGTTCGAAGCGCGCGTCCTTCATCGCGCAATCCTTTATCACATCGCGTCCGCAGGGGACCGGGTCGAGGGATTTCGACAGGCAGATGCGCGCTTCCTGAATGTGGCCGTCCCGGCAGGTGAT
>CAZRZN010000077.1:0-11861 GCA_964604565.1 uncultured Rhodobacterales bacterium
CAAGGGTGCAGCCCCTTTGCGGGCGAAGCAATCCACCAACCCGCAGCGCGCACCTTGATCGATACGCGCTGGATCATCGCCCCTGCGGTTGGACATGCGCCGGGCCAGAGCGCCCTTTTGGCTGTATCATCAAAGCGCAGAGAAAAGCTGCCGCTCTCTCAGCAACGGGAACGGCCAGCGTCCACAGTGATGTCACAGGGTAACGATCCGAATGATTTGGCGTCAGGAGTGTTTTGCCCCGTCGCAATAGATCCGAAGCGCGGATTCAGTTCCCTGCTCCCAGATCAGGCGCAGCCAATGGTCGAAGCGTTCAGCAAACCGGCCCTCGTGCGCGAGACTGCCATAGATGTCGGGTTGCTCCAGCCAAGCCGCCGGGCGCGTTCTGGCCGTATGCGCCGCCGCCCGCAACGCGTCCCAGTTCGGATCGTTTGGCACGATCTCAGAGCCATCCTCACGCGTGCCCTCGCACATGCGTGCCCAGAGCGCCTCCACCAAGCTCAACCCGTCTACCGAAAGGTCAGAGGCCAGCGCGTCGCGCAGGATCGGCAGGACGAACCCTGTGTGGCGGGATGATCCGTCAAAAGCCACACGGCGGGTCGTATCGCGGATCGCAGGGTTGGCAAATCGTGTCTCGATCAAATCTGCATAATCGGTGGGACTCATGCCCGGCACAGGTGAAACCAGCGGCACAATTTCATCCCGCTGGATCTTTCGGAAAAACGCGGCCACCTGCGGGTGTGCGATGCAATCGGCAATGGTTTCCAGCGTCAGAAGCTCACCGGCGTTGGCAAGCACCTGATGTCCCGCGTTCAGGATGCGGATCTTCATGGCCTCATAATCATGGACCCTATCCGTAAAGGTGGCGCCAACAAGATCCCATTCCGGGCGACCGGCACAGAAGGCATCTTCGATCACCCACTGGCGGAAATTCTCATGGGTCACGGGGGCCGCGTCGATGATACCCAATTCGCCCGCTTTCGCGATTTCGGCCGCGCCCGTCGCGGGGACAATGCAGTCGACCATGGAATTGGGAAAGGTACAGTTCGCCTCAATCCAGTCGGCAAGGCCCGCATCGCTCAGCCGGGCAAGCGAAAGGACTGTCGCCCGCGTGATATCGCCGTTGCCACGCAGGTTGTCGCAACTTTGAATCGTAAACGGTCCGCGCCCTTCGGCGCGCCTGCGCCCCAGCGCCGCAACGATGGCGCCGAACGCGGTCCGAGGTGTTTCTGGGTGCGCCGCGTCGAATACGATATCGGCATGGCCGGTGTCAAAGTTTCCGGTGCTCGGTTCAAGGAAATAACCCCCTTCAGTCACGGTCAGTGACACGATGCGGATCGCCGGGTCAGCCATCCGGTCAATCAACGCAGCATTATCGCCCTCGACCGCAACAAAGTCGATCATTGCGCCGCCGATTTCGGCCGATGTGCCATCGGGACGCAGCTCGATCAAGGTGGTCAGGTAGTCCTGCGCGCGCAGCCGTTCCCGCATCGCACTGTCGCCCGCACGCACGCCCGCGCCCACGATGGCCCAATCAAGGGCGCTTCCCTGCTGCATCAGGCGATGCAGATACCATGCCTGATGCGCGCGGTGGAAATTTCCGACCCCGATATGCAGGATCCCCGGGGAAAGATCCCCCGCATCATAGGTCGGTTTCGACACCGTGTCGGGAATGTCGGCCAGATTGGCGCGGTTCAGTTCGACTTGTCTTGCGGTCATCAGTTCATCCATTGTCCGCCGTCAACATTGTAGGTCTGCGCGACGATGTAGCGGGCCTCGTCACTGGCGAGGAACACCGCCATGCCCGTCAGGTCCTCTGGAACGCCCATCCGGCCAAAGGGCACACCCGCGGCGACCTCTTTCTTCTTCTGTCCGGGGGCCTTGCCCTCGTATTTCGCAAAGAAGGCGTCAACCCCATCCCAGTGTTCGCCATCCACCACCCCGGGGGAGATCGCGTTCACATTGATGCCATGCCGGATCAGGTTCAATCCGGCGGACTGCGTCAGGCTGATCACCGCGGCCTTCGTGGCGCAGTAGACCGCGACCAGTGGTTCCCCCCGGCGGCCGGCCTGACTGGCCATGTTGATGATGCGCCCTTTGATGCCCATGTCGATCATGTGCCGGGCAACCGCCTGCATCGTGAACAGCGTTCCGGCCACGTTGATCCCAAAGGCACGGTCGTAGTCGGTCCGGGTGATCTCCGCAATCGGGGCTGCGGTGAAGATGGCCGCATTGTTGATCAGGATGTCGATCTGTCCATGCGTCTTGATCGTGGCGGCGACACCGGCCTCGATAGATTCCTGATCGGTGACGTCCATTTCAATGGCACAGGCTGCATCGCCGATCGCGGCTGCTGCGGCCCGCGCCCGCGGCAGATCGATATCGCCAATCGCCACCCGCGCCCCCTCGGCCGCGTAGGCCTGTGCAAAGGCAAGACCGATGCCACGGGCGGCACCGGTGATCAGCGCCGATTTACCCGTCAGCCGCATCACGACGCGATCCGCAAACCGGAGGAGTCGAAACGGTGGATCTGGTCTGTTCTGGGGCTCAGACGCACTTGGTCGCCGTGGCGCAGGCTGATCTCTCCGGTGGCACGCACCGTCAACATATCCGCCAGACCGGTCTGGTGGACGTGCAGAAAGGTATCCGATCCCAGATGTTCAGCCACGCCCACGGTGCCCTGCCACGGCCCGTCTTCGGACACATCAATGTGCTCGGGCCGGATGCCGATGGTCTCCGCATCGTATTTCTTGGCTTCGGCCCCCTCGATCAGGTTCATCTTGGGCGACCCGATGAAACCGGCGACAAACAGGTTGCGTGGCGCGTGATAAAGCTCCAGCGGGCTGCCGACCTGTTCAATATGACCTGCGCGCAGGACCACGATCTTGTCGGCCATTGTCATGGCCTCGACCTGATCGTGGGTCACATAGATCATCGTCGTGTCCAGCTTCTTGTGCAGTTCGCTGATCTCCATCCGCATGCCGACGCGCAGCGCGGCATCGAGATTCGACAGCGGCTCGTCGAAGAGGAAAGCGGCCGGTTCCCGCACGATGGCCCGCCCGATGGCAACCCGCTGACGCTGACCGCCCGACAGTTGGCCGGGACGGCGATCAAGGTAGTCCGTCAGGTTCAGTGCCTTCGCGGCGGCCTCGATCCGACGATCCTGCTCTGACTTCGGAATGTTGGCCATCCGCATCGGGAAGGCGATGTTCTTGCGCACGCTCATGTGCGGATAGAGCGCGTAAGACTGGAACACCATGGCAAGTCCGCGCTTCGCAGGTGGCACGGAGGACGCATCGGTCCCGTCGATCAGGATGGCCCCGGAAGAGATGTCCTCCAGACCCGCGATCAGGCGCAGCAGGGTGGACTTCCCGCAACCCGAAGGTCCGACAAAGACGCAGAACTCTCCATCTTCGATGGTCAGGTCCAGCGGCGGGATGACTTCGACATCGCCAAAGCTTTTCGTCACCTTCTCAAGCGTGATTTGTCCCATGGGTCTGTTCCTTTACTTGACCGCGCCGAAGGTAAGGCCGCGTACGAGTTGCTTCTGGCTGAACCAGCCAAGGATGAGGATCGGGGCGATGGCCATGGTGGAGGCCGCCGACAGTTTCGCGTAGAACAACCCCTCGGGACTGGAATAACTGGCGATGAAGGCCGTCAGGGGCGCAGCGTTCGCCGCTGTCAGGTTCAGCGTCCAGAAGGCCTCGTTCCAGGCAAGGATGAAGTTGAGCAGGATCGTGGAGGCGATGCCCGGAATGGCCATCGGCGTCAGCACGTAGAGGATCTCATCGCGCAAGCCCGCGCCGTCCATCCGCGCGGCCTCGAGGATTTCGCCCGGAATTTCGCGGAAGTAGGTATAGAGCATCCAGACGATGATCGGCAGGTTGATCAGCATGAGGATGACGACCAGCGCCGCACGGCTGTCAAGCAGGCCCATTTCGATGCAGATCAGGTAGATCGGGTAAAGCACACCGACGGCCGGAAGCATCTTGGTCGAGAGCATCCAGAGCAGGATGTCCTTGGTCCGCTTGGAAGGGACGAAGGCCATCGACCATGCGGCGGGCACCGCGATCATCACGCCCAGCAAGGTCGATCCGCCCGCGATAATGACAGAATTCCACAAGAACCGCATGTAATCGGAGCGTTCCTGCACCACCGAATAGTTTTCCAGCGTCCAGTTGAAATTCAGGAAGAGCGGCGGATCCGCGATGGCCTGTGCCTCGGTCTTGAAGCTGGTGAGGATGGTCCAGAGGATCGGGAAGAAGATCAGGAACCCGATCATCCAGGCGAAGGCGGTGTTGAGAGCTTTTCTCTGCGAAGTGACGGCACGTGCCATGATGGGTGCTCCTCAGCGATCCAGGTTCTTGCCGACGATGCGCATCAGGAAGATGGCGACGATATTGGCGAGGATGATGGCGTAGACGCCGCCAGCGCTGCCCAGTCCGACGTTCTGGCTTTCGAGAACGCGCTGGTAGATCAGATAGGTCAGAGTGCGGGTGCCGAAGGCGCCACCAGTGGTCACGAAGATTTCGGCGAAGATCGACAGAAGAAAGATGGTCTGGATCAGGATGACGATGGTAATGGCCCGGCTCAGATGCGGGAGGATGATGTAGAAGAACCGCGAGAGGGGCGACGCGCCGTCCATCTCTGCGGCTTCGAGCTGTTCGCTGTCGAGCGACTGCACCGCCGTGAGGAGGATCAGGGTCGCAAAGGGCAGCCATTGCCACGATACGATCATCACCACCGAGGTCATCGGCACCTCGCTCAGCCATGCGATCGGCTCCGCCCCGAACAGCCGCCAGAGATGCGCGAACAGACCATTCGTGGGGTCCATGAACATGTTCTTCCAGACCAGCGCGGAGACGGTCGGCATGACGAAAAACGGCGCGATCACAAGAATGCGCACAACCCCCTGCCCCCACATCGGCTGATCCAGCAGAAGCGCGAGAAGAATGCCAAGACCCACGGTGATCACCAGCACACCACCCACGATGACCAGCGTTGTCTGAACGCTGGGCCAGAAGGCGCTGGACGTCACGAAACGGACGTAATTGTCGAACCCTGCCCATCCAAGATCGCCGCCGCGCAGCGGCAGGTAGCGACGAAAGGAAAACCAGAGGGTCATGCCCAGCGGCACCAGCATCCAGCCAAGGAGAAGGACAACGGCCGGCGCCATCATGAAGCGTGCAGCGGATCGAGAATGTTGGGTTGCCATGACGCATGACCTCCGTTTGCAGGCCCGACATGGCCCGAGAGAACGACGCGAATATCGATAACGGCGAGGATTGGCGGGCGGGAGCAAGAGGCCCCGCCCGCCGGCAGAGATCAGTAGCCCGCGGCTTCCATCTCTTCGGTGGTGATGGCCTGCGCCTTCTCAAGCGCCTCGTCCACGGTCTGCTGACCGGCGTAGACTGCCGAGAACTCCTGGCTCACCTGGCTTGCGATACCGGCAAACTCCGGGATGGCGACGAACTGGATGCCGACATAGGGCACCGGATCCACCGTGGGATCGGTCGGATCAGCCGCCTGGATCGAATCCAGGGTCATCCCGGCGAAGGGAACTTCTTGGTATTCGGGCGTCTCATACAGCGAGGTCCGCGCACCCGGGGGCACGTTGGCCCAGCCTTCGTTTGCCGCAACCAGTTCGATGTATTCTTTCGATGTTGCCCACTCGATGAACTGCTTCGCCTGATCCACCTTCTGTGTGCCGGCCGGAACGGCAAGAGCCCATGCCCAGAGCCAGTTGGCGCGCTTCTCGACACCTTCCTTGTTCGGCGCCAAGGCAAAGCCGACGTGATCCGCTACGGTCGAATCCTGCGGATTGGTCACGAAGGATGCCGCCACGGTTGCGTCAATCCACATGCCGCATTTGCCCTGCTGGAAGAGTGACAGGTTTTCGTTGAAGCCATTGGTCGCGTAGCCAGCCGGGCCATAGTCGTTCATAAGGTTCACGAAGAACGTCAGCGCCTCTTTCCACTCCGGCTGATCGAATTGCGGCGTCCAGTTTTCATCGAACCAGCGCGCGCCAAAGGAGTTCCCGGTCACGGTGATGAAGGCCCCGCCTTCGCCCCAGCCGGCCTTGCCGCGCAGGCAGATGCCGTTGATGTCGGCCTCGTCGTCATCCATCGCGGCGGCGGCCTCGCGGATGAACTCCCAGGTCGGTGCGTCGGGCATTTCCAGACCGGCCTCTTCCATCAGGTCGGTGCGATACATGACCATCGAGCTTTCGCCGTAGAAGGGCGCGGCGTAGAGCGTTCCCTCATGGCTCAGGCCATCACGCATCGCGGGCAGGATGTCATTCACATCGTATTCTTCGGACAGATCGTCGAGCGGCACAAGCCAGCCGTTCGCGCCCCAGATCGGCGTCTCGTACATGCCGATCGTCATGATGTCGAACTGGCCGCCACTGGTGGTGATATCGGTCGTGACCCGCTGGCGCAGCACGTTCTCTTCGAGCGTGACCCACTCGACACCGATGCCTGTCTGCTCGGTGAACTGGTCGGTATAGCCCTGCATGCGAACCATGTCACCGTTGTTCACGGTTGCGATCGTAATGGTGCTGTCCTGCGCGAATACCGCAGCCGAACATAGCGTGAGCGCCGTTGTGGCGCCAAGAACGCGTGTAAATGACATCCTCATCCTCCCTGAGCTTGAATGTTACGCCTTGAACCTAGGCCTATGCCCAGATTCGCGTCAACAATAAAATTTACGCGCGTAACCTTTATGCTGACGATCGCTTTGTCATCGTCCCGTCGAAGAGGATGGATCGCTTCTTGTCCGGGCGTTGGCCGGACTGGATGATCGACATCAGGAGATCGAGGCTGCCTCCGGCAATCGCATCATAATTCTGCGCCACCGTTGTCAACGAGGGGCATGTGAAACGCGCATAAGGGTGGTCATCGTGGCCTGCGACGCGCATGGCATAGCCCTGTCCGCTCCCCACTCGAAGACCATGTTCGTAGGCGGCGGCCAGAAGGCCGATGGCAAGGCGGTCGTTGCTACACAGCACCGTATCCGTCGACAGGCTGCGGTCCCGCATCATCTTTCCCGCTTCTGTGCATGCGATCTTTTCGAAATCCCAACCGCGGCCTTCAACCGCAAGGATCATCGGCGCATGTCCGAGCTTCCGCATCGCGGATTCGTAGGCCGTGCGCCGCTTGTTGGCGTTGGGGTTCGGCGCATGCCGCATCTCGAAGAAGGCCGGCGCGCTGCCTGTCTTCGCAAGATATTCTACTATCATGCCAACGCTTTGCGCGTTGTTGGATCCGAAAAAGGCATCACCCACACCGTCCACATCACAGTCGAAAAGCACGGTCGGCACGTCGCGGCAGAATGCGTCCAGTTCGTCTTGCCGTGACCGGCGCCCCAGCGGCGCAAGCAGAACTCCCGCAGGCCGAATACCCTTGAGGCTTTCAAGGATCTCGATCTCGCGATCCGGATCTCCATGCGAACTCAACAGGATCGGGTTGAAGCCCGACGGCGCGCAAAGCAATTCCAGATTGCGCGCCACCTCGGCAAAGAATGGGTCGGCAAGATAGGGAACGACAATGCCGATGTTTCGGGTGCGATGCCGGTTCTGATTGATCGCATAGACGTTCGGCGTATAGCTGAAACGCTCAAGCGCGGCCTCGATCCGCTCGCGCGTCGATGGCCGGACAGAACTCGGATCGTTGAAGTATTTGGAGAGGGTCGGTCGGGATATTCCGCTGCGCGATGCGAACTCCTCCATTGTCCTCACACGGTCGTGTGACATTGCTCAGCCTCTTGCGTCATGATCCCTTCGCCAAAATAATATTCGCGCGCGTAAAGATATGATCGACGATGTTACAGCCGCATGTCAAGTTCCAACGCATCGCGACCAATGTCTCTGCGCGATGTCATCGATGACTTTTTCGGGCGCTTGCATTTCTTGCCCAAGTGATCTTTTCCACATCATGTTAACAGAAGGCTTCGGTGTGACGGCACCAGACGGCTTTGATCGCGCGCCCGTCTTCGCCGATCGTCCGGCAGGCGGCGCGGTCGGATCGCAATTGCTGGACATGGCCGGCCAATGGGGGCGGCGCGGTCACGGTGCCGCACCCGAAGCTATTGGCGCGCAGCGCCTGCCCCGGCTGCTCCACGCCCCGGCAATCGAGACAGGAACCGGGCCTGTCCCGGCATACACAGGGTTCAACGGGTATCGGCGCCAGCTTGATGTCCCGGGATCATCCAATTCCGACAGCAGCTCGGCCGGGGAATAGCGCCCGGCGGGGGGTGTCATGAACTTCACGAAGCCCTCTAAGCCGCTCAAAACGCTCCCCGGGGGCGCCAGTGTCCCGAAGCGAAAGGCCTACTGTGCCCGGCCGCTCCGCATTGTCAATTTACCCGATTTCAGTAAGGTTCCGCGCAGGACGGTCCCAAGTCTCTGGCGGGGAAAACCCGCCTCGCCCTCTCAATACGGTTTCCGGTCAGGTATCCAAATGCATTGCCTCTTTTTCGACGTTCACCCCAAAGCCGGGCATCTGCCGCACTATTTCGAGCATGTCGACAAGCTGAAACCGATCCTCGCGGAGCATCGCGGACTGCTCTATCTGGAACGCTTCCGGCCGCTGGACAATCAGGATGCATTGTTGTCGCATCAACTGTGGGAGGACGAGGCGGCCATTGCAGAGTGGCGCAGAGAGGCGTCGCACCGTGTGAGCCAGACGGCAGGCCGAGTCACCCATTTTCAGGATTATCGAATTCGCGTCGGACCGCAGCAAGCCCGTTTTCCCGAAGAACCGGCCGCGATACAAGGGCAGGATCGCTTTCTTGTCGCGGCCTATGGCGCTGCTCCGGGCAGGCAGGGCCGTGCCTATGAGAGTGTGACCCGCCCGGATCGGTTTGTTACGCTGGCGGAAACCACGCTGGGATCGGACGCCGAAACAGTGGCGCTACGGGCGGAGGATGAAGGGGCTGACGACGTTCGCGTCTTTCGGATCACACGCGACTACACGATGCACGACCGTGCGGAAGCGCCGAAGTAGATCGGTCAGGTGGCATTTGCCGCGCGAACTGTCGCGCGCAGTGCGTCCCGGTTGCGCTCAGTCAGCGCTCGTCGCATCCCGTTGGGTAGATCGCCGCAAGGGGCTGTTTGAATGACCCGTTACTATCTGCCGTTCGCAATCGCGTCGCTTCTGCTCGTTTTCTGGTACAGCCCGGACGCGCAGGAAATCGCTGCCGGCGTCGCAATTTTCCTCTTTGGCATGCTGATGCTCGAAGATGGTGTAAAGCTGTTCGGCGGCGGCACGATGGAACGGCTTCTCGAGCGGGCGACACGTTCGACACCGCGCGCGATCACCTTCGGGATTCTCACGACAACGCTGTTGCAATCCAGTTCGCTGGTCTCTGTCATCACGATCTCATTCCTCAGCGCCGGGTTGATTTCGCTGATCGGCGGGGTCGGATTGATCTTCGGGGCAAATATCGGGACGACAGCGGGCACCTGGTTGGTGGCCGGGCTGGGCCTGAAGGTCGACATCGCGGCCTATGCCATGCCCATGATCGCGCTCGGCATCGTCATGGTCTTTCAAAAGCCGAAGCCGTTGCGCGGGATAGGGTACGCCCTTGGAGGGCTCGGGTTTCTGTTCCTTGGAATTCATTACATGAAAGAGGGTTTCGAGGCTTTCAAGGATCAGATCGACCTGACCCGATTTGCCCTGTCCGGCCCGCTTGGCCTCATGGTCTATACATTGATCGGGCTTGTGGCCACCGTCGTCATGCAATCCAGTCACGCGACGCTGGTCTTGATCCTGACTGCCCTCTCCGCCGGCCAGATCAGCTATGAAAACGCGCTGGCGCTGGCGATCGGTGCAAACATCGGAACCACGGTCACAGCGATCATCGGCTCTCTGGGGGCAAACTTTCAGGGCAAACGGTTGGCGCTTGCCCACTTCATGTTCAACGCTCTGACGGCCGGCGTGGCCTTGGCCTTGATCACCCCGCTGCGCGAGACGGTCGAGTGGGTCAGCACGATGCTGCGGATCCCAGAGGCCGACTACGCAATGAAACTTGCTGTTTTCCATACGATTTTCAATGTTCTGGGGGTCGTTTTGACCTTGCCGATGCTGAACCGGCTGATTGCCTTCATCCAGCAATGGATTGTCGAACCGTTGCCGGACGTCAGCCGCCCGCTCTACCTGAACGAAGCGGTCGACGATTTCCCGAGAACGCTTGAGACCGCGCTCAGAAAGGAAGTCATGCACCTCTATGAGAATGCAGCCGAACTCATCCTGCATGGCCTGAACCTGCACAGGGAGGATATCTACAAGAGCAAGGATATCGCAGAGACCGTGCAAAAAAGCCGGACGCCTCTGGAGGTAGACATCGGTGAGGATTATGAACGCAGAGTCAAGACGCTCTACGGCGCAATCGTGGAATTTACGACGCGCGCGGGTGACGCGCGCCTTGACCCGGAGATCGCGGATCAGGTCTATGCCCTGCGGGACGTGGCCAGTGACCTTGTCCAGGCCGTGAAGTCGGTCAAGCATCTGCGCAAGAACATCATGCGATATACGACGCGTCCACAGGGGGCCGTCACTGAACTTTACGACGGTCTGCGGACGGAAATTGCGCAGATCTCCGTCCAGATTCGAAATCTGGAACGCGCCGCGCCAGAAGATCGCAGCGCGCTCTGGCTCGATCAGGAGCGGGCCCAGATCGAGGATGCGGCGCGCATGGCCGCAAGCCGTGTCGATTCTCTGATCCGCAAGGGCGAGTTGAGCGCCGCCGCGGCAACCTCGTTCCTGAACGATTCAGGTTATGCCTACAGCGCCATGCGCGACCTGATCAGGGCGGCGCGCAGCTACTACATCGAACGCGACCGGGCGATGGCCGAAGTCGAAGATCTCCTGATGCTGGATGACGAAGAGATCAACGAGGCCGTGAGCGGACAGAGCGGGGCAGGCACTGCCAGCGCACCATCGTCAGTCACGAAACCTTCTTAGAAAACCGGCAGTCTGCCCCCGCAAGATTGCTTATTGGAGATGCGCGCATGGGACTTGAGAAACTCGCCGCGAAGGTGATCGAATACAACGCGCGCCTGGAAAGTGGAAAGGCGAGCAAGATCAAACCGGACGACGTTAAGAAAGTTCTGAAAAAGCTCAGAAAAAAATCTGCCACGATTCAGTCAGAGATCGATGGTGCGACGTCACCCGAAAAAAAGAGCCAGTTGCAGAACAGACTGGGCATTGCGCAAGCGCATATCGCGCGCGCGGAGTGGCTCTTGAAGGAAATTCGGTAGCACAGCCTGCGGCCCAGCACCAACCGAACCTGTCAAAAGCATGGGATCCATCCCTTTCGATGGCCAAGGGATAACCTGACGGTAACGGTTTCTCGTCAGGATCGACGGTGCCCGAATGTCTGGATGTCCGGCAAGACCCCCCAACGACGAAAGGCCTGCACGTGTGTTACCAAGGCTCCCGCCCCTCTGACCGCATTTTTTCAACTGGCGGGCAAGGCTCCGCACCCCGCACAATAACCTGCGGTGATTTGGGCAGCCCTGACAGGCGCAATTGCGGTCCCGGGGTCGGCATCGTGCTGTCCGTGGCATCTTTCGTCAACGGCCGGATGGAGTGTGAATGAAACCGATCAAGACCGGAATTGGTCATTTTCTCAGGCAGCCGAAGGTGACCGTTTGCTTGGGGCTGCTGGTTTTCTTTTGCGGTCTGTCAGAGGTCCTCGAAGAAGCCATAGACGTCTTTGACGGCGGTGTGGGCGCCGAACATGGAATGTTGGTCTTTGGCATCATGACGCTTCTCAAGGGGTTGACCGAGCTTGCAGAGGGCGCTGAACTCGTCACGATAGAGATCGAAGAGGTCGAAAGAGAAGAAGCTGAAGATGCGACT
>CAZRZN010000077.1:11961-16051 GCA_964604565.1 uncultured Rhodobacterales bacterium
GATCGGCAGCCCAGCCGAAGGTTTTCCGGCAGTGGTTTCCGCAATCCTTCGAAGCCTTACCAACCCATGCGGAACGGCGCGCTGACCGTCAATTGTCATCCGGCTTCAGGGCAAGCGTCTCCGCCCTGAGCCACCGCATGAACCCCATCGGATCGCCAGACCAGTCCACCATGTCCTTCGGCAGGATTGGCATACCCACGATCGGCCGCTGAGGTTTGTTCAGCGCATGCCGGACTTCGTACAAGAGCAGCCCCTGCCGCATCGTCGGTGAAAAACGGCAGGCCAATTGATATGCCCTGCTGTTCTGTCCCGGAAAGCGTATCCGCAGCACGCTGGCGCCCGACCGCTGAATCATTTTCGCGGTGAAGGCGCTCCATTCTCGTTCCACCGCAGGTCCGAACCAGCGATCGGCAGACGCCACGACACCGGCCGGAAACAACGCAATCGCTCCTCCGTTGGCCAGATGGCCCATGGCTGCACGGCGCATTTCGATGTTCTTGCTCAAGGCGTCGGGATCATGTGCAAAGGGCACCGGGATCATGAAGCGGTCGATCTCGGCGATGCCGGTCAGCAAGGAACGGGTCAGGATCTTGTAGTCCGACCGGACGCGCCCGATGATCTCCGCAAGCACCATGCCGTCCACAAGTCCATGGGGATGGTTGGCGGTGACCACCAGCGGACCCGTGCGCGGGATCCTCGCGATCTCCGTTTCGGGAGTTTGAATGTCGATGCCCATGACACCCAGCGCCTGTTTCCAGAATGGCTGTCCATCCGGCACGCCCATTGCCTCGAACTTGCGGATCCGGCGCAACAGATAGGGCTTGGCGGTCAAGAGCTCCATCGCCTGGATGATCGCCTGTTGAACCGGGTTGGTGAAGGTTGTCGCATAGGACAGGCGACGGCCATCGTAGGGCTGCTCGCTCAGGCGCCCACCATCGCCTTGTCCGGGCGCCGAAATATCCTGCTTCGCATCGCTGTCAGAGGGAAAGGGCGGAGATCCGCGCTTGCCGCGCCTTATCGTTGCCACGCCGCGAACTCCTTCAAGGGACATCGGCACAAGGTCCGGCCCCGATGCGCGTCAGCGCAGGACATAGACCGAACAAGGTGCCCGACGCACGACGCGCGCCGCTGTCGATCCCAGAAAATATTCCATCGCGTTGGCATCATGCGCGCCAACGATGATCAGGTCAGCGCCGATTTCGTTTGCGAAGGCGGGAATGCGCACACCGGCCTTGCCCGTGATGACCTTGCACTGGATGTCGCTTGCATCGCCGGCCACGGACTTCAGCTTTTGCATGATCCGGTCGGTCAGATGGTTTTCGGATTTCACTGTGACGAACTCTGCCGCGAACCCCGGGATCTGCTCCAGAACGGTCAGCAGCGTGATCAGACCACCCGGGTCCAGCAGCGACCGGGCAACGGCAATCTTGCGGGCGGTCATGGGTTCATGGTCGATCGCAACGGGAATGAGGATGGACTTCGGCATGAAATTGTCTCCGTTTCGGGGATCAGGTGGGCATGATCGGCAATTGGGTCAGTGCCAGCGCGACCATCGCCGCCAGGAAAAGCGTTTCTGCCACCAACAGCGCCGCAGCGGGCTTGCCCACCTTGAGGATCTCCGCGGGCCGCGTCTTGAGGCCGACCGCCGCGATGGCCGTCAGCAGCAACCATCCCGATCCGTCCACGGCAACCGCAAGGACCCCCGCCGGCAGTGTCATAACCGAATTCAGGATCGCGAGCACGATGAACCCGATCACGAAGGCCGGGATCAGGGGCGGTCGCTTGCCCGCAGGGTCAGGCGCCGACACGCTGCGCAGGAAGATAGACGCAAGGATCACCACAGGGGCCAGCATCGCAACACGCAGAAGTTTTACCAAGGTGGCGGTCTCGCCTGCCTCTTCGGAGATCGAGAACCCTGCCCCGACCACTTGCGCGACATCATGGATCGTTGCACCCAGATAGATGCCCGCGGTCACGTCGTCGAAACCCAGTGTCTGGCTCAGTATCGGGTAGATGATCATTGCAATGGTGGACAGGATGGTAACCCCAACGACAGTGAACACCAGCCTGTCATCCGATTTCTCATCCTTTGGCAGGATGGCGGCAATGGCAAGGGCCGCGGAGGCCCCGCAAATCGCCACGGCCCCTGCGGACAAAAAGGCGAACCGATAGCGAAAGCCGAAGAACCGTGACGCGACAAGACCGAAGCCGATCGTCGCGGGCACCATCAGCACGACCATCGCGACGATCGGAAAGCCCAGCGCGCCCACCATCTCGAAACTGATCCGCAGGCCCAAAAGCGCGACACCCAGACGCAAGAGCGTCTTGGCACTCAGCGCGATGCCCGGGCCGCAGCGTTCGTCGGTGGCCAGAAAATTCAGGCTGATCCCGAACAGGAGCGCCAGCAGCATCGACGGTGCGCCATAGTGTTCGGATACGAATTTGCTTGCCAGGGCGATCATCAGCGCCACAAGCACACCCGGCAGCATCGTCTGGACACGGGATTTAAAGTCCGGAAATGTCATTGAGGCCGCCTTGAAGGGATGGGTGCGTTCGGATCGAACGCGGGGCAGGCTAAGTCGCATTCGCCAATCTCTTGGCCAGCTCGATGTAGTCGGCGGATACCGAAAGACCGTCGGCCTCTGCCGCGCGGATCGCCTCCTGCCGCCGCGCGCCCGGAAGCCGCACGCCCTCCATCGACTGGATCGTGTGGAGCAATTCCGCGACACGCGCCAGAAAGCCGGATGCCGGGTCGGGCCGAATGGCCAGAAGGGTCTGGCCAACCCGGGGCGCCGGACCATCCGCGGCAAAGAAAGAGCCCGCCTGATAACTCATGGCGCTGCCGGTGAAGGCAGCGGTGAGAATTTCGACCATGAGCGCCAGCGCCGTTCCCTTTGCCTCGCCTATCGGAACCATTGTTCCGCCCAGCGCCGCCTCGGGATCGGACGTCGGATCCCCCTGCGCATCCAGCGCCCAGCCAAGCGGGATCGGCTGGTTTGATTTTTTCGCGTTCATGACCTTGCCTCGGGCCACCTTGGACAACGACAGATCAATCACCAAAGGCGCCCCCTCAGCTTGCGGTGTGGCAAAGGCAATCGGGTTCGTGCCAAAGATCGCCTCCTTGCCGCCCCAGGGGGCAATCGCCTTGGGAGAATTGGCAAACATGATGCCCATCATCCCGGCGTTGGCGATCTTTTCCACCTGCACGGACAGCGCACCGCAATGATGCGAGTTTGCGACCGCCATGATCGCGATGCCCATTTCCTCTGCCACCGGCAAGCCTGCAGACAGGGCCGCATCCAGAGCCGGAAAGGCGAACCCCTGATCGGCGTCGATCAGCAGCGACGACGGGCCGCGTTGAGTTGTCGTGATCCGCGCACCGGCATTGATCTTGCCGGTCCGGACCTGCGCCACGTAATCGCCCAGCCGTGAGAACCCATGCCCCACCTGCCCTTCTGCCTCCGCCGCGACAAGCGCGGCGGCAACAGAGGCGGCCGCGTCGTCGGGCACGCCCGCCGCCGACAGCGCGGCGTGGATCAGGGCTTTTGCGTCGGCGATGGAAATACGGATCGTGTCACTCACTGGAAGGCACCTGTCCTGTCAAAAGCGCCGGGCGACCCGATCAATCGGGCCGCCCGTTCAGTCATCATGCGCTGCGATACAGCTTGGTCATCGAGAATTCCCGGTGCCCAAGGGCTTCGGCAGCCGTATTGCGGCCGTTCGCGGTGCGGCGGATCATCTCGATCAGCGCGTCGCCCGCCTCGTCGATGGTCTGTTCGCGGCGCAGAATGCCCGAAACGTCCACATCGACATGCTCTGCCATGGTGCGCACGGTGCGCGGGTTGGCCGTGATCTTGATCACAGGAACAATCGGGTTGCCCACCACGTTGCCCTGCCCTGTCGGGAAGGTGTGGATCACGGCGCCACCGGCGGCCATCAGAGTGACGCATTCGGCCGCGGCCGAAGACGAGTCCATGAAATACAGACCGTTGCCCTTCCCCGGTGCCTCGGCCGGTTCGAGGATGTCGATATAGCGCGACGTGCGGCCGATCTTTTCGAGGTTGCCAAGGGCCTTTTCCTCGATGGTGGT
>CAZRZN010000078.1:0-16020 GCA_964604565.1 uncultured Rhodobacterales bacterium
GAACCGGTGTACACGGATTTGCAATCCGCTGCGTAACCACTCCGCCAACTCGCCAAAGTGCACGCTCTTTATGCCGTGCCATCTACTACGTCAAGCCGATATAGCGGATTTCCATGCACCCGCAGGGAGGCATTGCTCAGATCCAGTTTGCCGTTCCATCCTGCTGCTGTATCATCTGCGACACGGCCTCTTTTGACGGCCATGGCCATGATGCATGACGGCAGGCCACCCCTCACTTGGTATGAGAAGAAATCATGCACGATAACTGAAATCTCGCATCGAGGCCTGTGAAAACGCGCGAGACGCGGCAACGCCAGAACTTCTTTTTGCCAGCCCATTTTCTAGCCCGAAAGTATGGCTAGCCGGTGCCCGGCGCCACGAAAAAGACCCTTGAGCCAGCACGCCATCTGACCCAGGCTGATCACCGCCTACGCCGCGCAGGAACGCGTTTTCTCTGCCGCGATGCGAGGTTTTTCATCAAATCGGTCCGATGCTGGCCTTGCTGTAACACAATCCAAGTTTGCCGTGCCCGGACATTGCCGCTTTGGGCCAACTGTGCGAAAACAGACGCATCGGGTCTGAACGGAAGAGTTTGGTGAATGACTGATTTTGCAAGCCGCCGCCGCGTGATGGTGGACACACAGGTCCGTCCGTCGGATGTGACAGAATTTCCCATAATCGAGGCAATGTTGGCCATCCCGCGCGAGGCGTTCGTGCCCCGCGATCAGGTGGAGGCGGCCTATGCTGGCGAGGACGTGGAGCTTGGTGGGGGGCGGATCCTTCTTGACCCCCGCGTCTTTGCCAAGATGCTGGATGCTTTGAACATCACCAACAGCGACCTTGTTCTCGATATCGGCACCGGTTTCGGCTACTCTGCCGCTGTCATCGCTCGGATCGCCGAGGCGGTCGTGGCGGTCGAAGACGATGACCAACTCGCGGCAGAGGCACAGACCCTCCTGTCCGAACATCACGCGGACAACGTGGTTCTCCATCACGGTCCGTTGACCGAAGGCGCGGCAGAACACGGACCATACGATGCCATTCTGATCGAAGGTGGCGTCGAGGTTTTGCCAGAAGATCTGACGGCCCAGCTCAAGGACGGTGGGCGCATCGCGGTGATTTTCATGGAAACCTCTCTTGGAACCGTGCGAATTGGACATAAGATCGATGGAACGATCAGCTGGCGCTTTGCCTTCAACGGCACGGCGCCAGTAATACAGGGCTTTGAAAAAAAGGCTGCGTTCGCGTTTTGAACGGGAAGCGTGGCTATGGCCGAAAGGCTCGAATTGGGGGAAGCATGCTGAGCAGCATTCGCAGGATTTGTATTCGCAGTGCGGCTGGTGCCGCATTGGCGCTAACGGTATCAACGCCCGCTTGGGCGGAAACTCTCGCGGACGCCCTGACGTCCGCCTATATGCGCAGCGGATTGCTGGAGCAGAACCGTGCGACATTGCGCGCGGCAGATGAGGATGTTGCGCAGGCGATGGCAGAGCTTCGCCCCGTTCTCAGGTGGGCTGGCGAAATCCGGCGCGACTTCGGCTACAGTGGTCGCTTTCAAAGCGGTCTGCTGGGCACCAGTTTTGTCGAAAGTGGCAGTTATACACAAACTGCCAGCTTCAACCTGATCGCCGAACTCGTTCTCTACGCCGGCGGGCGCAACAGGCTGGGTATCGATGCCGCCAAGGAACAGGTGCTGGCCACGCGGGCTTCTCTGGTCGCAATCGAGCAGCAAGTCCTGCTGCGGGCCGTAGCGGCTTTTATGAACATACGCCGTTTTTCGGAAACCGTTTCCTTGCGGGAAAACAACGTGCGTGTGATCCAGCAGGAATTGCGCGCGGCGCGCGACCGATTTGAAGTCGGGGAAGTGACGCGCACCGATGTTGCCCTTGCCGAGGCACGTCTGGCGCAGGCCCGCGCGGCCCTTGCCGCGGCGCAGGGCGACCTGATCACCGCGGGCGAAGAGTATGCCGCGGCCGTGGGAAAACGGCCCGAAGGTCTGATCAATCCACGCTCTCAGCCCTCCCTGCCCGACAGTGTTGCGGATGCCAAATCCGCAGCGGTCCGGCGCCATCCCGAATTGATCGCGCAGCAACATAGGGTTACGGCGCTTGAAATCGGGATCATGATCGCGGAAAGCGTCAAGAAGCCCACGGTCACACTTCAGGGCCGCTATGGCGTCACAGAAAACTTTGATAACAGCGCCTACAACCGCGGGGGATCCATCACCCTGGGCGCCAGTGGTCCGATCTATTCAGGCGGCGCGCTGGACGCATCCATTCGCCAATCCGTGGCCAATCGCGATGCGGCCCGTGGCCAACTGCATGTGGTTCGCCTCGATATCGAGCAGAACGTCGGCAACGCCTATGCGAATCTGCGTGTTTCCCGCGCAAACCGAACCTCTTTCGAAGAGCAGGTCCGCGCCGCCACCGTGGCCTTTCGCGGCGTCCGCGAAGAGGCGACGCTTGGCGCACGGACCACACTGGACGTGCTGGATGCAGAGCAGGAATTGCTCAACGCTCGCGCCAGCCTGATCTCCGCACAGGTGGATGAGACGATTGCCGCCTATCAGGTGCTGTCTTCTCTTGGCCTGCTGACGGCGGACGCGCTGAAACTTGACGTGCCGCAATTCGACCCCTCTGCCTATTACAATCTGGTGAAGACCGCGCCGATAAACCGCAGCAAGCAGGGCGCCGAACTGGATCGTGTCCTGCGCGCCCTGGGAAAAGAGTAGGTTTTTCTGCATCTGTTGTGCGAAGCCTGCCATTGTGGGTAAACTTGCGCTTCAGGCAAGAGTGGCAAGAGCAATGTCAAAAACAGTTTCAAACGTGGAAATAGAGGATGTCCTGTCGTCGATACGACGGCTGGTTTCCGAAGAGGCACGTCCCCGGACCGCTCCGGCAAGGCCGGTATCAGAGCGCCTTGTTCTGTCCCCTGCCCTTCGGGTACATGACCCCGAAACAGAGCCTGTCCAAACGGAACCTGCGGATCAGGTGGACGATACGGCCCGCGCGTCTGCTTCGCCGATCATGCTGACACACCCGGTGATGGATCAGCCGTGCGATCAGGCCCAAGGGCAAAAATGGGCCCTGTCAAAGGCGCTTTTGGATACCGCGTCGCAACTGGAAGATCCCGAAGAGCCGGACCTCAACGGCCACGCAGCCCAAGGCCCGACAGCTATACCAGAGGCGGAGACCGTGACATCCAAAGAGGATGAAGACGAGTCCACAGTCGCGTCATCGTCAGACATGTTGGAATCGCAGTCCGAGCAAGACGCCGTGGCCGACCTGGTGAATGAAACAGTCAATCCGCCCGAAGATCCCCTGATCGAAGACATTGCCGAGGCGGAACAGATTGCGGCACTGCGGGCCAGCTTGTCTGATATCTTGGCACATGGTGACAGCAGCGACGCCTCAGAGAACGAATACGATCTGTCCGATCCTGACGTAGACAGGCATCCGGAGCTCCGATATATCCTGACACCCCAAGCAGACGTGGAGCCCATCACGTCGGACGATACAAGAGGGGCTGACCGCGACGGAGACAGTGCGCTGGACCACAAGATTGCAGCGCTTGAAGACGTTTTGGGCGGACAATCGAAAGACGATCATCAAACGACCGAAGACAATGCAGAGCATGCTGCCCAGGTCGCCCCGAGCATTCAAAGTGCCGATGAGTGGATCGAAGATACGCGCGATTTCGATGCGTTTGTCGAAGATGCCCCGCACTCGACAGAGTCGGGCTTGGCAAATAGGCAATCGCAAGATCCGGGATCTGAAAAGGTGCTGAACGGAGACGCCCAAGACCGGGAAGCGTCCGTTGAGGCGCCGGAGGCAGGTCCATTGCCCGGCCCCACGTTCTACCGCCACTCGGACGAGGGTCTGCTTGAATGGGAAGATGACCCGTGTGAGTCTGACGCTGCTCAACTGCCGGAACAGGCATCGGAAAAGCCGTGTTCCGCCATTGCCGATCTAGATGAAGAAGCCCTTCAAACGCTTGTCGCAGAAATCATTCGACAGGAGCTGCAAGGCGCTCTGGGGGAACGTATTACGCGCAATGTGCGCAAGCTCGTGCGCCGCGAAATACACAGGGTCCTGATGAGCAATGAGTTCGACTAGGCTTTACCTCGGCCAGCCGATTTTGCAGAGAGACCATGTAACCCTCATTGGGCAGAGACGACGCCGCGACAGGTCATCTTAATCGGGGCCAAAGACGTGGCTAACGCCGTTACTTCCGTCCCGCACGCCAGCGCATCCCCCAGCCGTATCCCTTGTCCATTGGTTCATGCCCCGGGAAAAAACGCACCTCCCGTTTGATACGGATCTGGCCGGCGTCATTTTCCAGAACCGCCACTGCGCACATGACCTCATTCCTGTCGGAATGCATTTCATTCATGCGCACTTCGATTTCCGGTTGACCAGGTACCATCACACGAACGACACCATCGGTTTCCTGCCAATTTGCCACCCCTTCATAAATGAAGGCAAAGATCAGCACCCGGCGCAGGGACGGCCACGCATCTCCATTGATCTCAAGCCACTCGCCGTCCGTGGATGTGCCGGTTCGGTCGTCCGCCATCAATTTCGTATATGGGAACACGTCGAGACTGCCAAAGCTTTCTCCAAGAGCCTGCACGACGCCGATTTCACCTGACTGGTTCTCGACGAAAGCCCCAAGATCCAGGTCGATGCCCCGTTTTCCCAATCCAAACAATCCGCTTGGCTTCTTCTTTTGATTCCAGTTCAGATTGACGCGGATACGCCCAAATTTTCCGCTCTCTTTCTTCAACGAAATCGTGCTCTCTTTTTTGGTCAGAGAGACTTTTGACAAGTTTACCGAAGGTTCAGGGGCTGCCGGGGGCGACGCAGGTTCAGGGGATGATGGGGGCGCGGCAGGCGCGGCCACCTCAATCCCGAAGTGTTCTGCCAAAGCCTGCAAACCGCCGTCGAACCCTTGGCTGACGTTTCGGATTTTCCACTGATCGTTGCGCTTGTAGATCTCGCACAAGATCAAGGCGGCCTCTGTTCGCCCGGACGTGTCGACTGGCATTTCGATGTTACCGGACACGGAAAGCTTCAACCCGGAGACCGAGCCAAAGGTGCCACCGTCACAGGTTGCCGTCACAACAATCTTTTCGACGTCCGAAGATATCTTTTTCAGGTCGAAGGAAAAGCTCTGCATGCCATCCTTGACCTCAAGGGCCACGGCGCCGTTGCCGATTGTCGGTTGATTGTAAAAACACATATCGCCATCGCCACGCACCTTGCCGTCAGAATACAGCTGAATGGCTGAAACGTCGATTTCGGTCCCCTTTGAAATATGGACATCAAGGGTGAATTCCGGGGAGGAAAGAGGCGCGTTTGCACCCATGGCAAGTATGGTCATGATCCGTCTCCAAGACGTCGGCACAAGGCCATTGGTGCGCTGTCCCCTGCGCAGTGGGATGGACGAGCAGGGCCAAGTGGCCCTGCTCGCCGTTTTCAGCGGACTCAGCCCAGGTTCACACCGTAAGAGCTTGCCAGCGGCCCAAGGCCACCTTCAAACCCGGCACCGATCGCCTTGAATTTCCAGTCTTCGTTGTGGCGGTAGACCTCGCCAAAGATCATTGCCGTCTCGACCGAATAGTCTTCGGAAAGATCGTAACGCGCCAGTTCCTTTTCGCCTTCCTGATTGACGACACGCATGAAGGCATTCGCCACTTGGCCGAAGTTCTGCTTGCGCGGACCGCCCTCGTGGATTGTCACGGCAAAGACAAGCTTGTGGACGTCTGCGGGAACGGCGCTGAGGTCGACCTTCACCTGTTCGTCGTCTCCCTCGCCTTCGCCGCTGCGGTTGTCGCCCGTGTGCTCAACCGATCCATCCGGGCTCTTGGCGTTGTTGTAAAAGACAAAATGCTTGTCCGACATGACCTTTCCGTCAGCACCGCACACAAAGACAGAAGCATCCAGATCGAACTCTGCGCCATCGGTGACGCGAGGATCCCAGCCAAGCCCGACAATGACCTTGCTCAGGCCCGGTGCTTCCTTGCTCAGAGATACGTTGCCGCCTTTTTGAAGTGATACAGCCATTTTGATTTCCTTTCATGACGCTGTTGGCCGATGACGGCGCCATCGGCGCCGACACCTGTGGTGCAAGTGAGGGGTGCAGACGCCTATCGACGGCCGAACCCTATTGGAAACATGTAACGCCTGACCTTCAACCGGCCTCGACGCAAAGGTTGAGTCATCGCCCTTTCCGGTCCGCAGATCCGATCACCCCGCGTCCCGATGTGCAAAGGGCTGAGATTCTGAGACTGGGAAACCTTAGTCGCATTTTCAATCCTCTCTTCAGACAAGCGATGGACAAACCTCTCAAGCGTGAGGATCCAAAGGAACAGTCGTCAGTAGACATATTGAGCCCCTATGAACACCAGATATCCGACGGCCATGAGCGCCCCCGCAATCCGCCCGATCTTCTGGGTGAAGAGCAGGAAGGCCGCGAAGAGCACGGTTACCGCGACGACGATCGGCAAATCGAATTCCGCAAAACGGCTTTCGATCACCAACGGCTTGGCAATCGCCGAAAAGGCCATGACGGACAGAATGTTGAAGATATTCGATCCGATGATACCGCCGACGATCATGTCGGAATGGTTCTTCCGTGCAGCCGCCATACAAGCGGTAAGTTCCGGCAACGACGTCCCGAACGCGATCATGGTCATTCCGATGACCGCTTCGGGCACGCCCAAGGCGATACCACCCGCAACCGCGCCCTGAACGAGTATTTCAGACCCGACGAGGAGCGTCAGCATGCCAAGTCCAAGCGCCAGACCCGGCATGGCCGCGCCCGATTCATGCTCTTCGACCTCATCCACATCCAGTTTTGACGCTTTGTACTGATAGAGAACGTAACCTATAATCGCGGCAACCATGGCAAACCCGCCCCATCGGGGAACGAGACCATAGAGAATGCCGGCGACCATCGCGGCTGTGGCACCAAGCATCACCAGAGTGTCCACGCGCACCTCGGCGCGATCGAACACGATCGGCGCGATAAGCGCGGAGATGGCGATGACCATCATGACATTCGCGATATTCGACCCGACGACGTTCCCGACAGAAATGCCGGGATACCCCGAGAGGTTGGCGTTGACGGACGTGAAAAGTTCCGGCACCGACGTACCGAATGCCACGATTGTCGCTGCAATAAAAAGCTTCGACAGTCCGGAGCGTTCCGCGATCACGACCGCATTATCTACCGTCCAGTCACCGCCCTTTATCAGCAGGTAAACGCCGAATGCAATCGCCCCCAGAGCGATGACAACCAGCTGGTAAGTCTCAAGTTCGTGCATCAATGTTTCCCGTCCAGACAAATCGGGCAGGCCCGCGGGCCCGCCCTTTCACGCTCAAGGCGTGCAACCGCTCAGAGATCGAAATCGGCTGGATCGAGCCCCAGTTCCCGGGCAATTTCCGAAACCATCGCCTTTTCCTGGTCATCGAAATCGCCGTCGGCAGCCCCGATGGCGCAGACGACGCGCACCAGAAGGCGCGCCTGATCATCGTTGCCCTTGATCTTGCCAATCACTTTCAGAGCGGATGCCTTGCCGATGGCGTGATCGAACTCGAAATCACCCGCGGCCTTCTGAAACACCTCGATGACCTGCCGCATCTCGAAATGCTTCAGTTCGTCCGCGCGTTCCAGAAACCCTGCCATTTTTTGCTTCTCAGAGGCGTCGATGTTGCCGTCCGCCGCCGCGACAAGGGCACATCCGTTGACGACCGCCTCCATGAATGCCCGGTTCTTGAATTTCGACGTCTCCGCCGCCAATTTCGACCGGGCCTGTTCGGCGTTCTGTTTCAACCAGTTAAGCATTTCTCTCTCCTTATATCTCTGCGGAAGCCGCGCCGACAAGTTCCTGCGCGGTGCGGCCATTGGTGGGGGTGCCATGAGCCGTCATCTGCCATCCTGACGCCGTCTTTTCCATCGACGCCATGACCACCCCGGTGTGACGGCCCTTTTCCGTCAATGTGTAGCGGCAGATTTCACTGTTCTTGCTACCATCGACAAGCCGCGCAAAGGCATTGTCTACCTCATCGAAAGTCTGTCCACGAAAACTGTTCACCGTGAAGACCAGATATTTGGCCCGGGGATCCAGCGACTTGAGGTCGACGTAGATTGTTTCATCGTCTCCATCCCCCTCACCCGTAAGGTTGTCGCCGCTGTGTTTTACCGAGCCGTCCTTGGATTTCAATTGCTTGAACCAAACCAGATCAATCGCCTCTTTCGCCTCGTCAAAGATGATCACAGATGCATCGAGATCGATATCTTCAGCGCCGCCACCTCCGAGAAGGCCGCCGAGAAACCCCTTCTTCTTGGGCTGCGCGGGATCCCATCCGCATCCCATGAACACGGTCGTCAGCCCCGATTCCTTTTCGAGTGATACAGTCTGCCCCTTGGCAAGCGAGATGCTCATTGTCTTCTCCAAATTACGGCTGTCTTGTCAGCGAGATATTCAACATCCATCCTGTTGCAAGATGGGCAGGAGGAAAAAGCGCTGACGTCAACCTCTCCCTCCCGGAAATCGGTGTGCGACCTTCGCACTTGTTTTCCAGCTGTCTTTTTGGCGTGTCACCGCAACGGACACCTGAATCATCTGGTGTGCCGGAGCGTTTCCGGGCATCTCTTATTCCATCGCCAAAGACTATGGAAAGATATTCAACGCACGCGACAGCCAAGAAAACCAAGGCGGCTAATTTTGAATTGTTTAAGCCATATATTTGCATTTTCAATAAGTGATGATTTAGCAAGACCCTCTCATTGCGAATTCGATCGTTGGCGGGTTTCTCACCAGGCATATTGTCCAAACCAAAGAATTGGGCGCAAATAGTTTGACTATTTCCATTGGTAAAGGTGCATGGAAGAGCGTGGCCAGCACTCTCTTTTTCCGCGCGGTTTTCAGCCGTGAAATTGCCCTGACTGGATCCGACACCTGATGCCTTCGCCCATTGCAGGCAGGCAGATGGCCCTTCGTGGGTGTCCCGGGCATATGTCATGCGGTGGCCACCTTGGCGGTTTTTTCAATCAACCCAAAGATTTCGAACCTTGCCAGAACTCTTTTTGCCCAGGCTCTTTGCGTGGAAGGTTCACACATCGCCCCGCCGATCTGGAATACTGCGCGGGCGTGATCATCAAGGATCGCCTTGGCTTGTTCCACCTCCGCTTCGGAGACCCGGAATGAAGCCAGGATATGGGAAACCTGGACCGGATGGATCGCCGTCTTCGAAACAAATCCGGCCGCCACATCCTGCGCGCTCTCGCGCTTCAGCGTCTCGATATCTGCGATGATATCGAACACGGGCGCGGCCACGGGATACCCGGCGGATATCAGCATGGAAGAGGCCATGGACAGGATCCAGCCGAGCGGCCCTTCCCATGACGTAATCCTTTCCTGCCGGCGCAGAGCCATCGCCGCCAACAGGTCGTTGCCCCCGAGCCTGATTGCCGCGATCCTCCGCTTGTCGTGATCATCCAGCGCCTCTCGCAGCGCGGTGATGCGGCCGGGGTCGAAGAATTGCGCGCTCTCGACCGTCGGCATGACCTGAAGATCCGCGGCCGTGGCAAGCTCCATCCAGGCCGAGGCCGTTTCGGGAACAATCTTTGGCGCAACGAAGCCCTCTATGTTTTCGATCCCGGAGAATTCCGCCAGTTGCAGCGCCATTTCAAGGGATCGCGGCCGGACGAAGACCCGCGTATTCGAAGTCACCGGGCCACTTTTGAGAAGGCTTTTCAGCACGGCAATGCCGCGCGCTACATCGTCCTCTGCAAGCGCATCCTCAAGGCACAGAACGACCGACGGTGAGGGAAAATCAACCTCACCACGCAAATACGACGGAACGCGGTGGTGCACGATCGGCATGTAAAGCGTGGCACCCAGAGCATAAGAAGAGAAATTCCATGTCATCAGGCGACCTTCTCGATCAGCGTCACGGCCCGGTAGGGACCGGTCAGGGATGCATCCTCGATCATGTCTATGCGATCCGTGCGGCAAAGATGGATCAACGCATCAAGATCACGGTCGCCTCGGGACCGGATAAAGACCTTGTGCGGCCGGCGGCGGAGAATGGCGCGCGTCGCCTCGGCGATCCCGGGTTTGATCCGGTTGAGATTGTCTACGCCGAACCGCTTTGCAATCGCCTTGACCGAAGCCATCGCCCGCGCTTGCAGTGCAAGCGGATCCTCAGCATGCGCGCTCGGGCCGTCGACAGCGCGGTAACGCAACATCTGCCGCGCGATCTGGTCGACGAAATCAAGGGATACGTCAATATCTGCAAGGTGATCCACCGGGATCGACCCATGAAAATCGTCCGGGCCGATCACGTCCCGGTTCAGGATGGACCGGCTGACCAGTCCCGAAACATTTGCGCCAAGGATACCCGATGGAATGAGCCAGTCTTCGTGTGATCCCGACATCGTCGCAAAACCGCTTGGATCCGCCAGCACGACAAGCTCCGCGTCGGGCCGCCCAGTCAAATCTTTCCAGGATTTCCGCAATTCGGTTGCGATGGCCCCTTTTCCGGTCCAGCCGTCTACGAAAAGGACGCCGCGAGCGGGACGATCCTTGAGGATGAACCGCAACGCATTGTGATCCAGACCACGGTCGCGAATGATCGAAACCCCGTAGTGCCGCGTATCAATGCCCAGAGCAGAGAGTTCGCGTTGCAGCAGGACGCCATAGGGCACACCGGCCCGCACAAGCGAGCAAAGCGTGATCCGATCGTCCAGCGTGCCTTTTCTCACCCGATCGGCGATGCGCCGCGCGATGCCCGACATTTCCCGCGCGATGCGATCATCGCCCGTCTCGCGCGCCGTCTCGAAGATCTTCAAATATCTGGCATCCGGGCGACGTTCGCGCGAAATCATCTCGGAATAATGCGCCGCACCGGTCTGGATCAGATGCTCTTTCGCCGCAATCTCCGTCGGGACCATCTGAACAGGCTTGAGAAGAAAGGTGATATCGGCAGGATTGTAGGATCCGGCGATTGTCTGAGGGTCGGCGGACATCACACCCGGCCACCTTGCAGGATTTCGCGGTCGATCTGCGAATTTCTCGGGATCACCATCATGTCGCAGGACGCCATGAACGGCAAATCGGTCAGGCTGTCACCCATTCCAAAGATCGGCACGTCTCTGTCCTCCAGGATCTTCCGGGACAGGTATTCGACCGCCAGTCGCTTGGAGATTCCTGCCGGCGTGAACGACAGGTTGTTGTCGTTGCGATGGCGCATCAAGGCGTCCCCCGCAATCCTTGCAAGCCCGTCCTCGATGTCATCCAACGCGCTGGCGCCACTGTTGGACTTCACGCAAAAGTAGAACCCCGTTCCGAACTCTTGAACGATCCAGCACCGGTAGCGATCAGGCGCCGTTCGGCCCTCCATAAATTCCAGCAGATCCGTCAGATGGCTGGCGGCGGCCTCCGCCTGTCGCGTCATCCGCTCCAGCCATTCGGGATCCGGCGTGCCATCCGGCAGGAGAATGAGCGCCCCGTTCGTACAGACCCGGTAATCTTCGAAAGGCAGGCGACAGCGCTCCAGCGCCTCCTTGGACCGGGCTGTCACCGGAATGAACCGGGTCGATTCCAGAAGCCAGTCCATCATGCGGGACTGTGCCCCCGACATGTAGGAATGGCTGCCGTTCAGCGCCTCGGATGCCAGTCTTTCCGGGTCTGGCGCGACGGGCATCTTGCGGGCGGTCTGAAAGACCGTATCGTCGAGATCGCTGAAAAAGACCGGTCGGGTCATGCAGATCGTCCTGACGCGGTCATGACCGATACAGTTCCAGACGCGTCTATGACATCCGCCCGGCCAAGCCACTGAACTAGTTCGGTTGGCACGCCCTCCACGCCGGTTTCGGTGAAAAGGACAATGCGGTCCCATTCAGACGGGACCACGTTGTGCATATACATCCAGAAGCCTTCCCCGTAGTGATCGGAAAAGGATATCTTGTGGCGGATAGTCTCGCCCTTGAGGATCGGAGAACGGGTCGTCGTGATGAACCGTGTCTCGATACCCCGTGCGCAGATTGCCTCTGCCGCCAACATCGGCTGCCAGACGTGCTCACCGGCGCCAACGACGAGGACCCGTTCGCCACCGCGTGGCTGCTCGAAGCCGCTTCTCTCTATGGCCCGAAGAATATCGTCCCCCGTTTGCTTTTCCCCGGACGCCGCAAGGCCGCTGCGTGGCGCGGCAAAAGCCTGCCCGATGGACGGCCGCCAGCGCGGGCAATGCGCTTCGCGTGTCCCGGGCAGGTCAGAAGGCGACCGATCACGTTTCGGCGCCCATGACCAAGAACCCCTTTGCAAGGCCACGCTGCGCGTTGCAGCCCCCGGGAAGATCCCGTTGACAGCCATCTCCGCACGCCCGTCGGACCAGTCCGTCAGCGTCACGAGCACGACGCACCCGAACTCCAGCCCTTGATTGCGCAACCCTGTTGCCAATTCGGCGAATGTCTTTCCGGTGGTCGTCTCGTCATCGACCAGCACAAGCGTCGCCGTAGGCCCATGATGCACGACACCCTCGCGCGGCTGAAGCACTATGTGGTCGACCGCGTGCGAATGGCTTTCCTCGATCGTGAACCATTCACGCGCACCGTCGGGCGCAAAGCGAGTTGTCGTCAGATAGCCCATGTCGCGGTCGGCATGGGCCTCTCTAAGACAATCGAACACCCCTGCCCCGATCCCAACCGCCGTTTCCGCAAATCCCATGACAAAGACGGGCCCCTGCAGCAGATGCGCTGAAACGCCCTCTGACAATCGGCGCAGCGCGGCCCGATGCGCAACAGGGTCAACCGGGATATGCCTGCCGAGGACGGTCGAGACGAAGAGGAATGCGCGCTTTGGATTTATGCGCTCGGCGATTCGAAACAACTCCGGCCCCGGGGCAGGACCTGTCGTCAGGGTCAGGGCTCCCGCCTGCAGTTCGTAGGTGCAGGCCGCTCCGGGTGTCTCTGCACGCGCATCCCGCATGACGTGTCAGTCCTTCTTGTCACCGTCCGAGTTCAGGAACTCGTCAAGCTCGGACCGTTTATCAGCCTCGGCCTCCCGTGCTTTTTTGGCGGCTTCCTCGGCCTCGCGCGCCGCCTCTGCAGCGCGTTCCAGACGCTCGGCCTCACGAGCCCGGCGGCTTTCGGCCTTGGCCTCCGACGCACGCTGCAGCCGACGAAACCCGAAAAACCCAAGCAACCCGAGACCGAGCAGCACCACGGTGTTGAAGATCGGTATGTGACGATAGCCTTCTTCGACCGGCCACGCCTTTACCGCATTGGGGAACATCGACAGCAGCGGCACCCGCCAGCCATAATGGCGCAGCGCTACAAGCTGCTTGCCATCGGCAAGTGACTGAATCCTTGTCTGAAGGTTCGCGGAATCAAACTTCCCATAGAGGAAATTATCCTCGTTCCGGTAGACCCTTGGCTGCCCGCTCGGCGTCTCCATCTGCAACTGATAGACATCGCGGGTGCGCTGTTGACCTGTGTCGGTCTCGGGGGCGTCGACGCGCTTGATTTCAACACCGACCGCCCGCACGACATCCACCTGCGGAAGGAAAAAATGCAGGGCCCCCGCAAGGATCAATACGGGGACAGCAATCAAGATATTTCGGATGGTCACTAATTTTTTCATCAAACGCCCTCGGCCATTTCGTTCAACTTGGTCTTCCAACCTGTCTTGTCGGTGACCGGCCCTTTTTTGCCAACGACGCCTCGCAATCACGTCGTGGAATGACCGGTTTACCTGAAGACAAGTAATTGTTGGAACGCGCTGGAACAAGCGAGCCGAAGACAAAGCCGGCAATTTTCGCAAAAGCCCCCGGCCGGAACACCTTAGACCGTCTCAACCTCAGCGCCATTCGCCACGCCGCACAGCGCCTTTTTTCCTCGCAGATTTAATACCTTAGATTTCGGAAGATGCCATTCCTCCCTTCCTCGCACAGCCCGCGCTCGGCTTGCTCTGATGACAAGCTTGGCACGGCGCAGATGCCCGAACCCTTATCGAGCAAGGGCACCGCTGCAAGCGGCGGGGATGACCGCTCATGCAGGCCGGTGTGACCACAGGCCCCAACATCGCCAGCCAAACGGGAGAACCGATGCACGGGTGAGGCAAGGCTCCCGGCCGAAAAAGAACCTACGCCGTATCCGCAGGTGCGTGAGTGCCCTCAGCCTGCCGACAGTTGCGTAGGGCCGCGGAAAAACGGAAACAATCGCATGCAATTCCATCGTCCCGCCCGCAAGGCGCGGGATGCGTTGTCAACCCGCGTCCGGTGCTTGACGGGGACCGCGTTCCGCAGCATATCGCTTGGTCATGAGCACACCCCTGTCCCGCATACGCAACTTCTCCATCGTCGCCCATATCGACCACGGGAAATCCACTCTGGCCGACCGGCTGATCCAATTGACCGGCACCGTCGCCGAACGCGACATGCAGGAACAGATGCTGGACGCCATGGACATCGAACGCGAGCGGGGCATAACCATCAAGGCCAATACCGTCCGCATCGAATACCCGGCGAAGGACGGTCAGACCTATATCCTCAACCTGATCGACACACCCGGACACGTCGATTTTGCCTATGAGGTCTCCCGCTCCATGCGTGCGGTAGAGGGGTCTTTGCTGGTGGTCGACGTAACGCAGGGGGTCGAGGCCCAGACGCTGGCCAATGTCTACACCGCGATCGAGGCCGACCATGAAATCGTGCCGGTGCTGAACAAGATCGACCTGCCCGCCGCCGAACCCGACCGCATCCGCGAACAGATCGAGGATGTCATCGGCATCGACGCCTCGAACGCCTGCCTGATTTCCGCCAAGACCGGCATCGGCATCCCCGACGTGCTGGAGGCCATCGTGACCCGCCTGCCCCCGCCGCATGGCGGAGATGCAAACGCGCCGCTGAAGGCGATGCTGGTGGACAGCAAATACGATCCCTACCTTGGGGTGGTCGTCATCGTTCGCGTGATCGACGGGGTTCTGAAAAAGGGCATGCGCATCCGCATGATGAAAACCGGCGGCACCTATGACATCGACCGCATCGGGGTGTACCGGCCGGCAATGACGACAGTCGACGAACTCGGTCCCGGCGAGATCGGCTACATCACCGCACAGATCAAACAGGTCCGCGACACCCGCGTCGGCGACACCATCACCACCGAAAAACATGGCACGGACAAGCCCCTGCCCGGCTTCAAACCGTCGATCCCCGTGGTGTTCTGCGGCCTTTTCCCGGTCGACACCTCTGAGTTCGAGGACATGCGCGACGCGATCGAGAAACTGGCCCTCAACGACGCGTCCTTCAGCTATGAGATGGAAAGCTCCGCCGCGCTTGGCTTTGGCTTTCGCTGCGGGTTCCTTGGCCTTCTGCACCTCGAAGTCATCCGGGACCGGATCGAGCGGGAATATGGGATCGAACTGATCACCACCGCACCTTCGGTCGTCTATACGATAACCATGAAGGACGGCACGGTCCGCGACCTGCACAACCCCGCCGACATGCCCGATCCTTCCACGGTGGACCACGTCGAGGAGCCGCGCATCAAGGCGACGATTCTCGTGCCGGACGAATTCCTGGGTGACGTTCTGAAACTGTGCCAGGACCGCCGCGGCATCCAGATGGACCTGACCTATGTGGGCGGGCGCGCCATGGCGGTATATGATCTGCCGCTGAACGAGGTGGTGTTCGACTTTTACGACCGACTCAAATCGGTCACGCGCGGCTATGCCAGCTTTGATTACGAGATCATCGGCTACCGCGAGGACAATCTGGTCAAGATGCAGATCCTCGTCAACGATGAGCCGGTGGATGCGCTGTCGATGATGGTTCACCGCGACCGGGCAGAGATGCGCGGTCGCGCAATGTGCGGCAAGTTGAAAGACCTGATTCCCCGCCAGATGTTCAAGATCCCGATTCAGGCGGCGATCGGCGGCAAGGTCATCGCCCGCGAGACCCTGTCCGCCCTGCGTAAGGACGTGACCGCCAAATGCTATGGCGGCGACGCCAC
>CAZRZN010000079.1:0-15887 GCA_964604565.1 uncultured Rhodobacterales bacterium
CACGTCATCGCGCGGTCGGCGGCCTGCCACTGATCCTCGTCGATGGTGCGCGGCAGGAACCGCTGGATGTTGGTGCCCTGCGGTGTCACGCCGCCACCGATCATCTCGGAGATGGAGCCGGTGACAACCACCGCGGGCATCGCCGGGTCCAGCGTCTCCCAGGCGCGCTTCATCGAATCTTCGGTGCCCGCCCCCATTTCCTCTTCGCCAAGGCCGGTCACGACGATGGGCAGTTCATGCGGCGGCAAGGCATCGGTATAATGCAGCACGGAGGTCACCGGCAGGTTTTCGCAGCCCACCGGACCGTCGATCACCACTTGCAGGCCCTTCACGGCGGTAAAGGCATAAACGGCGCCCCAGTATCCGCCCGCGCGGTCATGGTCCTGGATCAGCATGGCGCACCTCCGGCGGTGCCGCATGTCATGCGCATGGGCTGTGCATACCCTGTGCATGGATTGTGCATGGTCGTTTTCGGGCGGATCGCGGTCATATCATCTGCTCCGCCTTGGCGGCGCGGGCCTGCTTGTCCAGCTTCTTCTGATAGCGGGCGCGGAATTCCGGATGCAGGTTCGGATCCTTTTCCCAGACGCCCGAGGTATCGCCTTCGCCAACACCCTCGAAGAAAGCCTTCATGCTTTCCATCCGCGCCTTGTTGCCGATGGCGGCATTGATGACCTGCGCCAGACTTCCGGCGCCGGCCGGTCCCATCAGGGGCCGGGCAGAGATCAGATTGGTGAAATACAGGGCAGGAACACCCATCGCCTTGGCCTTTTGCACGACGGGGGTCGTTCCGACGGCAAGGTCGGGCTTGATCGCCTCCATCGCCGCGCAATCATCCTCAAGCGAGGCGCGGAACACGACCTTGACGCCCTGCGCCTCCAGCCATTCCGCGTCATGTGCGCTGAACCGCGTCTTGGGGCAGGCGGTGCCGACATAGGGCACCTGTGCGCCGCTTTCGATCAGCAACCGCGCCACCAAAAGCTCCGACCCCTCATAGCCCGACAGGGTGATGGTCCCGTCGATCCGCGCCCCGGCAAGGGCGCCCTTGATCGCGGGCAGAAAGGCGTTCTGCGCAGCAGCGATCTGGTCCGCGGGCACACCGAATGTCTCACCGATCCGCGCCAGCCAATCCGCCGTGCCATCCACACCCACCGGGGCACTGCCCAGAACAGGGCGGCCAGCGGCCTCGAATTCGCGGATCGCAGCGGTGTAAAAGGGATGGATCGCAGCCACGGCACCGCAGTCCAGCGCGGCATAAAGCTCACGCCATTCGCGGCAGGGCACGACCGGACCCGCAGCCAGACCCATGGGGGCCAGCATCGCGCCGATCATCATCGGGTCCGCCGGGAACATCTCACCCAGCAGGGTCACGGTTGGGCGATCCTCGCGGCCGCCCTCTGGCGCCGCAACGGGACCTGCGGCCACTTCCTTGCGGGCATAGTTGAGCATCGCACCGGCAAGGACGTCCTTGGCCTCGGCGTGGGTCGGAATACCAAATCCCGGAACGTCGATACCGACGATCCGGACACCGTTGATCTCATCCGGCAGCAGGCGCAGCGGCACGCCGGAGGCGGTCGGCACGCAGAGGTTGGTCACGACAATGGCATCGAACTTTTCCGGATCGGCCATCTCATGGACGCTTTCACGGATGTCTTCGAACAGCTTTCCCGTCACCAATGTCTCGGAATTGAAGGGCACATAGCCGACGGACCGGCGCGCACCGTAGAAATGCGACACGAAGGTCAGGCCATAGACACAGCAGGCCGAGCCGGACAGGACCGTCGCGACCCGGCGCATCCGCAGACCCACGCGCAGCGATCCGAAGGCGGGGCACATGCTTTGCGGCTTGTCGTGCGGACCTTTGGGATAATCCTTGGCAAACTGGTCCAGCAATTCTGACTGACCCGCCATGCGGGCCGCCTTTTCCATTTCGGACCCGGAATGACACCCAAGGCCCTGCGGCGCATCCGCCTCAGGCATGGGATCGTCGTGATCCTCCGCCTTGAGAACTTCGACTTCGCCGGCGCTATCGTAAATCTGTTCGCTCATGCCGCTTTCTGTCCTCCGTCGTCCGTTTTCCCGATGTCCCGCAAGAGCCGGCGCAGCTGTTGTTCGCTGGCACCTGCCAGCATGCGCTGGACCTCTTGCAGGGTTTGCTCAGGCGTCGTCATAGATGACCTCAAGGCTTTCCTTCGGCTTGGAATATTTTCCGCGCATGTCGGTGTCGGTCGCCGGCTCCAGCACGACGTCGCCGCCGGTCTGCGAGCTGTCGAAGAGGCCCAGCAGGCCGTCCTGATCCAGCGGCGTGGGGCGGACGGGCGGCGCGGCGGCGGCGTTCATGCCCAGTTCCGCGAACAGCGGTCCCCAGGTGCTCTCCATCGTGCCGACGATCTGGTAGTTGGCGGATTTCTTGCGCAATTCGTCATCCGCGGGGATCGCAGCCAGCACCGGAATCCCCACCGCTTCGGCAAAGGCTTGCGCTTCGCCAGATCCATCGTCCTTGTTGATGACCAGACCGGCCACCCCGACGTTGCCGCCAAGACGGCGGAAATATTCCACCGCCGAACAGACGTTGTTCGCCACATACAGTGATTGCAGATCGTTCGAACCGACCAGGATCACCTTTTGCGCCATGTCGCGCGCGATCGGCAGGCCGAAGCCACCGCAGACCACGTCGCCAAGGAAATCGAGCAGCACATAGTCGAAGTCCCAGTCGTGAAAGCCCAGCTTTTCCAGCAGCTCGAAGCCGTGGATGATGCCGCGACCGCCACAGCCGCGACCGACCTCGGGCCCGCCCAGTTCCATGGCAAAGACACCGTTGCGCTTGAAGCAGACATCGCCGATTGCCACCTCCTCGCCCGCCAGCTTCTTGCGGGTGGAGGTTTCGATGATCGTCGGGCAGGCCTTGCCGCCAAAGAGCAGCGAGGTCGTGTCGGACTTGGGATCGCAGCCGATCAGCAGGACACGCTTGCCCTGTTCGGCCATCATGCAGGACAGGTTTGCCAGCGTGAAGGATTTGCCGATACCGCCCTTGCCGTAGATCGCGATGATCTGCGTCTTGGAGGTCGGTTCTTCGCTCTGGATGTCGGCGAGATCCTCATGGGCCTCGTCGCGCAACCGCTGATCGAAGTCTTTCAGGTTGGGCACACCGTCCTTGTGTACTTCGTCCTTCATGCGACATTCCTCCAGTCCAAGATCATTTTGAGGCAAGCCGCGTCTTCAAACGCGGTTGCATAGGCCGCCGGCGCGTCGGACGCGGAGGCGGTGTGCGTGATGAGACCGCCGAGCGACAGCGCACCCGAATCGATCAGCGCACGGGTCGCGACAAGGTCATCGCGGTTCCATTCGGCGGCGATGCGGAAACGGGCCTCCTTCATGAAGGCCGGCGGAAAGGCAAAGCTCAGCGGCGCGGTGTAGAACCCGGCCAGCACGATCTCTCCGCCCTTGGCAATGCGCCCGACAAGGTCGTTAAGCAGGCTGCCATTGCCGGAGGCATCGTAGATCGCGCGATAGTCGCGGCGCGTATCGCTGTCGGGGTGGATGACCTCGTAGCCATTGGCGCCAGCCAAACGGGATTCGTCGATCTCCCAGACGGTCGGCGCGGGCGCGCCGCAGGCCACGGTCAGCCGCGCCAGAAGCCGTCCCAGGACTCCGTGGCCGACAATGAGGTCCGGCACATCGCGGTCGATCCCGGCCATCGCGTGGCGTGCCGTCGCCGCAAGCGCCAACAAGGCCCCCTCGGCGCCCAGACCGGCATCCACCCGGACAACCCGGTCCGCATCGGTGACCATCCGGCGCGCGGCGCCCCCGAAGAGACCATGCGCCCCCTCGTAGCAGTTCGCACCGGGCACAAAGATCGTCTCACCGACCGCAAACCCGGTATCGCACCCGGCCTCGACAACCTCGCCACAGGATTCGTAGCCGGGAACCAATGGGTAGCCCATGCCGGGAAACGGCGGCATCTGGCCGGACCAGAACAGTTTTTCCGTTCCGGTGGATATTCCTGAATGAGAGATCTCGACAACCAGATCATTCGGACCCGGCGCCGACAGTCCAAGACGGCCGAGCCCAAGATCCTTGGGGCCACGCAAGAGAACGGCTGAAGTGTCCATTGTCTGTCTCTCCCTGCGTCAGTTTTCGAATCGTCCATCTGGGGACGGGCTCACACTGCGCTTATCTGTCAGTCTAGCTTTACACATTGAGATGTCAATAAAGACTGACAACATATCCGCAGGATCTGTCAGTCCGCTTTGACAGCGGTCACGACCGACGTGATATAGGCACGCTGGACCGGGTGGCTGCGTAATGTGGAAAAGCCTGCGGCACGGCACATTTCGGCGATCTCCGCCTGCGATCTCGTGCGGCCGGTGCGCATCGCAAGCGTGTAAAAGGCGAAATAGACGTCGGTTTGCGGATCCGGGCGCGTACCGCCCGACATCGGCTCCGACACGATCAGGCGCCCGCCAGGGGGCAGCGCGTCGTAAACACTGCGCAACAGATCGGCGACGGTGTCATCGGCATGATCGTAAAGCACCCGGACAAGGGAAATCACATCTGCACCATCGGGCAACGGATCGTCGCGGAACGAACCGGGATAAATCGTGGCGCGCTGCGTCAGCCCCGCTTCGGCAAAACGCACCTTGGCCCCCGTGACGACGGCGGGCAGGTCAAAAAGCATCAACTCCGCCTGCGGCGCGGCACGCGCAGCAGCGGTCAGAAAGACCCCTGTGCCACCGCCCACATCCATCACACGGCGCGTGTCCTTCAGCGACACCTGCGCCAGCGTATCCTGCGCCACAAGGCGCTGCGACTGCGCCATGAGATCCGAATAGGTGGCCGTCACCTGCGGATCGACTGCGCCAGCCGCACCAAAAACATACGGCCAGAAGCCTGCAAGCTCGGTTTCCGTCTCGCCGCGCAGCAGCGCCACCGGGTCTTCCATGTCGCGGTAAAAGGCGCCGTGATGACGAATCATTGCCTCAAGCCCCGGCACGCCGGTCAACGCAGCCCCCTGGCGGGTCAAGGCAAAGCGATCCCCGCGCTTGCGCCGCAACAGGCCCATGCCCGCGCCCGCCTGCAACAGGATGCGCATCCGGTCTTCGGGCAGGTCGCAAAAACGCGCCAGCTCCGCCACCCGCTCAGGTCCGTTCAACAGGCGTTGCGGCAGATTCAGCTGCACCAGCGCCGACAGCGCCTGCGCTTTCACAAACCCTTGAACAATATCGAAAAGCGCTGCTCCATCGCGGCGCGCCACACGCCGCGCAACAGGCAGACGGCTTGCCCGCCTCTGGAACCCGGGCGACGCGATCAGGCGGTTCAGCCAGCCCGACCAGCGTTTTCGGCCCATGTTCGGACCCAGGAACGGTGCGCTGTCGACCATGCCTCAGCTCCGGTCCACCGTGGCGGCCTTGGGCATGATGCTATGCGCCGTCATATTGACCATCTTGGCAAGGGCCGCCTCCCCCGGGCAGGAAGGAATCGATGCGATGGCCCCACTCAGGATGTTGCGCAACCGCTCTGTCGCGCCCTTGACACCAAGTTCGGCAACCGCGCTGGGACGCCCAAGGCGATCATCCTGACCCACCGGCTTGCCCAATTCAGTTTCCGAACACAGCGCGTCCCGCAGATCGTCGGCAACCTGAAAGGCCTCGCCGATGCGGTCGCCCAGTTCGAACCATGGCTCCGCATCCTGACCCGCAGAAATGGCGCCCATCTGGGTTGCCGCAATGAACAGCGCGCCGGTCTTGGACCGGTGATAAGCCGCAAGATCGATCGCCGGCTCGCTCTCCCAGCCCTGGCCAGCGCAAATCCCACCCGGCATTCCGGTCCGCTGCGCCAGTGTCACAACAAGCTGCGCAGCCCGGACCGCGTCGACCTCAGCCGCGCGACCAAGCACTTCGAAGGCCAGCACGATCAGACTGTCGCCGGTCAGCACGGCGAGCGGCTGACCATAGGCCCGATGGACCGAGGGTTTGCCGCGCCGCATCTGCGCATCGTCGAAACAGGGCAGATCATCATGCACGAGACTGGCGCAATGAATCAGTTCCAGCGCTGCGGCAGCCGCATTGGCCACCTCCGGCTTGTCGTCGCCGCAGGCCATTGCAACGGACAACAGGATCGTCGGACGAATGCGGGCGCCGCCCGGCGTGCAGGCATATTCAAGCGCTTCTGACAGTTGTCGAGGTGCGGCCTCGTTTCCCTGCCCTAACGCGATGGCCTGTGTGACCGCCGCGTCAATCCGTTTCGTCAAATTCATGGTCAAGGCCCTCGTCCACCTGCGTCGAATAATGTCACAGAACCGTGACGCTAATGTGTAAATTAGACTGGACACTTTTTCAGATCGAGTCAAGAATTCCCGGATGAAACCTTTGCCCCCCGCAAGTTTTGACCGCAGACAGGCGCTGGTGATCGGCGCCGGCGTCGGCGGGCTGGCCTGTGCGCTGCGCCTTCAGGCCCAAGGGCTGCAAGTCACATTGCTGGAACGCCACGGCGCGCCCGGGGGCAAGATGCGCACGCTGCCCTCACAAGCCGGGCCTGTCGATGCGGGACCAACGGTTCTGACCATGCGCCCGGTGTTCGAGGATCTCTTTGCTGCCTGCGGCACCACGCTGTCAGACCATGTCACCTTGATCCGGCAGGAGGTTCTGGCGCGGCATTTCTGGACGGACGGGAGCATCCTCGACCTGTTCGAGGATCCGCGCCGCAGCGCTCTGGCAATCCAGTCCTTTGGCGGTGCATCGGCCCGCGCGGAATTCGAGCGGTTCTGGGAAGAAACGGAAAAACTGTTCGACGCCTTCGACGGTCCGATGATCCGCACCGCCGAACCGTCGCAGATGGATCTGGCCCTCGAGGTGATGCGCCAGCCGTCCCTGTTGCGGATCATGGCGCCGCAGGCCTCGCTGGCCAGCCAGTTGGCGCGCCGTTTTTCGGACAAGCGTCTGGCACAGCTGTTCGGACGCTACGCCACCTATGTCGGCGGCTCACCTTACCAGTCACCCGCCTTGCTTTCGCTGATCTGGCAGGCCGAGGCCCGGGGGGTCTGGTATGTCTCCGGTGGGATGCATCGGCTGGCCGAGGCCATGGCCCGGCTTTTCGTCGAAATGGGGGGCACCCTGCGGCTGAACTGTCACGTCTCAGAGATCGAGGTGGCCCAAGGTTGGGCAAGTGGTGTCCTGCTGGACGACGGAACGCGGCTGCAAGCGCCGACCGTCGTGTTCAACGGCGATCCCCGCGCGCTGGCAACCGGCGCCCTGGGCCGGCATGTGGCGCATATCGCGCCGCGCGCCGCGCGCGATCCCCGCAGCCTGTCGGCCCGGGTCTGGAGCTTTGCGGCCCGCGTGAGTGGTGCCCCGCTTCTGCATCACAACGTCTTTTTTGCCGACGATCCGCGCAGCGAATTCACCGACATCGCCGCCGGAGACATGCCCGGTGCGCCCACGCTTTACGTCTGCGCCGAGGACCGGGGGCACGACAGCCCCGCCCCACGGCTCGAACGGTTCGAAATCATCCTCAACGCCGCGCCGCTGACCACTGCCGCGCCCATGGACCCCCAAATGGAGGCCGACCTATGTCATCGACGGACCTTCCGAACGCTGGCCCGCTTCGGCCTGCGCTTCGATCCGGAACCGGCGCCGGAGGCGCTGACAACGCCGCAGGGCTTCGAAGCTCTCTTTCCGCAGACCGCCGGATCCCTTTACGGGCAGAGCCCGCATGGCCTGACAGCCAGTCTGAAACGCCCGCGGGCGCGGACGCGGATCGCGGGACTCTATCTGGTGGGGGGCGGCGTGCATCCCGGGGCGGGGGTGCCGATGGCAACGCTCTCCGCACGGCACGCGGCAGAGGCGATCACGAAGGACCTCGCTTTGACCTGAAGGTGCCACCCAACGGCTATGCATGGTGGTATATCGACGGCATATCGGACTGCGGGACACGCGCAGTCTCTGTCATCGCCTTCATCGGGTCGGTGTTTTCGCCATGGTATCGCTGGTCCGGGCGGCAGGATCCGGAAAATCACGTCTGCATCAACGTCGTGACCTACGGTCCCGGCGGGAAGTTCTGCATGACAGATCGTGGCCGCAGCGCGTTGCGGCAGTCAGAGTCGCAGTTTACCGTTGGACCGTCCTCGTTGCACTGGACCGGAACACAGTTGGAGATCGACGTGAACGAGATGGCTGCCCCGCCGCAGATCGGACGGCTCTGCGGGCGGATCACGGTGCGGCCATCGGCGGTGACGGGGGTCGAACTGCCCCTGACAGATGATGGCGCCCATGTCTGGCGCCCCTTTGCACCGGTGGCAGAGATCGACGTCGACCTGAACGGCAAGGGCTGGGCGTGGACTGGCCACGGGTATTTCGACGCAAATTTCGGCACCCGCGCGCTGGAAGAGGATTTCTCCTACTGGACATGGGGTCGGTTCCCGACCGATGGCGGCGCGGCCTGTTTCTACGACGCCACGCGTCTGGACGGCAGCAGATTGGCGCAGGCCATCGGCTTTGACCGCGCGGGCGGTGCAGAAACGCTGCCGCTGCCCGGCAAGGCCCCAATCAAGCGCAGCAAGTGGTTGGTCAAACGTGAGACACGCGCCGATTCCGGCTATCGCCCGCAGGAAGTGCTGGCGATGCTGGACGCACCGTTCTACACCCGCTCGGCGGTCAGGACACAGTTGGACGGGCAGGAAACCGTCGGTGTGCATGAAGCGCTGGATCTGCGGCGTTTCAGGTCTCCCCTGATCAAGCCGATGCTTGCCCTGCGCGTCCCGCGGCGGGCGGGATGGACCTTCGGCGCGGTGGACAGTTAGCCACAACGCTTTCGGCAATCCGGGCAGGTAAGACGGTGCTCCTGCATCCGCATGGCGTCAGACTGCCGAAGCCGGGATTTGGCCCGCGCGAACGGCCGCTATTGCAATTCGATCGACACGCGGCCAGAGGCACCCTTGGCGTCGATAACCGACAGGGTTGTGAACCCCGGACCGACCACGGGGGCAATGAATGCCGGCGGCCGAAGCCCGGTGGTCAGAACCGCGCCATCGGCCATCAAGGTATAGGGCGGCAGCCCGCCGCGTAGCTTGATCGGCACGCCTGCCTCGCTGGCGACAAGGCGCGCACCCTCGGGCGGAAAGGTCAACTGCAAATCCGGCAGCCTGTCAGACGGGCCAAAACGTTGCAGCGGATCGGGCAGTTGGGCGCGGCTGACCAACAGGGTGTCCGGCGGCGGCGGCGCAAGCGGCTCAAACCGCGCTTCGGCACGGCCCAGCGCCTCGAACAGCAGCGGCGCGGCCAAGTCACCGCCAAAGGCGCCCGGCACGGGGGTGCCATCCGGTCGGCCGATCCATACCCCCGCGACATGGCGCCCGGTCCAGCCCAGCGCCCAGGCATCGCGGTGCCCGTATGAGGTCCCGGTCTTGTAGGCAACGCGGCCCGGCGGACCCGAAGCGGGCGGCGGCATCAATTCCGCCAGAATGTTGCCTACCTGCCAGGCGCTGCTGCGGCTGAGAATGCGATGCGTGGTCAACGCGCCTTCGACAGCGCTGCCGGAGTGCCAACGCAGAGGCAAGGGATCGCCCCCCCGCGCGAGCGCCGCGTAGAGCTGAACCATGTCTTCCAGCGTCAGGCCCACCCCCCCGAGGGCAAGCGCCAGCCCGGCAGCGCCCCCCTGAATCCCGGGCTTCAGCCCGGCGGCCTCCATCGCGGCCATCAGATGTGCGGGGCCAAGCGCCTCTGTCAGGCGGATGACCGGAATGTTGAGTGACAGCTGCAACGCCCTGCGGACAGGCAATTCCCCACGGAATTGCCCGTCGAAATTCTGCGGCGCGTAATTGCCGAACTGGACCGGGGCATCGAGGATCAGGGTTTCGGGATGGGCAAGGCCGCGGTCGAAGGCAAGTCCATAGACCAGCGGTTTCAGTGTCGACCCCGGCGAACGCTGGGCCTGCGTCATATCGACGAACCCCTGCCCGGCCGTGTTGGTATAGTCCGGAGAGCCGACAGAGGCGAGGATCTCTCCCGTCTTGTGATCGGCGAGCACCAGCGCCACGGAAAGCCGTTCGTCGCGGCCGGACATATAGCGGCGGGCCAGATCCTCAAGGCTTGTCTGCAAGGTCAGGTCAAGCGTCAGATCGTGCGGGCCCGGACCACCTGATAGGGCGCGATCCGCCATATGCGGGGCCCATTGCGGCATCGGTTGGCGGTCAAGAGGCGCCGGATCCAGCTGATCGGAGCGCGCAGCCTCCATCGGGATGACCCCTGCCCCGGCCATGCGCTGCAAAACCCGGTTTCGGGCCAGACGGGCGGCCTCAGGGTGACGGTCGGGGCGACGGCTTTCGGGCGCTTGCGGCAAGGCCACCAGTAGCGCGGCCTCCGCCGGGGTCAGGCGCCCCGGCTCCTTGCCCAGCCAGATCAGCGAAGCGGCGCGTAGACCTTCGACGTTGCCGCCATAAGGGGCCAGCCGCAAATACAGGCTCAGGATATCCTGCTTGGACAACCGCCGTTCCAAGGCAAGCGCAAGCCGCATCTGGCGCAGCTTTCCCCGCCACTGACCTGTCGGGCCGTCCTCCAGAAGGCGCGCGACCTGCATCGTCAGGGTGGACGCGCCAGACACGATTTCCCCATGCCGCACGGCCTGCGCGGTGGCGCGCGCGGTAGCCCGGATATCGACACCTGCATGACGGTAGAACCGCTTGTCTTCATAGGCGATCAGCATCTTGAAGAACAGCGGGTCCACCTGATCGAAGGATACCGCCATGCGCCACAGCCCATCGTCAATGGTATAGGCCCGCAGCAGCGCCCCGTCGCGGTCCCGCACCTCTGGCGAAGTCGCGTGCACCAGCACCGGTATTTCGGTTGCGTCGATGTAACTGTCAAACCTGTCGCGCGCGAACGCCGCCCCCCATAGCAACAGCACGAGGACTCCCAGCCGGTTCATGGCACGACCATTTCCCAAAGCCCCGGATAGCGCGTGACAAATCCCTGTTCGTCCACCTTCAGATGCGTCTCGAAATCGCTCTCAACGGCGGCGTATCGCACCAGGCCCCCGCGTTCGCGCGTGTAGGTCTGGCTCAGCGGTGAGACGTCCGGGCCGGGAAATCGGATCCAGACAGACACGGTCTCCAGCCGCCCGACCTCTGGCAGGCGGCGCAACGGCATCATGTTGCTGGCGGGCGAAAAGCTGAGATCAATATCATCCGCCTTCGCCAAGTGGGGCTGCGGCTCCCCGTTCAGGGTCCAGTCGGTGCCGTCGCGTTGAAACCTCAGCGCGACCGCCTCGCCGCCGTAGTCACCGGTAATGTCCGTACTTGCAGTATGCCAGTTCTCGTCGCAGCGGATCACGTAATCCAGCGCCGCCCAGCCCAGCGCGTCCCGGAACCGGGCATGACCGACCAGCATCCATCCGGCGTCAAGACGGGCGAGGCGGCACTTGTCCTCCCCGTCCCGATCAAGAGCGCGCCATTGCATCGTCGCGACCGTTTCACCCGTCATGGCAGGATCGTTACGCGGCCCGAGGCCGTCGTCGCACGGTATTCAGGGCGATACATGTCCTCCACCAAGGCCGCCGGGTGATGAAAATTCCCCGGCGAGACGGCGCGCAGGATATAGGCCAGACGCAGCGGGCTGTCCGTTTCCTGATCCACGGCAGCAAGGAACCTGTCCGCCCGGAATTCGGTATGAATGGCCGAGGACAGCTTCAGCCAGTCCAGCGCGCGCAGGTCACCGGATTGCAGCAGGCTGGGGTTGTCGATCTCGAAACCCGCGGGCAGCGCATCGTCGATCATCAGGCGCGCGCCGGTCTTTTCAGCAGGTTTCACCGTCAGAACGGCCACCATCCGATCACCCGCCCGGATCTCTTCCACGGGCGCGCCGTCCAACGTGTAATACTGCCGCGTCAGCGCGTAGCCGAAGCCTGACGGGTCCGTCGGGCCATCGGGCTTGCCCAGCGTGGTCAGCGTGATGTCTGTGGGCCGGTCCGAAGTATTGGTCAGGGTGACAGGGTCCAGTCCCTGCGCAGCAATCCTGCGCACGAAAGGCCCGGCAACCGGCGCACCATCCACTTCCAGACCGGACACTGTCGGATCCTGCACCATCGCATGTGCCGCCAGCAGCGACCAGGCCTGTTCCTGTGTGGACAGCGGCCTGTCGACCGAGGAGATGCGCCGCACCATGTCGGCGCGGTCCAACCCTTCGGACCGTGCCTCAACCGCAAGGGTCAGCACACCTGCGGCGTCGCGCAGGGTCGTCCCGTAATCGGTGCGGAACCCTTGCCGCGTCTCCACCGGGGTTTGCGCGATACGTGCCGCAGCCCGCCCGAACATGGCATCGGCGCGTGGCTGATCGCCGTAGCTGGCAAGGGCAGCCCCCATCTGCGCCTGCGCCAGGGGCGTGGCAAAGGCTTCGGCGCGCTCATCCGCAAAGTAACGCAGGTCGCCCATCGCGGCTTCACCCTCGCGCGCCAGAACCATCAGGGCATAGGCGATCGCCTCCCCCCCCTCGGTAAAATCGGGCGCGTAGGCAACCCGGTTCTTGAGGTTGTCCAACGCGCTTCGGAAAGCTTGATCCGGCACGGAATAACCAGCGGCGCGCGCCCGGCTGAGGAAGTCCGTCACATAGGCGTCCAGCCAGAAATCGCCGGAATAGGCCCCCCACAGACCAAAGGCACCATTGGCGGCCTGGCGTGTCAGGATCTGCGTGACAGACTGTTGAATACGCCGGTCGATGGCGGGCTTGTCGCCAAGGCCCAAGGGCTCTGCGATGGCAGACATGTATAGCAAGGGCAACGCCTGCGAGGTGACCTGCTCTGTGCAGCCGTAGGGGTAGCGATCCAGAGAGGCGAGCAGGCCGGGGGCATCGAACCGTGCCAGCGGACCGGCCGAGATCATCGCCGAAGCACCGGCGGGCCGCAGATTGGCGAACACCTCCTGATCCAGTGTAAAGGTCTGCCCCGCGGCCAGTTGGAAACGGCGCGTGCTGCCCACATCAGGGTCATTGGCGCGCACACCTAGGGTCAGCGTCTTGGTCAGGCGCGCGCCGTCAGGTGTGGTGATGGCAATCTCAATTCTGTGGTCCCCGACACCAGTGGCGGTCAGCGGCAGGCTCAATGCCTGCTTTTCTCCCTGCCCAAGCGTCACGGCAGCCGGCAGCACGCCCGTATCAAGCGTCACGCCATCGGCGCTGACCTCCAGCGGCATCTTGCCAGTTGCACCCTTGGCGTGGGTAAGTTCCAGCAAAAGCCGCGTTTCATCACCCGGCGCCAGAAAGCGCGGCAGGGCGGCGGAAATGACAACCGGATCGCGCACAAGCACATCCGCCTCCCCCGATCCGACGCCCGAGGGCGTCCAGGCCATGGCCATCAACCGCACCGTGCCGTTGAAGTCCGGCATGTCAAAGGACACCTCGGCCCGGCCATCCGCGTCCACCGGGACAAGACCAGAGAAGAAGGCAACCGTGGCCTCGGTCGGGGGTGGCGATTGCAGGCGCATCCCGGCGCCTGCATCCCCGCCGGACCGGACCGTGCCCATGGCACCGTTCTGCCCATCGATCAAACGCCCGTAGATGTCGCGGATCTCGACCCCCAGCCGGCGCTGACCAAAGTAATGACCTGCCGGGTCCGGCGTGGCAAAGCCGGTCAGGTTCAGAATTCCAAGGTCCACGGCGGCCACGGTGACATAGGCGTTTTCCCCGGCGGCGACATTGTCGATCTGCACTGCGGCGGTCAGCGGGGCACGCGGTGCGGATTCCTCCGGAGCATCAAGGGTCACATCAAGTTTGGCATCACCCGGATCGACCCCGGCATGGGTCAGACCAAGGCTGCGCGCCGGGACCTGGCCTGCCGCCACATCCATTGGGCGGATCACCTGGGCTGTCACGTAGACACCGGCACCCCAATCCCCGGTCACCGGCAGGGTCAGGGTGTTTTCACCCTCTGACACATCAACCGCCTGCATGGAGATCACGCGGTCGGCCAGAACCGTTACCAGCGCCTTGCCCGCGTAGCGCGGCACCATGCGCAATGTCGCGCTGTCGCCCTGACGATAGGCTGGCTTGTCCAGCGACAGTTCGAGCATGTCCGGCGTGTCAGCGGCGTCCGCCGGTGCATACCAGCCCGCTGAAAACTCCATGGACGCGGCGAGATAAGCCCCGTTCTTGCGCTCGACCACCACCTCATACTGGCCCCAGTCGACATCCGCCGCGATCTGCAAGGGATCGACGCCCAACCTGCCTTCGCCCGTGGCGACGGTTTCGCGCGTGGTCACAGGCTCCCAATACCAGTTGCCGTAGTTCTGATACCATTGATAGCGCGTGCGCACGCGGTTGACCTGCCAGACGACGTCCATGTCCTGCGCGCGCAGGTCAGGACCCACCGCGATGACCTGAAACCGCGCTTCCGCGCCTTCGGCAAATTCAGCTGCGGCGGGCTTGATCCCGATCATCGGGGTCGGCGGCGCGACCGGGCGGGTGATCGACCGCTCCACCGGGCGGCCGGAGGCCTCTGAAAGCCGCAGGGTGGCGCGGGCCTGCATCGGGCGCCCCTTGGGGTCCACATCCGGGATGGGCAAGTCCAGCTGCGCGGCGCCGGTGACGTCAGTTTTCAGATCCGGTGCAAAGCTTTCATAGCGCACAGCCGCCTGATCATCGTGGCGGCCGAAATTATACCCTGGAAAGCTGTCCAGAGTGGTCTGCGTGATCATCCGCAGTTCCCCTTCGATCGCCAGGTCCGCCCCCGGCGCACCAAAGAGATAGCGGGCCGAGATATCCAGCAGCGGTGGCGACAGAGGATTGATCAGCCCGTCCGGCAAGGAAAGGTCGAAATCGATTCGTTCGGGAACGAAATCCTCGACCAGAACGGCCTCGGACGCCAGCGCCTCACCTTTCGGGTCGGCATAAAGACCGACGCGCCACGTCCCGCGCGGGACCGATGGCGCCAGCGGCAGGGTAAACACATGCCCGCCTTCGCTGCCCCCGTCCGAAATATGGCGCGAATGTTCCACGCCGTCCGGGCGCGTCAGCACGGCGGTCAGCGGCACATCCGCAACCGCCTGCGCCCGCGCATCGCGCAACAACGCGGTGATGTTGATCTCTTCGCCGGCGCGGTAGGCGCCGCGATCGGTGGCAAGGAAGGCATCCAGCGGTCCGGCGGGCGCGCGACCGGCAACCCCCCGGTCGCTGAGATCAAAGGCCGGATCGCTGAGCGAGAGAAACGAGAGGTCGTCATCGCCACGCTTGGCCATGACCAGCGCGGGCGCGCTACCCCCTTCACCCCGGAAAAGCCCCGGCGCGAAACGGGCCACGCCATCGGCATCGGTGGTCACAGTTTCCAGCACACGGTTGGCGGCGGCCATCAGAGACACCTCCAACCCGGCCATCGGGGTCGCATCGCCAAGGTCGCGCGCAAAGACAGTCAGGCCATCGGTGCCTTGCAACGTGGTGAGGCCGATATCGGACAGGATGAACCACTGCGTTGCGCGGCCGTCATTGTCTTGCCCCGGGTCCGGAACGGCGGCGGTCAGCGCGTAGATCCCAGCGGGCAGATCGCCCAGCACGTCGCCCATGGGCAGGCGAGTCAGCATGTCGGCGTTCAGACGGTTTTCGACGTCGCCTGAACCGGTCCATATCTGCTCGGCGATGTCGCGGGCGAAATACTCTTCATCGTAGCGGCCGAGCGGACGGGCGAAATAATTGTCCTGAATGGCCCGGATCAGATTTCGGTCGGAGACGCGACGCAGCGTCAGATCAACCTCGTCAAGGTTCACCGTCTCGATGGGCAGGCCCGCATCCGCCGTGCGCGGCAGCACATAGGCGCGGCCCGGAAAGCTGACCGCGGGCGTCCGGTCCCGCACATAGGCCGTGATCGGAACATCGCGGATCAACGCCTCTCCCGACCGGGCCGGCAGCCCCGAC
>CAZRZN010000080.1:0-4730 GCA_964604565.1 uncultured Rhodobacterales bacterium
CCAAGCGGCGGGGCCAGCTGCAGACGCGCTGCGACATCGGTGGCCGTGCTGCTGCTCGACCCGTTTTCGATGGTGAAGCGGAAGACAATATCCTCGCCCGGGCTGGGGGTGGGGTTGGCGGCCAGGGTGCCCGCTTCGAGAATGTCGAGGCTGAGGATGGGCGCGCCGCCGCCCGAGGGCACGACCAGATCGCGGGACGCGCTGTTGCCGACGACCGTGTCACCCCCGATAACGCCCGTCACGGTCGAGGTCACGTTGCTATAGGTACCGCCCGCCGCGCCGGCTGGCACGCCCAGGGACACGTCGATCTGGCACTGCGCGCCGCTGGCGATGCTGCCGCCGGAAAAGCCGATGTTCGAGGTGCCGACCCCGGTGAGCGTGCCGCCGCAGGAGTTCGACACGACACTGTCGAAGGTCAGGCCCGGCAGGAACGTCAGATCGTCTGTAAAGGCAACCGAGGATGCAGCCCCGAACCGGTCGCGGTTCCGGATCGTGAAGCGCAGCGTTGTAGACGTGCCCGCATTCGCCGGATTTGTCAGAAAATTCTTTGCGATGTTGAGCGCTTCGACCGTCACATCCAGCGTCGCGGCAGAGATCCCGACGCTCGTGAAATCCGCTAGCAGCGCGTCGGAGACCAGCGGGATGGATCCTGTAACGGCGGCCACGATATCGACAGTGACGGTGCAGGTGGCCCCGGCCGCAATGGCCGGAAATGTGGGCGCAAACCCGTCCGAGTCCAGGGTGATCGTGCTGCCGCCCACAGGCGCGGTGACAACCGTCGGCAAAGCTGTATTGCCGCAGGTCGTGGCGGCGTTGGAGGGCGAGGCGATCGTCACGCCGCTGGGAAAGGTTTCGCTGAAGTCCAGGTTGCCGATGCCCGCCGCGTTCGCGGAATTGTCGATGGTATAGGTCACCGTCGTGATCTGGTTGGCGCTCACCGACGCCGGGCTGAGCGATTTCGAAAACCCGGGCCGGGTGGTCACGACCGTCAGATCGTCGGTCGCAGACCCGCTGTTGCCCGCCGACGAGGTCAGATCGCCAGAGACATTGGTGTAGGTCCCGGCAGAGGCCGCCGTCACGGTGGCGGTGACGGTACATGTCTCGCCCACGCCAAGCAGCCCGTTCGAGAAAGTGATGGAACTGCCGCCATCTGGCGCGCTGAGGTCGGCACCCACGCAGGTGGTCGAGGCGGCATTGTCCGCGATGACCAGCCCTGCGGGCAGATTGTCGGTAAAGGCAAGATCGGTGGTCGGCGTGCTTTCGGCGCTGCTGATCGTAAAGGTCAGTGTCGCACTGCTACCCGCGCCGATATTGTTCGGCGAGAACACTTTATCGAATGTCAGACCCTGCGCCACCGCCGGTGCGGCCAGAGACATGAGGCCGACAACGAGAAAACAAAGCACACGTTGGATAACAGCCATTTCAGTCTCTCCCTTTCGAACGCCGGCCCCTTCGCGGAGCGCCTGACGTCGAACGTCTCTTTCACTGTCACGATATCGTGCACAGCCTTTACAATTTTGGTAACCTGCGAGACGCGCCCAATGGAAGCTTGAAGGCAGGGGGCGAGCCTATAAACCTGCAGTTGATACCCAATTGCGACATTCCGGCGACAGCGCATATTTCCCGCGTTGCGGGATCGTGCTTGACCGGATCAGGGCGTGACCAGAGTCTGCAGATCGAAGATCGGCAGAAGAACTGACAGCACGATCACCAGAACCATGCCGCCCACCAGCATCATCAGCGCCGGTTCCAGCAGCGCGGCCAGCCGCTTGCGTTGTGTCGATAGGCCGTTTTCCACCAGCGCGGCGGCGCGCCCGGTCATCCGCGCCAGACGCGCCGAAACTTCGCCCGCGCCGATCAGTTGCCGCGCCACAGGGGGCACGAAACTCAGTGCTGACAGCGCGCGCGACAGCGTTTCGCCCTCACGCAGCGATACGGCGACGGCCTCGGCCTCGGTCCGGAAACGGGTGATCGTCAGCACGGTCGCGGCGCTGTCGACGGCAATCGGCACCGTGTGCCGCGCGTCCAGCACCAGCGCGAGCGTGCGCAGGTACTGCACCGCCGCGGCGGACCGGATCAACCCGCCCACCACGGGCAGGCGCAGGAGCAGGCCGTCCCGCCTGTCGCGCAGGGCGGGCACCCGCGCACTGGTCACCCCAAGCGCGATCACGGCCAGTCCCCCTGCGCCGATCAGGATCAGATGCCCTTCGATCCAGCGTGACATCGCCATCATGACCTGCGTCAACTGCGGCAAGGGGCGTCCCGAAGTTTCGAACAGGGCGACGATTTCCGGCGCCACGGTGACAAATAGAACCCCCGCCACAAGGACAGAGACGACCGCAACGAAGGCCGGATAGACCAGCGCAGAACCCAATTGCGCGCGGTCGCTGCGCGCCGTCTCAAGGTGGTCGGCTAGACTGTTGAAAACACTGGAAAGCTCCCCGGCGCGCTCCCCGGCCTGAATGGCGGCGAGGTAGTAACGCGGAAAGCCCGCGCCGCTGTTTTCCAAGGCGTCGGCAAGTGGTTCGCCCTCAAGCAGGGCCGATTGCGCGCGCGCCACCACCAGATCCAGCGCGGCTGTGCTGCCCGCACTGCGCAGCGTGCCGAGGGCGGTGTCCACGGCCATTTCCGCGCCAAGCAGAACCGCCATCTGCCGCGTGAACACCGCCTGCAAGTCGCGCGACAGACGAGCCCGGCCCAGCCGCGGCACCCGGCCCGCGCCCCGCGTGCGGCTGCCGCGCGCAGTGAGTTCCGACACATACAGGCCCTGCGCCCTGAGCAGTTCGGAGGCATGTGCCTCTGTCTCTGCCACCATTGTCCCGGCCTTGCGGCGGCCCTCGGCGGTATAGGCAACGTAGCCATAGGGTTTCACGCGCCGTCCCCGACAACGCGCAGTGCCTCTGACAGGCTGCTGCGGCCTTCGGCGACCACGCGCAGCGCCTGTCCCAGCAACCGGTCGCGGGGCGCAAGCGCGCCTTGCCACAGCCTGCCCTCCCCCGCGCCGTCGGTGATGGCCTCGCGCAGGGTCTCGTCAATCTCGAGGATTTCGAAGATCCCGATGCGTCCGGAATATCCGCTGGCATTACAGGCCGCGCAGCCGACCGGGTCATGCAGCACAGTCGGCATCGCCACACCGGCGCGGTCGAACTGCGCCGCGTCTGATGCATCCGGTGGCCGGCCGCGGCGGCAGTCGGGACACAGCCGGCGCAAGAGGCGCTGTGCGATCACCCCGCGCAACGTGGCCGCGATCAGAAAGTTTTCCAATCCCAGATCGCGCAGCCGCACCACCGCACTGACAGAGTTGTTGGCATGCAGCGAGGAAAACACCAGATGCCCGGTCAGGGCCGCCTGTGCGGCGGTGCTTGCCGTCTCGCCATCGCGGATTTCCCCCACGAGGATCACGTCGGGATCCTGCCGCAGGGTCGCCCGAAGTCCGGCGGCGAATGTCATACCGATCTCGGCATTGATCTGGGTTTGGGAAATGCCGGTAAGGTCGTATTCGATCGGGTCCTCGACCGTCACGATGTTGCGTTCCTCGCGGTCGGCCAGCTTCAGCAGGGAATACAATGTGGTGGTCTTACCAGCGCCGGTGGGACCGGTTGCAAGAATGACGCCATTCGGGATCGTGGCCAGCCGTTCCAGCAGCGCGATCTGCGCCGGGTCGAGGCCCAGCGCATCCAGCGGCACCAGTCCCGCGGCGCGGTCAAGGATCCGCAGCACGATGCGTTCGCCATAATTACCGGGCAGCGAACTGACCCGCGTGTCGATCATCCGCCCGCCCAGCCGGAGCGGGATGCGGCCATCCTGTGGCAGGCGCGTCTCGGCAATGTCCAGCCCGGCCATGACCTTGAGGCGCGAGACGACCCGCTTGACCGGCACATCCGGCCGGTCGAGAACGGTTTGCAGAAAGCCGTCGATGCGCATTCTGACGCGCAGGCCGCCCTCATGCGGTTCCACATGCAGATCCGACGCGCCCTCCAGCACCGCCTGCCGCAAGAGCTGGTTCACCAGTTGGATCACCGGCGCTTCGGTCGCGTCTTCCAGAAGGTCGCGACCGCGCTGGGAACCGACATCCTCCTGAATTTCGAAGGTCACGGGTTCCTCTCCGCCCTCCCGGCTGCCATTGTGATAAAGCCGCGCCAGAACCGCTTCGAACCCGGCCATATCCATCTGCCGCAAGGGCGCCCGCAGCCCGATGCGGCGCTGCGCCTCACGCAGGCCGGTCAGCGTGGCCTCCGGACCTGTGACCAGAACGCCGCCATCCACCGCCACGCCATGATCGCGGGCAAACGCATATCCCAGCATCCTGCCCGGTTCGGCAGCTTTAGATGGCGACGGATCTTGTGGCTGGGCCATCGGGTGTCGGGTTCCTCGGCGGGTCGGCTGTGCACGGGTTGGGCGATGGGACCGGTTGGCGGAGTGTTACTCTCCCCGATGCCACCCGGCCCATGCACTCGACATTGCCGCGCCACAGGCAACACTGCAAGCCCGCAGCCGCGCGGTCAGTTTCCGTTGAAACGCAGACGGCTGGGAAGCGGCGGGTAGTTGCGGGTTTCCGCCGCCCGGTCGATGAACCCTGCATCAAAGGGCTGGTTCAGATCGGCCCCGTCAAAGGGCAGCGACCCAAGCGGTGTCTGAGGGAAACGCGTGCTGTCCTCGGGCTGGATGGCAAGGCTGGCGCTGCGCGCCTCGCGGGCCAGTTCGCGGGTCAGCCGGGTGGCTTCCTGATC
>CAZRZN010000080.1:4830-15796 GCA_964604565.1 uncultured Rhodobacterales bacterium
CCTGCCGAAGAGGTCGAATTGGTCAGGTTTGACACTTCCTGCTTGATCACCATGCGCACGGTGCCATCGGCATTGATCTGCGGAACCACGTTCAGCGTCAGGCCGACATCCTGCCGCTCGATCGTCTGAAACGGTTCCTCGACCGCGCCCTGCCCCACCTGCGTGAACTGTCCGGTCACGAAGGGCACATTCTGCGCCACGACGATCTCTGCCTCCTGCCCGTTCAACGTCATGATCGACGGGGTCGACAGCAACCGCGTGCTGCGCGTCTGCGCGATGGCAGTCAACAGTCCGGCAATTCCGGTGGTCGAGTCGCCACGCCGCCCGCCGATCACGCCGCCGTTGCCCGGATTGGCGACATCGCCGTTCAACACGGTCGATACCAGGCTGGTGAGGCTGGGCCGTCCCTCCAGCGCGAATTGCACGCCACCGACGATCGCATCGTTCAGCACGGCACCGAACTGCACGGACAGATCCGAAAACCCGTCCACCGACATCTCGAAGATCACCGCCTCTACAAGCACCTGCGTCGGGCGGCGGTCCAGATGCTGAATCATGGCGACAATCTCCGGCATCCGGTCGGCGGGCGCGGAAATCAGCAGCGAATTGGTCCCCGGTTCCGACACGATGCGGATTTCACCACCGGTCGTGTCGGCGCCCTGAAAGCTGCGCAGGACCACATCCGACAGTTGCGCCGCATCGGCATAGTTGATCTGGACCACCCGGCTTTGCTGACTGTTCTGCTGCGCATCCAGCCGTCCAGCCAAGGCCCGGATCTGGTCACGCAGGCCCTGCGGGCCAAGGACCAGCAGCGCGTTGGATCGCGGGTCCACGCTGACGCTGGCCCCGTCAGGAATAATGCCCATCGACTGCACGATCTGCAAAACCTCGCGTGCGTCGCCATTGCGCAGGCGGATCATCTCGATCGGATCCGCGCGCGGCTGGTCAAGTTCGGAGATCAGGTTCTGAATGCGACGGAAGTTGCCCACCCGATCCGACAGGATGATCATCCGCGCCTCCGGCACCGTCGAAATAACCGCCTCGGCCGGCAAAAGCGGCCGGATCACATCCACCACCTCGGCAACGGGGATATGTCGCAAGCGGATTACGCGGGTTTCATAAAGGCCGGATCCCGCCGCCCCGGGCGACAGCTCGCGCGCCGTGTTGAGCGGCACGATCCGGTCCGCGTCGACGCCCTCGACGATGGTCAGGCGGTTGACCTCCAGCACGTTGAGGAAGATTTCGTAAAGCGCGGCGGGCGACACGGTGCCGGGGGCCAACACGGTGACCGTGCCCCGCACACCGGGATCGATGACGAAGTTTCGTCCCGTGGCCTCTGACACGATCTCGACAAAGCTGCGCAGGTCCGCGTCCCGCAGATCCAGCTCCCCCTGCGCGCGCGCGACACCCGGAAACAAGGTGCAAAAGGCCATGACGAGTGCCAAAAGCCAGATGCGGACCACGCATGGCCCGCGCATGTCTGCCGATAGTCCTGCCCGCACTCTCGTGCCCTCTCGATTTTTCGATCCGTGCGTTATCACGGTTGTTTTGCGAAACCATAGCGCGAACCGGTTGCTTTGTCTCCCCCAGCGTTGAATGGCGGGGCCGAATATGGCCGCACGGTCACTCCTGAAAGGCCAAAAGCGCGTTCTGCCCCTGGTTGTCGATCCTCAGGCCCTCCGGTTCGATGGCCAGGACGGTGACCCCCTCCGCCAAGGTGTCTCCGACGCGCAGCAGCCTGTCCCCGGTCGGATGCGAAACGATCGCCCAGCGATTGCCGCCGTTGCTGACGACACCCTTCAGCGCATAGCCAAGGGACTCGAGCGGCGGAGCCGGGGGCTGCGGTGGCTGCGCCTCGACAGGTTCGGGGGGACGCGGCGGCTGTGGCTCCGGCGGCGTGAATGTGCCGAACAATGACGGCCAGCGCGTGGGCGGCTGCGGCTCGGGCAAGTTCAGCGCAAGCGCGTCCGCGGCGGGATCCTCACCGATCTGTCCCGCTTCGGGCAGTGGATCCTGCACCGCGCGCCAAAGCATCCCGCCCGACCAGACGGCCGCGGCAAGGGTCAGTGGCGTCAATAGCCAGGCCAGCCAGCGCATGTCGATATCTCCATTGCCAAGAGGTCGGTCGGTTTTCGTGGACGCTTGACCCCTTGAAGTGGTAACATGCGCCACGATCAAGGCAAACCTTGGCGACGATGAGGAATAGAGCAGTATGGGACCGAAACGGATCACTCTGGCGCTGTTGGCGCTTGGATTGACGTTGCCTCTGGCGGCTTGCGACACCGCGCCCGGCAACGTGAACGGCTTTCGCAAGAATTATTTCACGGCCCGTAGCGCGCTCGAAGAGGGGCGGTATTCGCAGGCAAGCCGACAGTATCAACAACTGATGGCCAGCGCCGGCCCTTTTCTGCCACGGATCCAGCTGGAATATGCCCACAGCCTGCTGAGGGCCGGCGATTACAACGGCGCGGCGCGCGCCGGGGAGCAGATGGCGTCACGCGAAAGCGGCGCGGGCGGCGCGGCTGCTTTGGCCGTGGCAGCGACGGCCCGCCACGAATTGGGCCTCGCGGCCCTCGCCGAGGGTCAGACAGGCGCCGGGCGCGCGCATCTTCAAAAGGCGCAGACGGCGATGAACCAGGTTCTGGCGACCCATCCGGAACTGGATCCTCTGGGCGCGCTTGCCGGACGACGCGCAAGTATCGAGGTCAGGCTACAGACACTGTGACAGGTGCCCCGGATAGCGGTCCCTTTCCGATCGCGCCGCAATGGACGCCCCAAGGAGATCCCTGACACCGTGGGCGTATCCGCGCGACAGAGGCTTTTCCATCCCGCCGTCGATGCCTGCACCGCATCCTGACCCGTATCCCGTTCCCTTTGGGAAAGCTCTCCCCCCCCGAAACTGTCGCAGACATGCTCCGCAGCCGGTCCAACGCACAAAGGGACCTACTGCGCCGGCAGGACATCGAACCGGGCACTGACAAGACCCGGCTCGGGACTTGCCTCGATGCGAAAAGCCGCAAAACGATAGCCCCAGACAGGTTCGACCTGCGTGACCCAGCCGATCAGACGGTCAAAGGCAACCTCTTCGAACCGCATCTCGATTCCGTTCCCCCGGCTGGCCGACAGCGTTGCAACCGCGTCGATCAAGCCGGCCTGTTCCAGACTGCGCTGAACCGCGGCAAGGCCGATGGGCGCGACCTGCCCCGGGCCCGCGGCGGCGCGCAACACGTCAGCCTCTGCCGCGCGGGCGGACACCCAGGCCTGCAAGGCGCGCGCCTCGACCAAGGCTGTCTCTGCCGCTGTCCGCCGCTCCGCCAGCGGCAGCAGGATTCCGGCCGCCAGACCGCCCAGCCCCACCAGCCCAAGCGCCAGCAGCAAGGCGCGCTCCCGCCCGGACAGGCGCAACAGGTGCTCTACCAGCCCACGGATCATCCACCGTTCTCCGGCATCATCAGTTCAATATCCACCATTACGCGGTCATTGTCTTCGGACAGACGGGCATCCTGCATCTCGACCCGTAGATCCAGTGCCGCAAGCGCATCGACCAAGGCATCCGCGGCGGCGAAATCATCAAGGCGCAGCACAAGACGCAGCCCCCCGCCGGCCTCCCAGGCGACGGATTGCGGCGCCGCCTGCGCGCTCGAGATCACCGGCGCGGCGCGGGCGAACAGACTCAGGGGCGATACGTCGTTCGACTCCGCGCGCAATGCCTCGCGCGCATCGTTCAGAACGCGCGCAATCTGCACGCGAATGTCGAGGATCGGACCATTGGGCACAAAGGTCTGCCGCGTGGTTTGCAGGGTTTCGGCGGTCAGCGCCGCGATCTCCGCCTCGGTCGCGCGGATCACGGTGAGTTGCGCCGCAGCCCACAATCCGGCCGCAAGCGCACCCGTCAGAACGGGCCAGCGCCACGCACGGATCTGGCGCACCATGCGCGTGCGGGCAGCCTGCGGATCGGCACGCAGGTCCAGCGCCAATTCGCCCAGCGCAAAAGTTCGCGGAGGCGGGGTGCCCGCCTCCTTCGGATCCGTGACGACGGTGATGCCGGCCTCGGCCATCTGCGCCTCGAAGGCGGGCAACGGAGGGCCGAACCGCAACACGCGGTCCGGCCGAACGCCCTCCGACAGGTAGCGCGCGGCTTGCAGGCACAGGACGGGTTCGGTCGTGGTCGTGCCATCCTCGGGACCGAAACGGGCGCGCACATGTCCCCCTTCGCCCGCAACGGTCCAAAGACCCTCCGCGATCGGCAAGGCAAGGTAATCCGGCAGCAGCGCGACACAATGACGGCCGGCCATCCCGCGCCAAGCCGCAAGCTGCGCCCGGTCCGCGACCAGCACGCGGCCCCAACCATCCCCGGCCCCGCCCAGCGTGAACGGCCGCATCTGAAGCATTTCCGCCTCGGGTCCCAACATGTCGATCAGTTGCCTTTGCGCAACGGCCTCCCGCGCGGCCCCGCGCAATTTCGCAGGCAGATCGAGCCTCATCAATGGCGCGGCCTCGCCCGGGACCAGCAGGACATGACGGGAACGCGCCACAGCGCCATCCGCGGCGTCAATCGGGACAGTGGGCAAGTCGGTCTGCGGGGGCGCGGTCGCCGCTATGGGGTCTGCTCGTTCAGCCATCGGGCAGACGATAGTCGACCGACACGCCAACGGGAAGCGGCTGACGCACCAGCACCGTTTGCCGTGACATGCTGCGCCCGTCGAGCCGGGCGGTTGCCTGAACGACAAACCAGTCCGAAGAGGTCACAAGACGCGCTTCATCCAGCGCCGCCGCAACATCCGCCGGCAGGTCTAGCACGAAGTCCTCAACCGACGTATAGGGCTCACGCCTGCGCCGATCGACCAATTGCCGCGCCAGCGCGCCGTCAACACCGGGCAGCCATGCGTCCAGAACCTCTGAGGGGGCGGTGTTCACATTCAGGCGGGTATCGCTGGGAAGGGCAGCAATCACGGGCGCGAGCCGTGCAAAAAGCTCTGGCGAGAGTTGCGGAATTGTAAGCAGTTGCCGCGCATTCCGGATCGGGCCGCCCCGGGGCAGCGTGGCGGGAGAGGCCCCGGCATAGGCAGCCAGGTTGGCCGGTTGGCCGGGGGTCAGAAAGGCCCGGATCGCCGCGCCGCTGGCCAACGGCAGGCCGCGCGCCACAAGGAGCCGGTCAAAGGCTTCCTGTGACGCCAGATCCTCGGGCACCGAGAGCCAATTGACGTTGAACCGTCCTTGCAGATCCTCAATCCGGCCCGTCACGTCCCCGCGGTCAAGTTCGACGGTTCGGATCGGCTCCGCCCAGACCTCCTGCATGTGATCCGCGCCACCCGGCGCGTCTGCCTCCAGCAAGGAGATGGCAAGCGTGTCGACGGCGTCCAGATAGGCCTCGATCTGTGCCGCGCTCTGCCAGACAGACTGACGCTGCACGCTCATTTCCGCCCGCACCAGAAGCACCATGGCTGCCGCAGCCAAGGCCCCGACCAGCACCAATGCATTGACCAGGACAAATCCGCGCTGCGCCCTCATTGCAACGTCTCCAGCAGGCGGATCTCGCCCAAGGCGTCGAGGGTCAAGGTGATCTCGACCGCCATGGGCAAGGTGTCGGAATAGGCGCTCTGAACGCGCGAAAACGCACGGTCCGAATCCGCGCCGCCGGGCGCGGGGTCGGTTCGCTGCGCGAGGTCGCCGCCAACCCCATCGACCCAGCCGGTGCCGGACCAGTAGCTGCGCAGCCGCATCGACCGGACGCCGGTGAAAAGGACCCGTTCGGGGCTGCGCTGGCCCGCCCGTGCAGGGGTGGTCACCGGCCAGACGCTGCGGGACAGACGACCCGCCGCCCGATCGAACCGCCACTCGGCCCTCTGAAACGGCGGGGATGCATCGGACAGGGCAGGCGCGGAGATGGACAGGCCGATCACGCCTTCCGTTCCGACATGCAAAGCCGACTGTGGGCGGCTGTCCGGCGGGTAGAAGAGCAGCGGCGCCACGCGATCCAGATCCATGCGCAACAGCGCAATCATCACGGAGAGGTCGTGATCCCGCGAATCCCGCGCGGTCAGCGCATCACGGGTGCGGATCGTGCCATTCAGGGTCTGCAATCCCATGACCGCCACGAGGGCAAAGAGCGCCATGGCGATGACCAGTTCAAGCAGGGACAGACCGCGCGCGCCGATCATCGCAGGGGCTTGGGCGGGGGCACGACAACGACCAGAACCGCGCCGGGGCCGTCCTGCGATGTAACCGTGATGTCGGTGCGGGTCAGACCGGCGGCGGTGGCGCGGCGCCGGGTTTCGATGCGGAACGCATAGGGGCCAAGCATGACGTCGGCCGGCAATGACCCCGCGTTTGGCAATTGCAAGGCCTCTGCGCGGTTCTCCGCGGCGAGTTGCGCCAAAACGCGCGGCGCCGCCCCGCCAAGGGTTTCGCGCGCCTGCCCCGTCGCGTTCAGGGCCGCGAGCGTGCCGAGCGACAGGATGCCAATGGCAATCACAAGTTCCAGCAGGGTCAGGCCTTTGGTCGGATGCGTCATTGCGCGGCGCATGACAGTTCGCTCCACCCGTCGCTGGCGCAGCGCCAGACCGGCCCACGCCCCCTGAAAACGATCGAAAACCCCGTGCCCCGCCCGTCGGCGCCGAAGACGATGTCCGGTGTGCCCGGCAACTGGATCGGTCCTGAGGGCGCAAAAGTCGCGCGGCCACCCCAGTCAAAAAGGGTCGCACCGGTTTGCCAGCCGTTTTCGGACAGTCGCGCCAGCGTCAGGCGTTCCGCTGTGACAAACAGGCCCCGCCTTTCGCGGCCCATGATGGCAAGCGACCAGTTCTGATCATGCGCACGCCGAAATCGGTCCGCATCACGCTCTGTCTGCGGGACGCCGCCTCCGGTGGCCAGCCCGGCGCCTACGGCCAGCACAGCCAGAACCGCGACGGAAATCATGACCTCAAGCAGGCTGAATCCGGCCTGACCCGTCGACACGGCGGGAACGCTCAGCCCTGCGTCCACGAGCCGATGTCCATGTCCGCGCCGGTGCCGCCCGGAGCGCCATCGGCACCATAGCTGAAAACGTCGAAATCGCCATGAACCCCCGGTTGCAGATACTGGTAGAGGCGTCCCCAAGGGTCCGTGGGCACGCGGTCCATGTAGCCGCCCGAGGCCCAGTTTTGCGGCACCGGTTCGGTGGTCGGCCGGGTCACCAGCGCCTCCAGTCCCTGTTCGGTCGTGGGATAGCGGAAATTATCCAGCCGATACAGGTTGACCGCCGCCGAAATCGCCGCGACGTCGGATTGCGCCCGCGCGGCCCGCGCCTGATCCGGCCGGTCGATGACGCGGGGCACGATGACCAGCGCGAGGATCGACAGGATCACCACCACCACCATGAGTTCCAGCAAGGAAAAGCCCGCATCCGCAGGGCGTTGCGACGGTCGGGCCGTTGGTGTCTGGATCATTTGATTTCTGTCTGCCCTCTTGACGTGCCGCCGCAACCTTATCCAAGAACGCTGTGTCAGACAATCGCCACGGGGGCGTGGCACACGCCTGCGCGAAAGGGCCGGAATGACCTTTTTTTCGATGCTCTTTCTCTTGCTGGTGGCCCCGGCGGCGGGATCCTTTCTCGGCGTTCTGGTGGACCGCCTGCCGCGCGGCGAGGACGTGCTGCGCGCGCCCTCCCGCTGTCGAACCTGCGGCGTGCGGCTTGGACCTCGGGAATTGGTGCCGCTGGTGTCCTTTGCGCTCCAACGCGGACAGTGCCTTCGGTGCCGGGCCACCCTGCCCGGCTGGCTGTTCCTGATGGAACTGGCCGCGCTTGGCTTGGCCGTGCTGGCCATCTTGCGTGGCGGCGATGGCTGGCAGATCTGGACTTCCGCCGGACTGCTGTGGCTGCTTCTTGCCCTTGGAGTCTGCGATCTGATCTGGTTCAGGTTGCCCGACGCGTTGACGGCCGCACTGGCCGCGCTGTGTCTTGGGGCGGCGCTGCCTGCCGGGCAGCTCATGATGGCCCTTGCGGGCGGACTGCTGGGCGCCGGGAGCTTTCTGGCGTTGCGTGTGACCTACCATGCCCTGCGCGGGCGGGAGGGTCTGGGATTGGGCGATGTCAAGCTGATGGCGGGCCTCGGCGCCTTGACCGGTCCGGCGCATTTGCCGCTGATGGTGCTGATCGCGGCGCTGGGGGCGCTTGGCCTGACCTTGGCGTTGCGGCGTGACATGCGCGCCGACCTTGCCTTGCCCTTTGGCACGGCGCTCGTGGCGGCTGCGGGCGTGATGTGGCTGATGGAAAAAACCCTGATCTGAGGCCAGTTCCCCCTCGCGCATCGCATCAGGATCGTTAGACTCAGACCCGTTGTTGCCCGCGAACCGGATACGTCATGACCTCACTGCCCCACGCCCTGACATCATGGACCCTTGCCTGTGCGATGGCGCTTGCGCCCGCCCAGATTGTCAGGGCGCAAGACACACCCGAGGTGCCGACCGAAACAGCGCCGGCCCAAGCTGACATGCCCGAGATCGAGCGCGCCTGGGCGCAGGGCGATTTCGTGACCGTCCGAAACGGTCTGCGTGCGCTGGCACAGAACAACGGCTCGGCATTGGCACAATACCGCTACGGCCGCGTGCTGATCGAAGGACGCGGCGGGCCACAGGATGCAGAGGCTGCGGTCCTGTGGCTGGGAAAGGCGGTGGAGCAGAACCATGCCGCGGCGGCAACACTGCTGGCGCGCATCTACCTGAGCGATGTGCCCGGCGGTCCGGCGCGCGATCCCAAGGTTGCCGCGGACCTGCTGACCCGCGCGGCAACGCGGGGCGAGGCCGAGGCACAGTATCTTCTGGGACTGCTTTACCGGAATGGCGAAGGGGTGTCGCAGGATTTCGAAGTGGCGTTCAACTGGCACCTCGCAGCCGCCGAACAACAGCACGCATTGGCCCAGTTCGCCCTGAGCGACCTTTATTTCAATGGTCCCGAGGCGCGGCGTGATCCGGAAAGCGGCCTGCGCTGGCTAAGGGCCGCGGCAGGCCAGGCCGTGCCCGACGCGCAGGTGCGACTGGCCAGCCTGCTCGACGACGAAGCCAGCGGCTTCACGAATCGCGCGGAGGCGCTGGATTGGTATCGCCGCGCAGCGGAGCTTGGCCATCCGGTCGCACAGCGCATTCTCGGCACGCGGTATTTGCAGGGCGACGCGGTTACCGCCGATGCACAGGAAGCCTTTCGCTGGCTGAGCCGCGCCGCCGAAGCCGGGGAACCGGGCGCCATGAGCAATCTGGGATATGCCTTCGCCTCGGGCACCGGAACGGACCAGAACCTTCAGATGGCAGCGCGATGGTATGGGGCCGCTGCGGAACATGGCCTGGGCCGGGCCATGATCGCACTCGCGGGGCTGCTAGAGCAAGGCGCGGGCGTGCCCCAGGACCTTGACACCGCTCTGGGCTGGTATTTGCGGGCGCTGGAAACGACGGATGCGTCGCAGGCGCGCATTGAACTGGGGCGATTGGCGATCGAGGGAAAGCTGGAAGGCAAGCTGGCACCGCAAAGAGCCGTCCCCTGGGTGCTGGCCGCGGCAAGGACCGGCCGGGCGGACGCGCTTGAGTGGCTGCATACCCAAGCCGAGGCTGGCGAAACGAGAGCGCAATCCGCCCTGGGCCGTTATTTGCTGGAGACCGCACCCGACCGGCAGCCCGAGGCACTGGAATTTCTGAAGGCGGCCGCGAACGGCGGTGACGGTCCGGCACAATTCGCGTTGGCGGAAAACCTTGCGCGCGGGGTTGCCGGCGCGGCACCGGATTATGTGGAGGCGCATAAGTGGTTCAACATCGCGGCCACCTTCGGCCATCCCGACGCCCCGGAACGGCGCGAGGTTCTGGGCAATCTCATGACGCCCGAACAAACGGCAGAGGCGCAGGCCGCGGCGCGAGCCTGGTTCGAGGCCGATGCCCTAAGAACACCCCGGCCCGGGGAGAATTGACGATGCGCGCGGGTCTGTTTGCCGCGCTTATGGCCTTGGCGCTTTCGGCGTCGGAGGGCGTGGCGCAGACAGATGTCCTGACCCCGATGCGGGCCGCCGCGGAACAGGGCAACGTGGATGCGCAACTGGCACTTGCCCGGCGGTTCGAAACCGGCGACGGCGTCTTGCAAAACTTCGCGCGCGCGGCCGATTGGTATGCGAAAGCCGCCGAGACCGGCAACCTCGAGGCCGCAAATCGTCTGGGCCGCCTTTATCATGCGGGGCTTGGCGTCCCGAAGGACATTCCCCGCGCCATTGACTTTCTGGAACGTGCTGCGCGCAGCGGTGACGCGGACCATGTCCACGATCTTGCCCTCGTCTTGGAAAGCGCGGCCACGGCGGACGGGGCCTTGGCACGGGCAGCGTCGCTCTACCGGCAGGCGGCAGAGGCCGGGCATCTGGACGCCTCTGTCAGCCTTGGCGTGCTGTTGCAGGATGGCAGAGGCCTGCCCCAGGATTTCGCGGAGGCCGCCGATCTTTACCGATTTGCCGCGGACAAGGGCCACCCCCGCGCCCTGAACAACCTTGGTCTTTTGTATGTGCGCGGGGACGGGATCGAACAGGATTACGAGCGTGCGGCACAATTGTTCCGGGCTGCGGCGGATCAAGGCCTGTCGGAGGCGCTGACAAATCTCGGGGTGCTTTACGAGAACGGGTTTGGCGTTGCGCAAAGCGACGAACTCGCAGCCATGTATTACCGGCAGGGCGGGCAGGGCAAACTGGACGAAAACGCTGAAACCACCGAGATCTACGACCCGAGGCTTGCACCGCCGCCCACCGATGCGGAGGGGTTGAAGGTGCTGCAAAGATCCGCGCTTGCCGGCGACCCTGTTGCGGAATTTCAACTGGCCTGGCTGATGCTGACATCGGACACGACCGATCCGCAAACTGCGATCCGTGCCGCGACATTCCTGCGCCGCGCGGCTGAGGCGGGACATGCGCCGGCGATGGCCAATCTTGCCCTGCTTTATTTTCGCGGAACCGGCGTTCCGCAG
>CAZRZN010000081.1:0-15391 GCA_964604565.1 uncultured Rhodobacterales bacterium
GCGCCGGGACGGCGCGGCTGCGTGTCCCCCGAAGACTGATTGACCTTGGCGCAGAGCATCCGGAACCAGCAGACTTTACTAAGTGCGGCCAAACGCTGTCGGCGCCGCATGCCGCGACGTCTGCCGCCAATCGCGCAACGGGGGCGAGGCTTGCCGCCCGGCGCCCCTCAGCGTCCCCGGATCCGCGGGTCCAGCGCGTCGCGCAGGCCGTCACCCAGGTAGTTCACCGACAACACGGTCAGCGAAATCGCGATCCCGGGCAGCAGCACCCGTTCCGGAAATTCCTCCATCCGCACCACTGCATCTGCCAGCATCTTGCCCCATGTGGGAAAGTCCGAGGGGAATCCGACGCCGAGAAAGCTCAGACCGGATTCGGTGATGATGGCCGTGGCAAGACCCAGCGCCGCCGATACCATGATCGGGGACAGCACGTTGGGCAGCAGGTGCCGCCGGATGATCTTGGACTGGGTGGTGCCGATGGACCGCGCCGCCAGCACGAACTCGCGTTCCTTGATCGCAAGGATATCCCCGCGCACGATGCGCGCCGTGGGCATCCAGGACGTTATGGCGATCATCGTCACGATGAGGATGAACATCCCGCCCTCGGGGCCGAAATTCGCCCGCAGCGGTTGTCGGAACAGGGTCACCGCCAGCAGCAACAGCGGCAGGATCGGCAGCGAAAGGAACAGATCCGTCAGACGCATCAACGGCCCGTCCAGCCGCTTGAAGAACCCGGCGGAGACACCGACCGCGGTGCCGATCAGCAGGCTGAGCAGCATCGCGGCCCAGCCGACGGCCATGGAGGCGCGCCCGCCGGACAGCATCTGCGCCAGCTGATCGCGGCCCAACTGGTCCGAGCCGAAGGGCTTGTTCCAGCCGGTCTTGGCGTCGCCGTCCCAAAGCGCGACATAGATCGGGCGCATGTCCTTGTTGCGGATGTCGATATCCTGCGGATCGACCTGCCAGAGATAGGGGCCGAACAGCACCGCCAGCGTGATGAACACCAGAAAGCCAAGGCCGAACATCGCGCCCTTGTGCTTGCGGAACTGGTCCCAGACGTCCTTGGACCGGGCGCGCGGCGGCTTGGAGGGTTCGTTGTCCTTCAGCGCTTCGATGGCCTGAAGGGGCGTGTCGGGGCTTGTGTCAGTCATAGCGGATCCTCGGGTCGAGCAGGCCGTAGAGGATGTCGGCGACCAGATTGAAGAGAACGATCAGCACGGCAAAGATGAAGGTCAGCGTCATGACCATGGGCAGATCGTTGGCAAAGAGCGCGGTGATCAGCAACTGACCGATGCCGTTCACCTTGAACACCTGTTCGGTGATGATCGCGCCGCCGAAGATCGCCGGGATCCCCAGCGCGATCACCGTGACCACAGGGATCATCGAATTGCGCACCACATGGACGTTGACGACGATCGCCTCCGACAGGCCCTTTGCCCGTGCCGTGCGCACGTAGTCCTGATTGAGGTTGTCGAGCATCGAGGCGCGCATGTAGCGGCTGAGCTGCGCGGTGATCTGCAACGCCAGCACCATCACGGGCATGATCATCTGCTGAAGCTGCACCTTGAAGCTGGCCCAGTCGTTGACCTCCAGCGTGGTGTCGTAGATCGACGGGAACCAGCCAAGCTGGACGGAGAAGATCACGATCAGCAGCGGGCCGGTGAAGAACGGCGGGATCGAGAAACCGATCATCGTCACGAAGGTTCCGGCCTGATCGAAGACCGAATATTGCCGGTAGGCGGAATAGATGCCGATGGGAAGGGAGATCAGGATTGCCACGATATAGGCCGTGCCGACCACCCAAAGGGTTTGCGGGATCCGTTGCAGGACGATGTCCATGACCGGAGAGCGCGTCTGCCAGGAGATCACGCGCTGGTCCTGCACCAGAACCTGCACGGCGCCGTCCACCTCGCGGGCGCGGCCTGCTTCGATCAGGGCGGCCAGCTGATCGGCGTTGGGGACATTCGCAGGGGTTTCCCAATGCCATGAAAACTGCGTGCCGAAGGTCCAGTCGAACAGGATCTTCGGTTCGGTCCAGAACATCTGGACCAGCCATTTCCAGTATTGCACAAGGGCCGGTTCCCCGAGGCCGAGGGCCTCGCGCATCTTCTGTTTGACCTCGGCGGGAACGGTCAGCGGCACCTGCGCCATCGGATCTCCGGGGGCGAGTTGCAGCAACATGAAGATGACGAAACTGATGAACAGAAGCGTCGGAATCGACAGGATCAGACGTCGCGTCGCGAAGGATAGCATCGGCGCCTCGGCTCGAAGAGATGTGTTGAAGCAGGGGCAGGGCGGCTTTCAGGTCCACCCTGCCCGGAGGGTCGTTGGGCGGGGGACAAACCCCGCCCGTCAACCTGTCAGCCGTCGATGCGATACCAGTCCGCGACGTTCCACAGCTCGCTGTCCCAGACGTTCAGGATGACACCGCCCAGAGTGTTGGAGTGGGCCGACAGGCGGCCACGGTGCACCAGCGGGATCATCGCGCCGTTGTCGATCGCCATGGCGCTCAGCTCGCGGCCGATGCGCTGACGCTCTGCCATGTCGGCGGTCTTGCTCAGCTCGGCGTGGAGGGCGTCGTATTCCTCCATGCAGAAGCGGCTGATGTTCTCACCCTGCCACTGGGTTTCCGGGCGCGGAGCCTTGTCGCAGAGACCGTTGCCGAGATAGGCCTGCGGGTCGGTGCCGTTGAAGGTGTTGGCATACATTTCCACGTCGGCGTAGAACTTCTGGAAGGTGTCGGGCGAACCCGGATCACCGCCGAAGAAGACCGAAGCGTCGATCTGGCGCAATTCGACTTCCATGCCGATCTGCTCCCACCAATCCTTGATCAGCGCCTGAAAGTCCTGACGGACGGCGTTGACAGAGGTCTGGTAGACGATCGACAGCGGCACGCCATTGTGCTCGCGGATGCCGTCGCCGTCGGTGTCGACGATGCCCGCCTCATCCAGCATCTGCTTCGCGCCTTCGAGGTCCTGCACGTCGCAGCCTTCGAAGGTCGAGGCAAAGGCCTCGGGGGCCGGAACCCAGGAACAGCCGACCTTGCCGGCCTGACCATAGCCGATTTCCACCAGCAGCGGACGGTCGATGGCCATCGACATGGCCTTGTAGACCGCCGGCTCCTGCAGGAAGGGATGCGGACGGATCACCGCCCGTTCGTCCGGGCCAAGCGCCGGATCGGGGTTGGTGTGGTTCAGCATGATGCGTTCCAGCAGCGGGCCGAAGCCTGCGACCGGTGTGCCCATGCCGCCTTCTTCCATCTTCGCGATGACGTCGGGGGCCAGCTGAAGGTTCCAGGCGTAATCGAATTCGCCCGTCTCCATCACGGCGGTGCCCGCCGCCGCCGCCGTGCCGCCGCCCTTGAAGGTGACGGAGGCAAAGGCGGGCTTGTCCGGATCGCGGTAGTTGTCGTTGGCGACCATGCTGATCACGTCGTTCGGCTTGAACTCCGTGACGACAAAGGGGCCGGTGCCGATCGGATTGAAATTCTCGGTCGTGCAGGTCGAGGCGGCCGCGCCGGTGCAGTTTTCGAACTGCGCCTTCTGCAGGATCGGGCTCTCGTTGCCGACGAAGGGACCATAGGGGTTGGGCGTCACGGATTCGAAGGTCACCACCACGGTCGTCTCATCCGGCGTTTCGACCGAGGTCACGCCGTTGAACTTGGTCAGCTGGGCGCAGCCGCCTTCGGGATCGGTGCAATACTCCCAGGTGAATTTCACGTCTTCGGAGGTGAAGGGCGTGCCGTCCGACCATGTGAGCCCCGGCGTAATGTTCCAGGTGATCTGGGTCAGTTCCTCGTTCACGCCACCGTTCGCGACGGTCGGGATCTCGTCCACCAGCCAGGGCACCAGCTCACCATCCTGGTTGTAGCGGGCGAGCGGCTCGAGGATCATCGAACTCGCCTCGGTGTCCTTTGTGCCGCCCGACAGGAACGGATTCAGGATTGAGGGGGCCTGCCAGTAGATGATCTTTACGTCGCCGTCCGACGCACGCTCTGAATATGCGGCTGGGGCCAGTGCCACGGCGGCGGCCGCCCCGAGCAGCAGGGTTCTGAGTTTCATGTATCACTCCATGTTGGTCGGGTCCGGTACGTCCGAACCCTTTCGTTGTGTCTGAGAGCGTGGGACAGAAGCTGCCTCTCATGCAACCGCAATGCGCCCGGCGCGGCCCGGCGCCCCCTGCTCCTCCCCCATCGAACGCGGAAGATGCGTAAAATGCAAGCATTGCCTAACGTAAAAGCACCCAAGGTCTTTACACCCTTGGCGGGCTGCCCCTAGCCTTTCCCCCTCAGGATTTGGGAGCGCATGACATGCTGGACACTGCACCGAACACTTCCGGCCCGGAGCCCATTGCCCGGATCGACAAGCTGCGGGTGGCGTTTCAGACGAAGGACGGCCCGGTGATCGGCGTCGAGGATGTCTCCTTCGACATCGGCGCCGGTGAAACCGTCTGTGTCGTGGGCGAATCGGGTTCGGGAAAGTCGGTGTCCTCGCTGTCGCTGATGCGGCTGGTCGAATACGGCGGCGGCGAGATCGCCGGGGGACGGATGATGTTCGACCGCAAGGACGGCGGCGTCGTCGATCTTTGCAACATGAGCCAGCGCACGATGCGCGACATTCGCGGCAATGAGATCGGCATGATCTTCCAGGAGCCGATGACCGCGCTGAACCCGGTCTTCACCGTCGGCAAGCAACTGACCGAAGGGCTGCGCGTGCATCGCGGCATGTCCCGCAAGCAGGCGGAGGCCCGCGCGCTGGAACTGCTGCGTGAGGTCCGGATCCCGGAGCCGGAACGCCGGTTGCAGCAATATCCGCATGAATTGTCCGGCGGGATGCGCCAGCGCGTCGTGATCGCCATGGCGCTGGCCTGCAAGCCGCGCCTGCTGATCGCGGATGAGCCGACCACCGCGCTGGACGTGACCATTCAGGCGGAGATCCTTGCCCTGATGGACCGCCTGAAGCGCGAGACGGGCACGGCGGTGATGTTCATCACCCATGACATGGCCGTGGTCGCGCAGATGGCCGACCGCGTCGTGGTGATGTTCCGCGGCAAGAAGGTCGAGGAAGGCACCGTCGAACAGATCTTCGAAAGCCCGCAGCATCCCTATACCCGCGCGCTTCTGGCGGCGGTGCCCAAGCTGGGCGAGATGACGGGCACCGACATGCCCTCTCCCATGCGGCTCGTCGGGCGTGAAAACCAGAACCTCGATCCGATCCCGGGCACGAATGAGCCGCTCCTGACGGTCGAGGGGCTGACGACGCGGTTTCCGGTCAAGGGTGGGTTCCTGCGCCGCACGGTGGCCAATGTGCACGCGGTGGAGGATCTGTCCTTTACCCTGAACAAGGGCCAGACGCTGAGCCTTGTGGGTGAATCGGGGTGCGGCAAATCCACCGCCGGGCGGTCGATCCTGCGGCTGGTGGAGCCGTTGAAGGGCAAGATCGACATTGCCGGCACCGATATCATGGCGCTGTCGCAATCAGATCTGCGCGACGCCCGGCGCGAGATGCAGATGATCTTTCAGGATCCCTTCGCCTCGCTCAATCCGCAGATGCAACTGGCCGATCAGGTGGCCGAACCGATCATCAATTACGGTATCGAAACCGGCAAGGCGGTGATGGACAAGGTCGCCGCCCTCTTCGACCGGGTGGAACTGCCGCGCAGCTTCATGCGGCGGTATCCCCACGAACTGTCGGGCGGGCAGCGCCAGCGCATCGCCATCGCGCGTGCCCTCGCCCTGCGGCCCAAGCTGATCGTCGCGGACGAGGCGGTGTCGGCGCTGGACGTGTCGGTGCAGGCACAGGTCATCAACCTGATGATGGAGCTTCAGGCAGAGATGGGGCTGGCCTATCTGTTCATCAGCCACGACATGGCCGTGGTCGAGCGGGTCAGCCACAACGTCGGCGTGATGTATCTGGGCCGGATCGTCGAACTGGGGCCGCGCCGCGCCGTGTTCGAGGACCCGCGCCATCCCTATACCCGCGCCTTGATGAAGGCCGTGCCGATTGCCGACCCGCGCAAGCGCAAGTCCGAGAAGGATCTGAATTTCAAGCCGATCCCCTCTCCGATCCATCCGGTGGGCTACCAGCCGGAACCCTCTGCCTATCAGGAGGTAAGCCCGGGGCATTTCGTTCTGACCACCGATAGCGGCTACTGATGCGGTCGTGACGGGAGGGCGGGGATGTCGCGGCGGTGTTTTCCGGCTGATGCCGCACGCCGCGCACGCCGCATGAGCGGTCCGCCGTCTGTCAATGGCGCCACGCCCGTTGCTGCGCCCCCCGCGCGCCGCGTGCCGGGCCGAAGGCGACGGTGGGGCATCCCTGTCCTCGGGGCGGTTTTTGCCGTGTTCTCCACGGCCTGCACGGCGCCCCCTTTGCTGCCGGAGCCACGGGGCCCGGCCCTCCGCGTCGCAACCCACAACGTGCATTACATCCGCCACGACCGGGCGCGCGGACGCTGGTCCGTCGCGGATTGGGAGGCGCGCAAGCACGCGCTCGACGCGGTGTTCAAGGAGGCGGATGCCGATCTCATGGCCTTTCAGGAAATGGTCAGCTTCGGTCTGGGAGAGGACCGGACGGCAAATCTTGCCCGCGACTGGCTGCTGGCGCGCAACCCCGGCTATGCGGTGGCGGCCAGCGGCGACTGGCGGCGCTTTCCGACGCGGCAGCCGATCTTCTACCGGACGGACCGGCTGCGGCTGCTGGACCACGGCTGGTTCCTGTTCGACCCGCCGGAGGTTCTCGCGCGGGAACGCGCGCGGCGGCGCTTCTGGCTCTACTACGCCTCCTGGGCGGATTTCGAGGATCGACAGGGCGGTTCTTTCCGGGCCTACAACCTGCATTTTCATTATCTCCATCGCGGCAGGCGGCGCGAGGCGGCGCGCCTCGCGGCGGCGCATATCTCGGAGGCCCTGGACGCGGGCATGCCGGTGCTTGTGCTGGCCGACATGAATGCGCTTCGCGGGTGGCAGACCACGCGGATTCTGCAGGCGCCGGGCCTGAGAATGGTCGATCCGCCGGGATCCAGCTTTCACTTCAACAAGGGTCTGCATATTCTGGGGCCGATTGACCGTCTGGGCCATTCGGCGCAGATAGATCTCGCGGCCGGTCCCTGGACGCTGCGCGGACGGCGCGCGGGAGACTGGCCATCGGATCACTACCCCGTCGTTGCGGACGTTCTCCTGCCGTAAAAGGCATGGGGACGGGCGCCGAAATGCAGAGCCCGCCGGCTCATCGAACCAGAGAGGACATTCATGCCCGAGGTGCTTTCCCCCCGCGCGATACTTGAAAAGCTCGTAGCCTTTCCGACGGTCAGCCAGGACAGCAACCTGCCGCTGATCGATTGGGTGCAGGCCTATCTGGAGGATCATGGCATCGCCGCGCAGCGGCACGTCAAGGCGGAGGATCCCAAAAAGGCCGCGCTCTTCGCCCATGTGGGGCCGGAGGAGGCGGGCGGTGTCGTCCTGTCCGGCCATACGGATGTCGTGCCGGTGGAGGGGCAGGATTGGCACTTTGCGCCCTTTGACGTCACCGAAAAAGACGGACGGCTCTACGGTCGGGGCACCGCCGACATGAAGGGGTTTGACGCGCTGGCGATCTGGGCGGCGGTCGAGGCGCGTCGCCGCGGCGTCACGCGTCCGCTGCAACTGGCGCTGTCCTACGACGAGGAGGTGGGCTGCGTCGGCGCGGCCCCGCTGATCGAGGCGATGCAGGTGCTGCCCCGCGCGACGGATGTGATCGTCGGCGAACCGACCATGCTGAAGGCGGTCACGGGGCACAAGGGCGGTGTCAGCTACAACGTGCATGTCCGCGGTTTCGAAGTGCACAGTTCCCTGCTGCACACCGGGGTCAGCGCGGTCATGTGGAGCGCCAAGATGATCGACTGGGCCAACCAGATGAACGACCGGCTGACAGCGGCGGAGCCGGAGGGCATGGCCGGGCTGTTCGATCCGCCCTACACCAATCTCCATGTCGGCATGATCCGGGGCGGCACGGCGCATAACATCGCCGCCAAGGACTGCGAATTCAGCCTCGGGTATCGCGTGGTTCCGGGCCAGACCCTTGATCAGTGGCGTCGCCTGACGGAGGAAAAGGCCGCCGAGCTGACCGCGCAGATGCAGGAGATCCGGCCCGAAGCGCATATCTCGCTCAGCGTGAAGTTCGAATTGCCGCCCTTTGCCCCGGAGGCGGACAACACGGCCGAGGCTTTGGTGCGGCAACTGACCGGCGACAATTCCGAAAACTTCGTCAGCTACGGGACGGAAGCCAGCCATTTTCAGGTGGCGGGCTACAAGGCGGTGGTCTGCGGCCCGGGCAGCATCGGCGTGGCGCACCAGCCCGATGAATACATCTCCATCGCGCAATTCGAGGAAGGTCAGCGCTTCATGGAACGGTTGCTGGAACGGCTTGCATGATTGCATGAAGTGAAGGCATCCGAAGGGCTGGGATTGCCCGGCGCGGTGAGGTCCGAGCGGGAACTGCGGACCCGGACCAGCCAGTGATTGCAGCACCCATCGCAGGGCATGGCCCCACCCGGATCCCGCGAAACGCGCCTGTGATCGGCGAGAGGGCAAGGGGCGCTGCCCCCTCAGACTTGGGCGGATGCGCCGGGGACGTGTAGGCCAGTGGCAAGGCGTGCTGCAATCCCTTCCGCCGAATACGCGCCCAAGACAACGCCAATGTGCACGGAAAGATGCCGGGTCGCGCCCGCGTCGAAAACCGGCGCCGGACTGCCGGTCAGTCCAGCGCCGTGATCACCGCGTCACAGGTGGTGACAAGGGCGACATTCTGCATGGCGAAATCGATGCTCGCGCGGTGCCACTCGGCGTTCATGGTGGAACAGCAATCTTCGGGCAGGACCATGACATAGCCCTTGTCTGCCCCGGTCCGCGCGGTGTGTTCGATCGACATGTTCGTCCAGGCACCCGTGTCGATCAGGATGTCGCGGCCTTCTGCCTTCAACACGGTTTCGAGCGTGCTGCCCTCCCACGCGCTCATGCGCATCTTTTCGACGACGTGGTCGCCCGCTTGCGGCTCCAGCCCCTCGACCGGGGCCGCGCCCCATGTGCCCCGGACCAGCGCGCCCTCGTCGAGGACACCTTCGAACAGCGGCGCGTTCAGGGTAAAGCCCGGTGCGCCCGGATGGACGAGGAAATGCACGTGGATCACCGGCACGCCCAGATCGCGGCAGCGTGCCGCCAGCCGGGCAATATTGGCGATGGCGTTCTGGTCGCGGCAATGCTGCGGGCTGCCCGAGCCGGCGAAGGCGCCGCCGTCGATCACCACGTCGTTCTGCATGTCCTGAATGATCAGCGCGCAGCGCGTCGCATCCAGCCGCAGCGCGTCGCCCCCCTGCGGGGCGGTCGCGGCGGCTCGCGCGGGCCGCGCCCGCATGAAGGGCTCGCCCCGCGGGCCGATCTTGACCGGGATCGCGTAGAGGCTGGTCGAGGCGGTGACGTAAAGCGTGCGCCAGTCCTCGCCGCCCCAGTGGAAGTTCGCCGGTTTCTCGGGGATGGAGACCTTGCCGATCAGCTTGCCAGCGGGCGTGTAGACCCAGAGCCCGCCGGGGGCTGTCACCCAGAGATTGCCCTGCGCGTCGCATTTCATGCCGTCGGGCACACCCTCTTTCAGGCTGTCGCGGATGCCGCTGGCAAAGACACGGCCGTTGGTCAGCTTGCCGCCGTCGCCGACATCGAACACCCGGACATTCGCCTGTTCGGTGTCGTTGATATAGAGCAGCGACTCGTCGGGCGAAAAGCACAGCCCGTTGGGCATGGTGAACAGGTAGCGGTCGACCACCAGTTCCGGCTCGTCCCCCGGACGGTGGTTCGGCGGCAGGCGGAACACGCCCTGCCAGCCGAGGTCGCGCGGCCGTTCGACGCCAAAGCCCGCCATGCGCCCGTACCAGGGATCGGTGAACCAGATCGAGCCGTCGGATTTCACCACGATGTCGTTGGGCGAATTCAGTTCGCGCCCCTGGAAATGCGAACACAGCACCTCTCGCGTGCCGTCCGGACGGAAGCGCGCGACGCTCGAGGTGGAATGTTCGCAGACCAGCAGGTTCAGGTCGGCATCGTAGGTCATGCCGTTGCCCTTGTTGGACGGTGTCAGGACCTCGCGCACACCGGCGCGGTCAATGCGGCGCCGGACGTCGCCCGGCATGTCCGAGAACAGCAGGTAATGATCGACCGGGTGCCAGATCGGCCCCTCGGTAAAGGCGAAGCCCGAGCCGGGCTGCCGGACCGGCGCATGTTCGTCGATCAGGTCGCGAAAGGCGGGGTCGAGCGCTTCGTGGGCCATGTCAGTCCTCCTTGAACAGGCTGGGGGCGGGCTGGATGCGGGCCGGGGCCGGGGTCAGGCCGGGAACCAGTCGCGGCGCGGCACGGATTGCTGGACCGGTCCGGGGACCTGCATGCCCATCCGCCCGACCACGCGCCCGTGTTCCACCTTGGCGGGCGCGTCATGGATCGGCAGAAGGAATTTCGCGCCGGAATACATCAGCTTGCGGATCGCGCCCTTTTCCTGCCGCTTGGTGTTCCCGTGGTTGCCGGTGACCTGATATTCCTCGGGGCCGAAGGTGCGCACGGGGTCGATGATCTGGTCGTTGAAGTCATAGATCACGTCGCCGCAGATCGTCGCGCGGCCCTCGTCGGTGTCGACATGCACGTTCATCGACCCCTCGGTATGGGCGCCCGCCTCTTCGAGGAAGACGCCGGGGATCAGCTCTACCGGGCCCGAAATCGCCAGATCCTCCAGCCGCAGCGCGCCGGGGTGATGCAGGCGCTCGACCAGGTGGATGATGTCGGGCTTGGGGTATTGCGGGTGCATCAGGCCAGAGACCGAGTATTCCAGCTCGCGCCGGTTGATGACCACGGTGGTGTTCATCGAAAAGTGGTCGTCCTTGCCTGCGTGGTCGATATGCAGGTGGGTGTGCAGCACATAGCGCACATCGCCCGGCTTTACCCCGTGATTGGACAGTTGGCGTTCGATCATGTTCTCGTGGAACTGCAACCCGCGCATGCCGAGGGTTTCCATGATCGCGTTGTCGCGGTAGCCGGTGTCCACGACGATGGGATAGGTCCCGCCGAGGATCAGGAAACCGTAGACCGGCACGCGCCGGACGCGCCCGCAATCCCGCCCGAGGACCAGGAAACTCGATTCCAGTTCGATGTCCCCGTAGTCGAGTATCTTGATCTCCAGCCCCATGGTGGTGTCCTCCCTAGGTGTTCTGTTTCAGGTCAGCCGGTAGACCCGGGCCGCGGTGTCATGAAAGATCGCCTGCTGCTCGGCGGTGCTGAAGCCGCCCGCCGCGCGTCGATGCGCCTCGATCAGGGCGGTGTAATCGGTCCAGAGCTTCTCGATCGGGAAATTCGATCCCCAGAGACAGCGGTCCGCGCCGAACAGGCCCACCGTTTCGGTGGTGAGCCAGCCGATCAGGTCCGGGTCCAGCCGATGCTGGAAGGTGCCGAAGCCCGAGAGTTTCGAGGTCACGTTCTGACGCTGTGCAAGACCCGCCATCGCGGCGCGCCATTTTGCGCGACCTTCGTCCGACAGATCCTCCAGCATTCCGGCATGTTGCAGCACGAAGGTCACCGCGGGGCAGGCATCGGCCAGTTCACAGGCGCCCGCCATCTGGTCGTCAAAGACCTGAAGGTCGAAGACCAGCCCGTAGTCCGCCAGCCGCGCCACGTTCTTCTGAACGACCGGATCGCGGCAAAGATCGGGCTGCGGGGCAAAGCGGTATTCCGGAGTCTCGTGCCAGTGGAACTGCTGGCGGATGCCGCGCAGGTGCGGAAAGCGCGCCAGCCGGTCCAGCGCCGGGCGCACGTCATCGGCGGTCATGTCGGCATAGGCGACAAGGCCATGCGGCCAGCCGGTTTCGGCGATCAGGCGTTCGATCCATGCGGCCTCGTCCTCGGTCCGGTCGGTGGGCCAGTTGGCCTGCACGTAGACCGATTTCGTGACCCCGGTGCCCGCGATGTCGTCGAGGTATTCGGACATCGGGTAATTGCGGCGGATCGGATCATAGGGCCCGAAGATGCGCGGCTGCATCGGGCCTTTCAGCCAGGGCAGGTCGTCCTGCCGCCAGACGTGGAAATGTGCATCGACGGTCATGCGCGCGCGCCCTTGCGGAAGTCGAGGATCTCGGACGCCATGGCGGCCGGCGTGCTGCCGTCCCCCAGCCGGTCGAGATAGGGCAGGATGGCCCGCATCGCATCGGTTTCGGGCCGGTAGGCCGGGTCCCCGGCCAGCGGCGACAGCCACAGCACCGACCAGGCCAGCGCGGCCAGACGCGCCATCGCGCCGGTCAGCGCCTCGGGTCCGCCGCGTTCCAGCCCGTCCGACAGCAGGATGACCAGCGCGCCGCGCGCATGGGCGGCGAAGCGCGGGACCGACAGGAAGACCTGCAACGCATCGCCCAGCCGGGTGCCGCCGTCCCAGTCCGCCACGAGGCCCGAGGCCAGCGCCAGCGCCTGTTCCCGGTTGCGGTGGCGCAGGGCGCGGGTGACGCGGGTCAGCCGGGTGCCCAGGGTGAAACATTCGACCTGCGCGCCGCCTTGTTGCAGCGCATGGGCCATGCGCAGCGCGCCGTCGGTGCCGGCCTTCATGCTGCCCGAGACGTCGACCAGCAGCAGCACCCGGCGTTCGCGTGTCATCCGGCGGCGGGTGGGCAACTGCGTGATCTCGCCGTCCCGGCGCAGCATCTGGCGAAAGGCGCGGCGGGCATCCACGGCGCGGCCCTTGCCCGGCGTCACGCGCCGCGAGCGGCGGCGCGGCAGGTGGGAGGGCAGGGCGCGCGCGAAGGCCCGCAGGACCGTGTCCTCGTCGCCCGAGGCCAGGTCCCGTGCGAACAGCCGTTCGGCAGCGGTGGCCTCTCCGCCCGATGGGTCCTCGTCCTCGGGCTGCGGCTGGTCTTCGAAATCGCCCGCATCATAGCTGCGCGGCAGTTCTTCGGGATCGCCCGGCGCGGGCGCCGCGATCGAGCGGCCCAGAAAGACCTGATCGAAGACCGCGTCGAACAGGGCCTGCCGGTCGGGGCCGGGGCCATAGACCGCATGGGCGGCGCGGCGGATGTCGCCGATCCCGCGTGGACCCAGCAGGCCGACGGCGGCAAGGAAGGTCTCGGTCCGGTCGGGTGTCGCCGGGTAGCTCGCCGCGCGCAGGGCCTGTGGAAAGGCCATGAACGGGGCGAGGGCGCGCGGGGTCATGCCGCGCTTCCCGACAGGATCGCGTCAAGGCGCGGCGCGATGTATTCGAGGTCGTCCTGATCCTTGAGCACCACACCGATGGCGCGGGCAAAGGCGCGCGGCCAGGGTGTGCCGCCCGATTGCAGCAGGGTCGCTGCCTCGGCCCATTCGACGGTTTCCGCCACGCCCGGCGGCTTGGCCAGCGGTTCGGCGCGCAGCGCGTTCACGGCGGCCACGACGCGCGCGGCGGTGTCCTCGGCCACGGTCGAGGCGCGCATCATCACGATGCGCTGTTCCAGCACCGGCTCGGGATAGTCGATCCAGTGGTAGATGCAGCGCCGGCGCAACGCCTCGTGCAATTCGCGGGTCCGGTTCGAGGTGAGGATCACAACCGGCGGTTCGGCCGCGCGGACCGTGCCGCGTTCCGGGATCGACAGGGTGAAGTCGGACAGGAATTCCAGCAGGAAGGCCTCGAATTCATGGTCGGCGCGGTCGATCTCGTCGATCAGCAGCACGCGGTCGCGCGGCGCCTCGAGCGCCTGAAGGATCGGCCGCGCGATCAGGAAACGGTCCTCGTAGAGGTTGACGTAATCGTCCCCCGCCTGCCGGATCGCCAGCATCTGGCGCGGAAAGTTCCACTCGTACATCGAGGCCGCGGCGTCGATCCCCTCGTAACATTGCAGCCGCACCAACTCGCGCCCCAGCACGGCGGACAGGGCCTTTGCGGCCTCCGTCTTGCCGACGCCGGGGGCGCCTTCCAGCAGCAGCGGCTTGCCAAGGGCCAGCGACAGGTAGGCGGCGGTCGCCAGCCCCTCGTCGGCGATATACTGGGCATCGCCCAGCAGTTGCGCCAGCGTTTCGGGGCCGTCGACCCCCTGTATGGCGCGCCGCACCACCATCAGAGCATCTGACGGGGCCGCGCCCCGCCCATGTCGCGGATGCCGCGCAGGACCTTTTCGGGCGTGACGGGCAGATCGTCGATGCGCACGCCCACGGCGTCGTAGACCGCGTTCACCACCGCGGGAAGCACCGGGTTGGCGCACATCTCGCCCGGGCCCTTGCCGCCGTAGGGCCCGTCCTCAGCGGGGCGTTCGAGGATGGAGATGTGGTGCGGCGCAAGGTCGCCCGGCCCGGGCATGGTGTAGGTGTTGAAATCTTCGGGGCCGTGGTCCCGCGCGGGGTAATAGGGTTCTGTCGTCTCCCAGGCGGCATGGCTCATCCCCATCCACGCGCCGCCGCGCAACTGCTGTTCCACCAGCTTGGGGTTCAGCGCGCGCCCGACCTCGTAGGCGGATTGCATGTCGGTGACGGTGACCTCTCCGGTCTCGTCGTCGACCTCGACCGTGACCAGCATCGCGGCATGGGCAAAGGTGGTGACGGGCGACATCTCTCCGGTTTCGGGGTCCACCTCGGACAGCGGGATCAGGAAGATTCCGCGCCCGGCAATGGTGCGCCCCTGCTTGAACTGCGCCGCCTGGGCCGCCGCCATCGTGGTGATCGACCGCGACGGCGCCCCCTTGACGTGGATGTTGCCCTTGCCGTCGGTTGTCAGGTCGCCCGCGTCGACCTCGAGCTCTTCGGCGGCGGCTTCCAGCATCACCTGCCGCGCCTCTTCGCTGGCGCGGATCACGGCATTGCCCATGCGGTGAGTCCCGCGCGAGGCAAAAGACCCCATGTCATGCGGGCCGGTGTCGCTGTCGGCGGTGTCGACGTAGACATCCTCGACCGGGACGCCCAGCGTCTCTGCCGCGATCTGTCGTGTGACGGATTTCATGCCCTGGCCAAGGTCGATGGCCGACAGGGCGACGGTGAACTTGCCGTCGGGGTTGGAATGCACCAGCGCCTGGGACGGGTCGCCGCCGAGGTTCATGCCGATGGGATAGTTGATCGCCGCAAACCCGCGGCCCTTGTGAATGGCCATCAGCGTCTCCTGAATCCGGACAGTGACGAGAACCGCATCGCGCCGCTGCGCGCGGGCTTTTTGCGCGCCGGGTCGGGCGCGGATCCTGACGGGGGCGGCGTTTCGGCGGGTCGTGCGGCGCTGGCCGCCGGGCCCGGTTCCGGCGGACGCGCGGCCGAAGCCGGGGCCGGTTGCGGCTGTTGCCGTGCATGGGTCTGCAGCGCGGGGCGTGCGGGCTGCGCCGTGGCGGGCGCGCTGTCGCCGCCCTTGCGGGCATAGCTGGACGCCCTGAACCCCTCGACCCGGCC
>CAZRZN010000082.1:0-15344 GCA_964604565.1 uncultured Rhodobacterales bacterium
GCCGCCACACGCGCTGCAGGAACCGCCATGCGCCCTCGACGCCGGCGGTCGTCCATTCGACGTCGCGCTCCGGCGGGCTGTCGGACATCACGAACCAGCGCGCGGTGTCGGCGCCGTACTGCTCGATGATGTCCTCTGGCGCGATGACGTTCTTCTTGGATTTCGACATCTTGATCGGCGGGCCGATCTCGACCGGCGTGCCTGTCTCGCGGAGCCGAGCGCCCGCCTCGGTCCGCTCCACGTCGTCCGGGAAGTGCCAGACCGGACGGCCATCGGCGCCGCGCGTCGCATAGGTCTCGTGCACCAGCATGCCTTGCGTGAAGAGCGCGTCGAAGGGCTCGATCGCGCTCTCCGGCAGGTGGCCGGTGCGCGCCATCGCGCGGGCGAAGAAGCGCGAATAGAGAAGGTGCAGGATCGCGTGCTCGACGCCGCCGATATACTGGTCGACGTTCATCCAGTAGGCGGCCGCGTCCATGTCGGTCGGCGTGTCCGCCCGCGGCGCGGTGAATCGCGCGAAATACCAGGACGAATCGACGAAGGTGTCCATCGTGTCGGTCTCGCGCCGCGCGGCGCCGCCGCAGCGGGGGCAGGTGGTCTGCGTCCAGGTCGGGTGGCGGTCAAGCGGGCTGCCGGGCGTGTCGAAGGTCACGTCGTCAGGCAGGCGGACGGGGAGGTTCTCCTTCTTCTCCGGCACCACGCCGCAGGTGTCGCAATGCACCACGGGGATCGGGCAGCCCCAATAGCGTTGGCGCGACAGCCCCCAGTCGCGCAGGCGGAATTTTTCGACCCCCTGTCCCAGACCCCGCGCTTCCATATAGTCGATGGTGGCGTCGATGGCCTCTTGGCCCGTGGCCACGTCCAGCCCCGTGAAATGGTTGATCCATTTCACCTTTTCCGTCTTGGGCGGAACAAAGGCGGTATTGGTGACGCCTTGCGGCACGGTCCGCAGATCGCCGGGACCCCACGCGAACTTGCCGCCGGACCCGTCGTTGTCCGCCGGGTCGCCGACCCGCTCGGACAGCGCCACGAAGGTGTCGATCACCGGCAGATCGTATTTGCGGCAGAAATCCAGATCGCGCTGGTCATGCGCAGGCACACCAAAGATCGCGCCGGTGCCGTAGTCCATCAGGATGAAATTCGCCACCCAGACCGGGATTTTCCAATTCGGGTCCAAGGGGTGCGTCACCGTCAGCCCGGTGTCGAATCCCAGCTTGTCCGCCTTTTCCAGCGCCTCTTCGGTGGTGCCGCCCTTGCGCATTTCAGCCACGGCGGTTGCAAGGGCCGGATTGTCCTTTTCCAACATTTTGACCAGCGGATGGTCCGGCGACAGCCCAAGGAAGGACGCCCCCATCAGCGTGTCCGGCCGGGTTGTATAGACGTCAATCTTGTCAAAGCCATGCGTGGGTTCGCTCAGATTCCACGCGAACTCCAGACCGCGTGATCGGCCGATCCAGTTGGCCTGCATCAGCTTGACCTTTGCAGGCCAATCCTCAAGGTCGTCGATGGCGTCCAGCAATTCGCCCGCCATGTCGGAAATCCTGAAAAACCACTGCGTCAGCTCGCGCCGCTCGACCTCGGCACCCGACCGCCAACCCTTGCCATCGATCACCTGTTCGTTGGCCAGCACGGTCATGTCGACCGGATCCCAGTTCACCACCGCGTTCTTGCGGTAGACGAAGCCCTGTTCGAGAAAATCGAGGAACAGCGCCTGCTGCTGGCCGTAATATTCCGGATCGCAGGTCGCGAACATGCGCGACCAGTCAAGGCCGAAGCCCAAAGGCTTCATCTGGCTGACCATCGTGTCGATGTTGCCGTAGGTCCAGTCCTTGGGATGGCCGCCAGAGGCCATGGCCGCGTTTTCCGCCGGCATCCCGAACGCGTCGAACCCCATCGGGTGCAGCACATTGTGCCCGGTCGCCAGTTTGTAGCGCGCGATGACGTCGCCCATGGTGTAATTGCGCACATGGCCGATGTGGATGCGTCCCGACGGATAGGGGAACATCTCCAGCACGTAGTATTTGGGCTTGTCGCCCTCGCGGCTGGCCTTGAAGGTCTCGGCCTTGTCCCAGGCCTCCTGCCATTTCGGCTCTATCGTTGCGGGATCGTATTGCGACATGTGCTGTCCTCCGGCGCGCGGGTTCCGGGCGCGGTGATAGGGCGCGCAGGCCGGATCGTCCAGAGGCAGCCGGTATCAGGCGCCGGGGAAACGCAGGTTTGCAACTGCGTAGGGCGCGCTGCATCGGTCCTAAGGGCCACACCGCGCCATGCCGCGCGTCGCCCGCGACGGGGAGGGCCGATGGCTATCATGCGGATCGGAGGACCGGCCCGACCGCGGTCTAGCGGGCGTCGTTCGGGCGTCTGCCCCCCTGCCTGCCCGTCGGGCAATGTGTTCCCGCAGGACACGGCCGGTCCAGCACGCCGTGCCTGGCGGCGCGGGGGCCGCGATCAACCGATTCCCTTTTCCCGCGCAGCCCTTTAGAGTGACGCCCGAAGGCGCCGGGAATGGACCGGGACCGGCAAAAGCGACGAGGCCCCGACAATGAAGATCCTGTTGATCCACCAGAACTTTCCGGGTCAATACAAGCACCTGGCTCCTGCCCTCGTGGCACAGGGTCATCAGGTCGTCGCGCTGACCTGCAAGGTCAAGGAACCCCAGACCTGGCAGGGGGTGCATGTCATACCCTATCAGATCAAGGGCGCCAGCACGCCGAACGTCCATCCCTGGCTCGCCGATTTCGAGACCAAGATCCTGCGTGCCACGTCCTGCTATCGCGGCGCGCAGGCGCTGCGCGAACAGGGGTTCACGCCCGACGTGATCTGCGCGCACCACGGCTGGGGCGAAAGCATGTTCCTGAAGGATGTCTGGCCGGACGCCCGGCTTGGCCTGTATTGCGAGCTTTACCACCTGACATCCAAGGATTTCCTGAATTTCGACCCCGAGTTTCCCAGTGACAATCCAATCGGCGGCAAGCTGCGAATCCGCATGAAGAACCTGAACAACCGCCTGCATGAGGAGATCATGGATGCCGGAATCTCGCCGACGCGGTTCCAGGCATCGACCTTTCCCGACCACTGGCAGGATCGGCTGACCGTCGCACACGACGGAATCGACACCGATCTGGTGCGCCCGAACCCCGACGCACAGCTGCGGGTCAATGACAGCCTGACGCTGACGCGTGATGACGAGGTCATCACCTTCATCAATCGCAACCTCGAACCCTATCGCGGCTACCACGTGTTCATGCGCGCGCTGCCGGACCTGCTGCGGCGGCGCACGACCGCGCATGTGGTGATGTTGGGGGGCGACGAGGTGTCCTACGGATCAAAGCCGCCCAAAGGGAAGTCATGGAAACAGGTCTATATCGATGAGGTGCGCGATCAGATCCCCGAGGCGGACTGGAAGAGGGTGCATTTCCTTGGCCGCGTCCCCTACGACAACTTTCTGTCTATGATTCAGGTCAGCCGGGTCCATGTCTATCTGACCTACCCTTTCGTGCTGTCGTGGTCGCTGCTCGAAGCGATGAGCGCCGGAGCGGCCATCGTCGCCAGCGACACGACCCCGGTCAAGGAAGTGATGACAGAGGACGAAACGGGCCGCATGGTCGATTTCTTCGACCAGAAGGGCATCGTCGATCAGGTATGCGCGCTGCTGGACGATCCCGACACGCGCGCCCGCCTCGGAGGAGCTGCGCGCACCATGGTGCGCGACCTCTACGATCTCCGCAAAGTCTGCTTGCCCCGGCATCTGGATTGGGTGGCGATGCTGGCAGACCTGTCCGCGCGCCCGGTGCGCGACTGACTCGGCAAGCCATTCGTCGTGGCCGTGACGCGTCATCGCGACAGTGCGGCGGTTTATCGGCGTCATCGGACGTGGCCCGCCGGGAGGCTGGGCCGGTCAGGCCCTCAGTATCTGGAATCCTGCTGACGCAATTGCCGCGCCCGGGTCAGAATGGCGTCCTCGATCGCGCGCACGGTGGCCGGGTCGACCGGACCCGCGCGGGTCTGAAGCGCAAGGTTCAATGACCGGGCATCAAGCGCCGGATCGCTGATGAAAACCGTCGCCCGATACGCACGACCACCCCCCGGCGGGGTCCCGTAACCCGTTGTCAGAACGCCTGAAAACGGGTCAATCGTGTCGACGGGGAGAAAGTCGAGAACGTCCAGCGAGGCGTTCCAGATATAGCGGTTCACAGCGCCGACCCGACCGGGATCCTCACGTTCCCTGAAAATGTCCCAGATCGTCCCGCCCGAGCGCGGGCGGCCCTTTTCCACGGCAATATCGTCGAGGATTTCATCGGCAGAGCGCGTTTCGACCGGCGCCCGATCGGTGCGATTGCCACCGAAGGACCCACAGCCGGAGGTCACAAGCATGACAGCCATCAGGCTGCTGCCAACAAGGATTCGCGACGCGCGCATGACGCCCCCTTCCGCATCAAGACTTCGCCACATGCATACAAGCGGCACGCCCCAGCGGCAAGTCGCGAAAAATCGGCGGATTTCTGCCCAAAAAACACCGCAACACGCTGCGATCATGCGCAAAGCCGTTCATGGACAAATGGCCTTGTGGCAATATCGCATCACTGACTTGCTCGTTGCACGGGACGTTTCCGGATGGCTTGCAAAGGCCGCCTGCCAAAGCGCATAGAGCATTCATCAAGGCCGGATCGTCGGTCTGGTACGTGCCTTTGAACACATGAGGGAAACAATGAAAAAGATCCTTTTCGCGACCACTGCCCTGGTTGCATCCGCCGGCATCGCATCGGCTGAAGTTGCTCTGTCCGGTTACGCCGAACTGGGTGTCTTTGAAAACCAGAACGGGACCGGCGACGGCTTCTCCGGCGACCCCACCAAAGCCCAGGTTTTCTCCGACATCGACGTCACATTCTCGATGAGCGGCGAAGCAGACAACGGTCTGACCTTTGGCGCCAGCATTGATCTGGACGAGTCGGAAGGCGCAGCTCCGGACTTCGAAGACGCAGCGCGCATGCCCGACGCGACAATCTTCCTGTCCTACGGTGGCGCAACGCTGACCGTTGGTGACACCGACAGCGCGTTCGACGCCCGCCTGACCGAGACTGCCATCGGCGGCACGCTGAACGACGACCACACCGTGCACCCCGGCTACAGCGGCAACTCGCTGTTCGACGAGGCATACGGCGGTCAGGAAATCCGTCTTGACTACTCGTTTGACCAGTTCACGGTCAGCGTCTCGACTTCGCCCGACCGTTTCGGCACCTTTGACCCCAGCTACGCAATCGGCTTCTCGTACAACGTGATGCTGGCAGGTCTGGATCTGGGTGTTGGCCTCGGCTACATCACCACGGACGAAGCATCCGCTGCTGGTCCCGCAAGCTACGACAGCGCGCTGGGCATGAGCCTTTCGACCACGTTCGACAACGGCCTTCAGGCGATCATCAACTACTCGAACCTGACGGACGAATCCTCGGGCGGTCTGGACAACGGTTCGCATTGGGCGCTCGGCCTCGGCTACACCGTCAACGCGCTGACCATCGGCCTGAACTACGGTGAGTACGACTTCGACACAGCCGGCGACCAGAGCGGTTACGGCCTTGCCGTCAACTACGACCTCGGCGGCGGTCTGGTTGCTCAGTTCGGTTACGCTGGCGGCGAGTTCTCCGGCCCGGCAACCTACGAAGACACCTACTCGCTGGGTCTGGCAATGTCCTTCTAAGGACGCCAACCTTTCGGTTAAGGGAAGAGCGGGCGCTTGCGTCCGCTCTTTTCTTTTGGAACAACCTGCGCCAGAGCGAACAAGGGAACCGTCCATGACGCCCCAGCAGATTCAGGCGCAGTATGCGCGCGCGACACAGCAGATCGCCAAGGGTCAGCTGACCCCGGCCGAAACCACGCTGAAGGCACTTTTGATCCCGTCCAAAGGAGCGGCGGAGATCCATTTTCAACTGTCGCGCATCGCTGAGGCGCGCGGCGACAGTCTAGCGCAGGCAAGCGCCCTCGACCGCGCGTTGGAAAAACGCCCCTCCGAAAAGGCCCTGCTGGAGGCTGCGGTGCAGGTAAACACGCGGCTTGGAAAGACTGACGCCGTTTTGGCCCTCTATGATCGCTTGATCGCGCTTGAACCCAACGCGGTCAAATCCCGCGCCGACAAGGCGGTCTACCTGCAAAACCTTGGCAGGTTCGATGCCGCCGAAAGGATACTGCGCTTTCTCATCAAGAAAAAACCCAAGGACGGTGAGCTTTACCGGATGCTCGCCGGTGGCTACACGTTCAAGCGGAGCGATCCGTTGCTCGCCCAGATGCACAGCCTTTGGCGGGATGAGGAACAGACGGACACCTCGCGCATGAACCTCGGGTTCGCGCTGGCCAAGGCGATGGAAGAGACCGGCGCAAGGGACAGGGTCTTTGGCTATCTCGACAGCGCCAATGCCTTGCAGCGCAGGCTGGCACCTTTTGACACGCAGGCCCGTGATGCCGAATGGCAAGCCTTTCTCGACGCGCAGGAGACTGATGATTACAGCCCCGTCGGGCAGCCCACCGCCCCCCGCGCCGTCTTTGTCACCGGCATGCCGCGGTCGGGCACGACCCTTGTGGAACAGATCATCGCCAGCCACAGCGCCGCCTGTGCCGGGGGCGAGCTGGGTCATTCCCTGCAACAGGCGGTCACGCATTTCGGCGCGGCGCATCAGATGCAGCCGCTTGCAAAAATTTCGGCCATGAAACTGGCCCGGTGGGCGGAAGGCTATGCGCGCCTCGTGCGCCGCGACACCGGCGCCGAAAGCGGCGTGGTCACCGACAAGTCGATCCAGACGCACATGATCTTTGGCCTGATCGCCCGGGGAATGCCAGGCGCGCGACTGATCGTGGTGCATCGTGATCCGCGCGACATGGCGCTGTCCATCTACAAGAACCATTTCAAGCTGGGCACACACCGCTATGCCAACGCCCTTGCCGATATCGCCGACGCCATCAAGATGTTCCGGGCCTCTGTCGCGCATTGGAAGGCGCGCCTGCCCGACCGCATCCACGAAGTGCGCTACGAAGAATTGGTCGCCGACCCGGAACCGCAGGCGCGAGCCCTTGTGGCCGCGGCGGGGCTGGAGTGGGAGGACGCCTGCCTTGACTTCCACAAGTCCAAGGCGGAAATCCGGACGCTGAGCCTGATGCAGGTGCGCCAACCAATCCACGCCGGGCGGCGCGAAGCCTGGCGCAAATACGAGGCTGAATTGCAGCCCTTCATCGACGCCTGGGGAGACGAGCCATGGGACTGACCGAAATTCACCAGCGCATCGCAAAGGCCTGTGCCGACGCGGGGCGAGACGAAAAGGACGTCCATCTGATCGCCGTCAGCAAGATCCAGCCCCTCGAACGTGTGGAGGCGGTTCTGGAGGCCGGGCATCGGCTGTTCGGCGAGAACCGCGTCCAGGAGGCGGCTGGAAAATGGCCCGAATTCCGCACGCGATTCGACGATATCACCGTGCATCTGATCGGACCCTTGCAATCGAACAAGGCAAGACAGGCATTTGACCTGTTCGAGGCGATTCACTCGGTCGATCGCCCCAAGCTGGCCAAGACGCTTGCCCGGCTGGCGCAGGAAGTTGGCCATTGCCCGGATCTTTTCGTGCAGGTCAACACCGGGGAGGAATCGCAGAAAGCGGGCGTTCTGCCCGGCGACGCGGATAATTTTGTGGCCACCTGCCGCGAGATGGACCTCCCGGTTCGCGGGCTGATGTGCATTCCTCCGGTCGAAGAAACGCCCTCCCTGCATTTTTCGCTCTTGAAAAAGATCGCCGAACGCAACGGGCTGACCGGGCTGTCGATGGGCATGAGCGGTGATTTCGAAGAAGCCATCGCTTTGGGGGCAACCCATATCCGTGTCGGCTCTGCCATCTTCGGCGAACGGGTCTACGAAACGGACGGGTGACGCCCCGGTCCGAGCATTGACTGGAGAGCAACGGCTGCCCACCTCATTCTCAGGAAAAGGGCTGTCCCGCGCAGGAACGGCCCCACCGCGATGGTGATCACCCCTGCCCGGATCGGGCAGCATGTAGCGCCTTGCGCGCAACCCGGGTGCGCGCAGGCATCTGACGACATCAGAAATCCGTCGGTGCGCCGCCCTCTTCCTTGCGTTTTGCGACAAAGGCCTCAAGTTCCTCTCGGATCGCGATATCCATCGGCGGGGCCTCGAACTCGTTGATGATTGTCTTGAACTGAGCATGGGCGCGTTCTGCCGTCCAGGCGGCCCCGGCGATTTCCCAAGCCTCGAAATTCTTCCAGTCCGACAGGAACGGCTGATAGAAGGCCGTCTCATAGCGGTCCTGGGTGTGCTGGACGCCAAAGAAATGGCCATTCGGCCCGACCTCGCGGATCGTGTCCACCGCCAGCGCATCATCAGAGACGTCGCAAATCACCGGGTCCATGTAGCGTTGCAGTTGTTGCAACACCTCGCAGTCCATGACGAATTTCTCCGGGCAGGCGATCAGCCCGCCTTCCAGCCAGCCAGCTGCGTGATAGACCATGTTACTGCCAGACTGAATCGCCGCCCATAGCGAATGCTCGGTCTCCCACATGGCCTGGCCATCGGGCACATTGGCCGCGCAGACCCCCGAAGACCGCATTGGCAGATCGTAGAGCCGGGCCAACTGTCCCGTCATCTGGGTCGCGCGCATGTATTCGGGGGTGCCGAAGGCGGGCGCGCCGGTCTTCATGTCGACATTGGAGGTGAAGGTGCCGATGACGCAGGGCACGCCCGGATTGATGATCTGCGCGAGAACCACCGCGGCCAGCGCCTCGGCCAGCGATTGGGCGACGGCCCCTGCCATGGTCACGGGCGCCATGGCCCCTGCCAGCGTGAAGGGCGTGACCACCAGCGCCTGACCGCGCCGCGCCATGCGCATCCAGCCATCCATCATCGGGTAGTCGTGTTTCAGCGGCGAGGTCGAATTGATGTTGGTATACATCCGCGGCGTCGCGTCAAACTGTTCATGGCTGAGACCGCCGGCGATGCGCACCATCTCCATCACGTCTTCGACGCGCTCCTTGCCAAGGCTGTAGGCGTGCATGACCTTGTCCGTCAGCGTCAGCTTGTCGAACACCACGTCCAGGTGCCGCACGCTGGCGTGTATGTCGCAGGGTTCCACCGGATAGCCGCCCGCGAAATGGATGCAGTTGAAGAATTGCGTGAGTTTCAGAAGGTTGGCGCATTGTGCCCGCGTGCCGGAAACCTTCTTGCCGATTTCCAGATCATAGTAGTTCGGCGGTGACGACACATTGCCGAAAAGGATATGGTTGTCCCCCACCGTCACGGTGCGGGCCGTGTTGCGCGGTGTCAGGGTAAAGGAGGACGGCGCCTTGGCGACATGTTCCATCACCATGTCACGGTCCATGCGCACGTTCTCGCCGTTGACCGTGCAACCGGCCGCGCGCAGGATCGCGACCGCTTCGGGATGCAGGAACTCTATCCCGATCTCCTCAAGGATGCGCATGCAAGCGTTGTGCATCCGCGCCACGCCTTCTTCGGTCAGCGGCTCTGTCGGGCGGTCGATATTGACGGGCGGATTCCAGGGCATCTGGTCGATGGCAGGCCCGCCCCGTCGCGCATTCCCCGAACGCCCGCCGGATCGGCGGCGTTTGGGGGCGGTAGGCTCGATTAGGACGTCCTGCATGATCGCTCTCCGTGTCAGGTGCTTTCCCATGACAACAGCGCCTTGCACCGCGCTTCCTTCGCATTTCCGACGAATTGAGTCGCTTTCAGAACGTCGAACCGGGCCCAAAGTCGGCGAGCCATTGCGGCAGATGGCCGATATCCGGCAGAACGACATCCGCCATCGGCGCCAGCGCGTCCGCCGAGGCCATGCCGGTCAGGACAGCGGCCGTCCACATGCCCGCCGCGCGCCCCGCCACAAGATCGTGAAGGCTGTCACCGACCATGACGACCCGGTCCGGCCGATGCCCGGTCATCTCGGCAAAGGCCAAAAGCGGCTTTGCCGAGGGTTTCGCGCCATGCCCGCTGTCCGCGCCCGCGACGAAGTCGAACATCCCTTCGATCCCGGCGGCCTGCAGATGACTGCGCGCGACCGCTTCGTTATCGTTGGTCATCACGCCAAGGGTCAGCCCCCGGGCGGCAAGGCCGGCCAGATAAGGCACCAAAGGCACCGCCTCCTGAAGCGGCGCGCCGGCGGCCTCGTGGATGATCAGCCGTTCCAGATCCTCGACGGTATGACCGGGCAGCAGCGGCGCGATCCGTTCCGCCACCTCGCGGTTCGTTCCCGCGATGGCAACGCTGTCCGGCAGGAAAGCACCGGCGCTCAGATCGAAACTCAGCGCACGTGCAAGGGCCCGCCGCCGCAAGGGATCTCCCTCCGTCAGCTGCTCGATCAGGCCAAGGGTAAATACATTCCACGTCGCCGCGAAATCGAACAGGGTCCCGTCCTTGTCGAACAGAACCGCCTCGATCTCCGGGTCCGTCATGTCCAATGGACCGACTCCCCGCCCGGCAGCGCCGCGCGGGCCTGCATCGGAGTTTCGGGGGCCAATCCGTTGTCCGTGCAGAATCCCATGATCCAGGCATCGTCCATCAACAGGAAATCAAGGACCGATCCCTGAAAGGCGGGGTCCTCGAACCCGTCCCGAAAATCCGCCTCGGACGCGCCCGTCGCCCCAAGGAACACCGGCAGAAGTTCATCGTTTCCGGCCAACCAGGCAACGGCCTGTAAGCCGATCGTTTCGGCGGTTTCCCGCGTCACGTTCATTTTGATCACTTCCTGAAAGGGTTTCTTAACCAATACTCATCAAATCTGAGGCTGCAGGAAAGTGCAAGCAGGTCCGCTTGCCAACGAACCGCATCAGGCGGGGAGCTTCGGAAAATGTCAGGACGTATATTGATCGTGGACACGGTGCCGACCAACCGTATCCTCTTGCGCGTCAAACTGTCGGCCGCCTACTATGAGGTTGTGCAGGCGGACTCCGGCGCGGCCGCGCTTGATCTGGCGCGCAAGACGGCGCCGGACCTTGTCATCACGGCTGCCGATCTTCCCGACATGAGCGGGCGCGCCTTGTGCGCCGCGCTGAGAAGAAGAGGCGGCAGTGCCCACCTGCCGGTGATCATCGTTCATCACGAAGACAGCCCCGAAGAGCGGCTGAACTCCCTCGCAGCCGGGGCGGACGATGTGCTGTCGCGTCCGGTGGACGATCTGGTCATGCTGGCCAGATTGCGATCCTTGCTGCGGGCCCGCGATGCAGAAGCCGAACTGCAGCTGCGCGACGACACGCGCCGCGCGCTCGGGCTCGCCGAACAGGGCTCGGACTTCGTGGCACCCGCATTGGTGCGTCTGGTTGCCCCGACACGCCTTGCGGAAACCAAGGCCCTTTTGGAGGGCCTGCGGCAACGGATCTCGGATCGGATCGAACTGGTCGACCCGGAGGATGCCCTTCGCGAGACCACCCGCCCGCCCGACGTCCTGATCATCGCCGAGTCGGCAGGAAGCGGCGGCGAAGGTCTGACGCTGCTGCCGCAGTTGCGGGCCAGCCGTCATACCCGGCATGCCGCCTTGATCTATGTTGCCCAGCCACACCAAAGGCGCGAAGCGGCAAGTGCGCTCGACATGGGGGCTAACGACCTGCTGTGCTGTGGCCCCCAACCCGATGAGCTTGCGATCCGGCTGAAGAATCAGATCGCGCGCAAACGCACCAACGACCGGTTGCGCGCCAACATGCGCGACGGGCTGCGGGCCGCCGTATGCGATCCGCTTACAGGCCTGTACAACCGGCGTTACGCGGTGCCGCATATCTCGCGCCTTGCGGATCGCGCGACCCAGCAGAAACGGCCATATGCGCTTTTGCTGGCCGATCTGGATTTCTTCAAGCAGGTGAATGACGAACATGGCCATGCCGCCGGCGATGCGGTGCTGGTGACGCTGGCACAACGTCTCAAGGACAATCTGCGTGCGGCCGATCTGATCTCGCGCTGGGGCGGCGAGGAATTTCTGGTGGCCATGCCGGATGCCGACCGCAGCGCGGCCAAACGCACGGCGGAACGGCTGTGCCAGGTCATGGCGCGCCAGCCGGTCAGCCTGCCGGGCGGCAAGCATTTGACCGTCACGCTGTCAATCGGCGTCGCCATCGGCAAGCCGGAAAGCGATGCCAACCCGCTCGACCTGATTGAACGGGCCGATCAGGCGCTCTACGCCGCCAAGCACAAGGGACGCAATACCGTCGTCATGGCCGATACCGTGCGACCGTTGCCGCCACGAGAGGGCGGGACGCCCGCCGCACCCCGCAAAGACCATACCGCGCGGACGCCGTCCTCCCGTCGGGCCGGGTTCAACTGATCCCCAAGACCGTGGCACATCAGGATCAATCGGCCGTCTCGCCCTCCGGCCGGCCGCGGCCACCCTCACGGACACCCCGCTGGCGCATTCTGATCAACTCTTGCTCCAGACGATCGGCATAGGCGCGACGTTCGTCCGCGTTCATCCCGTCAAGATAGGCGGCCAATACCTTCTGCCCCTGGCTGCGTATTTCCGTCCCGCGCGCAACCTGATCCGCCAGCAGGGCTTCCATGCGCGTCGCATCAAAGGGCGTGCTCCGCAACAGTTCCAGCGCCAGCGCATAATCCGAAAGATATCGGTCACGCAGTCCTGCACCCTCCCGCGGGAGAGACTGCCGCAACGCGCGCCAAAGATCGCGGCGCTGCTCCGGCTGAAAGGCGCGTGTATAAGGCAGAACCGGATCGTTGCGCTGAACACCGTGGTGCGCATGCTGTCCCTTCAGCAGAAAGCCGGCAAGTGCACAGACGATGAGAAAATTGAGCGCCAGCGACACGAACAGCAGCACACGCACCCAGCCATGCGGTCCGCGATTGTGCTCATCAGCCTCGGCCATGCCTCAACCCTCCACCAGCGAGAGATCGAAACCGCCCAGCGGATCCACACCCAAAGCGCCAAGGCCCGAGGCGTCCACGCTCCAGAACACCGTAAGACCATCGGGCGGGCTGACCCCGATCCAGATCCCCGCGGCGCCAGCGGCAACAAGACCGGCGACCCCGGTCCAACCACCCAAAACCTCGCGTATATGTCCGAGAAAGCCCGGCCGGTGCGCCACCGGGGCAACCGGAACAGGGCGCGCTGCCGGTTGTTCGGCCAGCGCCGCCGATTCCACGCGGGCCAGAAAATCCCCATCGGGACGCGGTTTTTCGGCGCGCCCGGCAGCGAAGAAGCTTTCCAGCTTCGCACTGTCGGCTGCGCCGCGATCGTCCCTGTCGTCCTTGCGGTCAGTCATCGTCATCGTATCCCAATTCCGCGCGCCGCCCGGTCAGCGCCGCTTCCAAAGCCCGTTTTCCCCGCGCGACCAGACTTTCCACGGCGCGTATCCCGATGTCCATGATCTGGGCAATCTCGGGGTTTGCCAGACCCTCGATATGGCGCAGGATCACCGCCTGTCTTTGACGGGCAGGCAACCCGTCCAGCGCCCGCTGCAGGGCCTCGGCCCGGGCCCGCTGTTGCAATCCATCCGCAACAGACGCGGCGCCGTCCACAAGCTCGGGCACCGCCTCCAGATCCGTTGTCCCCCGACTGCGGCGCCGCCGGTCGATACACAGGTTCGCGGTCACGCGATACAGCCATGTGGTGACCTTGGCCTCCCCCCTGCGCCAGCCCGGCGCCGCGCGCCATAGACGGAGCAGCGCCTCCTGCGCGACATCCTCTGCCTCCGCCCGGTCACCGCCCAACATCCGGAAGGCATGGGCAAAGACACGCGGCGCAAGGCGTTGGGTCAGCGCCCGTGCAGCCGCCGCATCCCCCGCGGCATAGGCCGCCAGCAGATCCTCGTCGTCGCTTGGGCTCATGGCTTCATACGGCATGTCCGGTCCATTGTTCCGCGCTACTCCTGCGGTGATCCGCGCGCAACAGTCCGGGCGGCACAAGGCGCCGCCCGGGATCTGATGTCAGCCGTCGTCAGATTCGTCATGCATCCCGAAAAAACGATGTCCCATCCCGCCGTGATGACCATGTTCGCGGCTGCGGCCCTCTCCACCGTGAAAGCCCGGGCCCTTCCGGGCTTGCTGCATTTCCTCCAGCGTCACGGCGCCATCGCCATCGGCATCGAAGCGTTCCAGCATGGCCGCCGGATCCCGCCGAGGTCCGGCGGCCTCCATTTCCTCGGCGCTCAACAGGCCGTCGCCGTCTGCATCGAGCCGGGCGATCCTGTCGGCCATACGTGCAGAGCGGCGCGCGTCCCGGGCGGCCATCATCTCATCGACCGACAGCTTGCCGTCACCGTTGGCGTCCACCGCGGCGAAACGGGCCGCCCTGTGCACCTCGATCTCTTCGGCGGTGATCCTGCCGTCGCCGTCAGCATCCATCTCGCCGAACATCTCCTCGAACATCGGTCCGCGCGCGCTGCGATCCCCATATCCCTTGCCATGCGCCGAAGCGATTCCGGCGGTGCCCACCGCAACAATCATGGCGCCCGTGATCCAGAGCGAAGTCTTGGCCATAGTCTGTCCTTTCAGGGTTAATCTCTTGCCGTTTACGCCGCCGTCTTCCCGGCGTCCGTGCAAGGTTTCACGCAGTCAAAGGAAACTTCCGTCGGAAAAATCCGCGGTCCGCATGTCACGCCTGCGTGATCTGTGACATCCAGACGCAAGGACATTTTGCACTCTTCCGATCAACCGTTCGAGGGACCACTTTCAAGACTCGAATTTGCGAGGTTTGGCATGACACGATCGCCGGATACCGAGGACAAAGACATCCTCTGGCCGACTCTTTGGCGCGGATGGCGCCGGCGCTGCCCGAAATGCGGCAGCGGTTCCCTGTTGACAGGATTTCTGACCGTCCGCGACAGTTGTCCCGTGTGCCGCGAGGCGTTGCACCATCACCGGGCGGATGACGGACCGGCCTACCTGACCATCCTGATCGTCGGCCATGTGATGGCCCCGCTCCTGCTTGTCGTCTTCACCACGTGGCGACCTGAGCCGCTCGTGCTGTTCACGATCTTTGCCGTTGGCTGCGTCGCCCTGTCGCTGTATCTTCTGCCGCGACTGAAAGGGGTGATCGTGGCCTTCCAATGGGTGCGCGGCATGCATGGATTCATGCCCCCTGGATAGAGGGGCCTCATGACCGAAACCACACTCATCGACAAGACTGCCATCCGCGACGCCGCCACCGTGATCGTGATGCGTGACCGCGCGACACGTCCGAAGGTCCTGATGGGGCAGCGCGGGTCGAAGGCGGCCTTCATGCCCAACAAGTTCGTCTTTCCGGGCGGTGCGGTGGATCCGACGGACGCCAAGGTGCCACTGGCGGGAGAGCTGGCACCGATTTGCGCGGCGCGTCTGTCAGAATCAGCAGAGCCGGGCGTTGCCGAGGCGC
>CAZRZN010000083.1:0-15295 GCA_964604565.1 uncultured Rhodobacterales bacterium
GCGTGGCGGAAATATCGGCATTGGGCGACACCCGGTCATAGGGCAGGCAATCCCATGCCGGAAAGGTAAACACCGGCATGTCTGGCGCGAAAAAGGCCAGGGCATCCCGCATCGCGGCAAGCCGCTTGTCATCCCGCGCCACATGCAGGACCGGCCCCTGTGCCTTGGCCACTTCGGCCAGCACAAGCCGGGCGTCATGACCTTCGGGCGCGCCGCCCATGATGATCGGTTTTTGCGTCATGGCGCTCACATGGCTTGGTCCGCGGCGCGCGTCAACCTGACCCGCGCACGGATCAGAGCAGCATCACCGCAAGGTTCATGTACATGCCCCAAAGCGCGGTGACAAAGATCGACACGACCCCGATCAGTTGCGTGACGGTCCGGTGGGTCCGCAGGCGACGCCACAGCGCCTCCCCCTCGTTCTCTCCGGCCTGAATGCGGCGGGCGGAATGCACGCTGAGGAACGCGACAAAGGTCAGGGGAAGCGCCAGAAGAAAGACAGCCTGCGCGAGTTCGACCCAATAGAAAAACCCCAGGATCCCCGCGCCGCTAAGAAAGGCCGACCCGATACCGACGACCCAGAGCCCGGACTCATCGGCAATAAAAAGTAGCCTGTTGGTGTTGATGCGCACCAGATCCTCCAGATCACGAGCGGCCTGACCGCCAGTGCGCCGCGCCCGACCCACCATGTCGTAGGGCACGCCCAGCACCCAGTGGCTGGTGGACGACCAGACGACCGCAAGCATGATCCAGAACCAGAGGTTCGAAAAGGACCGCATGTCGATCACTTCGAAAACGGTGCCGTACCAGTCCAAAAGCCTGCTCTTTCCTTGGTCGTGTGTTGCCGAACCGGTCCGCTTATCGCGCGCGAGTGCGGTGGCTGCAATGGGCCTTGTCGCCTGATGCGTTCCGTGTCACCCAAAGGTGACGCCCACAAGGACACGACCGATGCAACCCACCCTTGCCCCCTACCCCGCTACCCGCCTGCGCCGCCTCCGCCAGACCCCTGCCATCCGCGCGCTGGTTCAGGAAAACACCCTCAGCCCGGCGGATTTCATCTGGCCGGTTTTCGTCCGCGAGGGCGAGGGCGTGGTCGAACCCATCGCCTCCATGCCCGGGGTGAACAGGCTGTCGGTGGACAAGGTGGCAGAGGCTGCGGTCGAGGCGCAGGCCCTCGGCATCCCGTCGATCTGTCTGTTTCCCTATACCGATGCCGCGCTCAAGACCGAGGATTGCGCAGAGGCGTGGAACCCCGACAACCTGTCCAACCGCGCGACACGCGCGATCAAGCAGGCGGCGCCCGACATCGCGGTGATGACGGACGTGGCGCTGGACCCCTACAACATCAACGGCCACGACGGCTTCGTCGAGGACGGGCAGATCGTGAACGACCGCACCGTGGAGGCGTTGGTGAAACAGGCGCTGTCGCAGGCGGAGGCCGGGGCCGACATCATCGGCCCGTCCGACATGATGGACGGCCGGATCGGCGCATTGCGCGGCGCGCTGGAGGCCGGTGGCCACCACAACGTGCTGCTGCTAAGCTATGCGGCGAAATACGCCTCCGGGTTTTACGGGCCGTTCCGCGATGCCGTCGGCGCATCGGGCGCGCTCAAGGGCGACAAGAAGACCTATCAACAGGATCCGGGCAATTCGGACGAGGCGATGCGCCTGATCGCGCGCGACCTGTCAGAGGGCGCGGACATGGTCATGGTCAAGCCGGGGATGCCCTATCTCGACATTTGCCAGCGGGCCAAGGCGATGTTCGGCGCGCCGACCTTTGCCTATCAGGTGTCCGGTGAATACGCGATGCTGGCCGGCGCGGGCGAACGCGGCTGGCTCGACGGTGAAAAGGTCATGCTGGAAAGCCTGATGTGCTTCAAGCGGGCGGGCTGCGACGGGGTGCTGACCTATTTCGCCCCGGCGGCCGCCCGCCTGTTGAACGGCTGAGAGCCGCGCACCGCCCGCGGAGTCACAGATCGACCATCCAACCGGTGCCGATGGGCTTTCGCGCAAGGCCCCGCCGACGCGCCGCCAAGCGTGGTGACAAACTTCCGGCCTCCGCCTATGATGCGCGCAACCGGCGAGACAGCCGGAAATGAGGCTTTTCACGTATACAGGCGGACACATGACCCTTTCGAGACGAAAATTGGCCTTTGGTCTTTGCGCAACGGCCCTGCTGGGGGCTTGCGCCAACGGCGTCGGCGGCAGCGGCCCGGCGCGCATCGACGCGCGCGCCGACGCGACCCTTGCGGATCTTTATGCGCAATATCCCGCCACTCGGGACCTTGCGGCGAAATCCACCGGGATCCTCGTGATGCCGCTGGTCACCGAGGCCGGGCTTGGCATCGGCGGAGGCTATGGCCGCGGCGCCCTGCGCGTGGGCGGCGCGACAGTGGATTACTATTCGCTGACAAAGGCCTCTGGCGGGTTGCAGATCGGCGGGCAGCAATATTCTCACGTGCTGTTTTTCATGACGGATCAGGCGCTGCAGAACTTCCGCAGGTCGCCCGGCTATGCGGCAGGCGCCAACATCCAATATGCCATTCCGGAGCGGGGTGAGACGCTATCGGCAGAAACGACGACGCAGCTTGCGCCGGTCATCGCGGTGATTTTCGGTCAGGCCGGACTGCGCCTTGGCGCCACCCTCGAAGGCGTCAAATACTCCCGCATCATCCCCTGACGGGGTATCGCGCCCGCGCGGGCCAGTCACAAGGGATCACCGGTGCGGGGCGCACGACCCGCGCCGGCAAGACAGTTTAAGGGCGTATGAAACGCCTGACCGCGCGCCGCAGGACACCCGACCCTTCAGTGGTAGCGGAATTCTCCGACAACGTTGCGCCATTCCCCGGGAGAGACCATCTTGCGGTGGGTAAACCGCACCGAATGCAGCGGACCTTCGATCGTGTCCTGCCAGAACTCGATGAAATCGAACAGCTTGGGGTGATCCGGCGCCAGATCGTATTCCTGCCAGATGAAGGTATTGAGCACGTTGCGGTAGTCCGGCATGCGATAGTAGAACTCGGCCGTGGTCAGCCCGTAGCCCTTGAGCATCAGTTCTGTCTCTGACTCTTGCATCCTGTTTGCCTCATTTTCGCGTCACGTTTGGAAATCTTGCCAAGACAATCCTTACTTTTCAATGAAAACAGGATGTTAGCAGCATGGCGCCTTGGCTGCCAATGACCGGCCGCAGCGGTCCCATTGCGCCCTAGGGATAGTCTCTGCTATACCATCTTTAACAATATCTGGCACCAACAGAAGCAGGCCCCTTACGTGAGCGATACGCCCGAACCCCCTGAAAACGAAGAAGAAAACCGCCCAAAGCCAAGCGGGCCCTCGATCTCAATCGAAAATGAGATGAAGTCGAGTTACCTCGACTATGCCATGTCGGTGATCGTCAGCCGCGCGATTCCGGACCTGCGCGATGGCCTGAAACCTGTGCACAGGCGCATTCTTTATACGCTCTGGGAGAACGGGCAGACCCGCGCAAAGCCCTATCGCAAATGCGCCACGGCGGTCGGCGATGTCATGGGACGCTATCACCCGCATGGCGACTCGGCGGTTTACGACGCCCTTGTGCGCATGGCGCAGGACTTTTCCATGTCGCTGCCGCTGATCGACGGTCAGGGCAATTTCGGCTCGATGGATGGCGACCCGCCAGCGGCCTATCGCTATACCGAAAGCCGTCTGCAAAAGGCTGCGGAATCCCTGCTGGAGGATATCGACAAGGACACCGTCGATTTCGTCCCGAACTATGCCAATGAACGCAACGAACCCACGGTTCTGCCCGCCCGCTACCCGAATGTGCTGGTCAACGGCTCCGAGGGTATCGCCGTCGGCATGGCGACGCGCATCCCGCCGCACAACCTCAATGAGGTGATCACCGCCACCCTCGCCCTGATAGAGAATCCCGACCTGTCGATCGAGGAGTTGATGGCATACATCCCTGCCCCGGACTTTCCGACGGGCGGTGTGATCCTTGGCCGGTCCGGCGCGCGCAAGGCCTATCTCGAGGGCCGTGGCAGCGTGATCATCCGCGCCAAGACCCGTATCGAGGAACTGCGCAAGGACCGCTACGCCATCATCATCGACGAGATCCCCTATCAGGTGAACAAGTCGACGATGATCGAGCGCATCGCCGAGGCCGCCCGCGACAAGAAGATCGAGGGCATCGCGCATGTGCAGGACGAATCCGACCGCGACGGCGTGCGCGTGGTGATCGAGTTGAAACGTGACGCCACGGCCGAGGTGGTCCTGAACCAGCTTTACCGCTTCACGCCCATGCAGGTCTTTTTCGGCTGCAACATGCTGGCACTGAACGGCGGCAAACCGGAGCAACTGACGCTGTACGGGTTCCTGTCGGCCTTCATCGACTTCCGAGAGGAGGTTGTCGCCCGGCGCACCGCCTATCTGTTGCGCAAGGCGCGCGAGCGCAGCCATATCCTGTGCGGTCTGGCCGTCGCGGTCAGCAACGTCGACGAGGTGGTGGCCACGATCCGCGGCTCCGCCGATGCCTCCGAGGCGCGCGAAAAACTGATGACCCGTCGCTGGCCCGCCGGCGACATCCTGCCCTATATCGCGCTGATCGACGATCCGACGCATACCGCCAACGAGGACGGCACATACAACCTGTCAGAGGCACAGGCGCGTGCCATCCTTGAACTGCGGCTGCAACGCCTGACGCAACTGGGCGTCAAGGAGGTCACCGACGAACTGGAAGAGCTGGCCGGCAAGATCAAGGATTACCTGGACATCCTGTCGTCCCGTGACCGCATCATGCAGATCATCACCGACGAGATGCGCAGCATCCGCGACGAATTCTCCGTTCCGCGCCGGACGGAGATCGTCGACTGGGCCGGGGACCTCGACGACGAGGATCTGATCGAACGTGAGGACATGGTGGTGACCGTCACCGCCGGGGGCTATATCAAGCGGACCGCGCTCAGTGATTTCCGCGCGCAGAAACGCGGCGGCAAGGGCCTGTCCGGCGGTCAGCTGAAGGACGACGACGTCGTCACAACGCTTTTTGTCGCGAACACCCATACGCAGCTCTTGTTCTTCACCACCGACGGGATGGCCTACAAGCTCAAGACGTGGCGCCTGCCGCTTGGCGGGAGGACGTCCAAGGGCAAAGCCATCATCAACATCCTGCCGATCCCCTCTGGCGTGTCCGTGGCCGCGATCATGCCCGTGGACCGCGACGAGGAGGACTGGGACGACCTCCAGATCGTCTTTGCCACCAACAAGGGCAGCGTGCGTCGCAACAAGCTGTCGGATTTCACCAACGTCATGCGCAACGGCAAGATCGCGATGAAATTCGAGGATGAGGACATGTGCCTGATCGATGCGCGCATCTGCTCCGAGGAGGACGACGTGATGCTCGTCACCAACTCCGGACGGGCGATCCGCTTTCCGGTGCCGGACGTCCGCGTGTTCAATTCGCGCAATTCGACCGGTGTGCGGGGCGTGCGGCTGAGCAATGGCGACGAAGTCGTTTCGATGTCGGTAATCCGCCACTTTGAGGCCACGTCGGACGAACGTGCCTCCTATCTCAAGATGCGCCGCGCGATGGCCGGGCTGACCGACGATGCCGAGACCAGCGACGAAGAGGAAGGCAACGCCGACAGCGCCCTGCCTCAGGACCGCTACGCCGAGATGTCCGCAGCGGAGAACCTGATCCTGACGATCACCGCAAAGGGCCTTGGCAAGCTGAGTTCCAGTCATGACTACCCGGTGCGCGGACGCGGTGGGATGGGTGTGACCGCGTGGGAGAAATCCATGCGCGGCGGTGACATCGTGGCGTCCTTCCCCGTGGAAATGAGCGATCAGATCATGCTGGCCACATCGCGCGGTCAGTCGATCCGGGTGCCGATCGACGGGATCTCCTTCCGGTCGCGCAGTGCGGGCGGCGTCAAGGTGTTCAACACCGGCAAGGATGAGACGGTCGTCTCGGTGGCATGGATTGCCGATCAGGGCGATGAGGATCCTGCCGAAGAGGAATAAGTCGCCCAACCGGGCATGGAAAAAGGGGCACGGCGCGCGCCGTGCCCCTTTTCCGTTTGACCCCGGCGCAAGTCCTACGGGGCCGATACGGCTTCGGCATCATTGTGTCCGCCGCGTCCGCCATGCGACCAGAACTGCGCAGCGACCGGATGGGGCGGCGGACCCGAAACCGCACCGCACACCGGCACATGGAAGCGCAAGACACAGGCGCGCCGTGCCGCAGGATCAAGGTTCTCTGACCGGCTTGTTTCGATACCCATCGGGGACAAGGTTCGATTGCCTGCCCGGGTTGCCATACCCCCCTGCCGCCGGGGCGAGATAACCCGCCCCTGTGTCGACGGCAGGACACTTTGACATCACCCATTCAGACGCGGCCCCCGTCAGCTGCCGGCTCCGGGCGGGCGGCGTTGGGCGAAAGCCACGAACAAGTTATAAGCCGTAAAGCGCGCCGAACTTCTGTTCAAGATAGTCTAGGAGCGGCTCTTCGGAGGGCGCTGCCCCGCTCGCCCTCTGGATCACCTCGCGGGGTGTATACAGCCCGCCGTGCCGTTGCACGTTTTCGCGCAGCCAACCGGTCGCCGCAGATGTGTCGCCTTCGCTCAATTGGGCGTCCAGATCCGGCACCGCCTCCCGCAGCGCCTTGTGCAGACAACCTGCATAGACGTTGCCCAGCGAATAGGTCGGGAAATAGCCGAACAAGCCGGCGGACCAATGCACGTCCTGCAACACGCCATCGGACGGTTTGTCCACGGCAAACCCGAAATCCGCCTTGAACCGGTCGTTCCACGCGGTCTCCAGATCGTCGACCGCAAGATCGCCGGAGATCACCGCCCGTTCCAGATCGAAACGCAACAGGACATGCAGGTTGTATTGCAGCTCATCCGCCTCCGTGCGGATGTAGCCGTTGCGCACCTGATTGACCGCCGCATAAAAGCCATCCTCGTCGGTGATGCCGATGTCGCCGAACACCTCCCGCATTTGCCGATACAGCCAACCAGTGAACGCCCGAGAGCGGCCAAGCTGGTTTTCGTAGATGCGGCTCTGGCTTTCATGCACGCCCATCGACACCCCGCTGCCCAGCGGGGTCAGCCGGTAGGCCGGATCGATGTTCTGCTCATAGCTGCCGTGCCCGACCTCATGGATCGTCGAATAGAAGCAGTTGAAAGGCTCCAAGGGCATCGTGCGCGTGGTGATCCGAACATCGTCGCCAGACCCGGAACTGAAGGGATGCACGGCCTTGTCGACGCGACCGCGCTGCATGTCGTAGCCAAAGGTCCGGGCAAGGAGGCGCGTCAGCTTCATCTGACCATCCTCGTCGAAGGTGCCGGTCACGCCCTTCGGCTGTGGCCGCGTCAGCACCGCCTCGCGCAATGCCACCAGCCGGGGGCGCAGGGCTCCGAACATCGCCTCGAGGTCCGCGGCCTTGGCGCCCGGTTCATAGTCGTCCAGCAGGGCATCATAAACGTCCCCTCCGGCGGCCAGCGCCTCGCCTTCTTCGCGGCGCAGGGCCACGACCTGTTTGAGCATCGGCGCGAAACTGGCAAAATCGTCATCCGCCCGCGCCTCGGCCCAGACCACATGCGCCCGGCTGGTGATACGCGCCAGCTCGGCCGCCAGACGTTCGGGCACCCGCACGGCACGCGCATGGCTGCGGCGGATCTGGCGCAGTTGCGCCTTGGCCACCGGATCAAGAGTGTCCTCGGAAATCGCCGCCAACCAGTCGCCCACGCGTGGATCGGTCCGCCGCTGGTGCAACATCGATTCCATGGCGGCCAGTTCATCGCTGCGTTGCTCTGCCGCGCCGCGCGGCATCACCGTCTCCTGATCCCAGCTGAGGCGCCCGGCCACCTGGGCCAATGCCTCCGTGTCCCGCTGGAACGTCATCAAATCCTCATAGGCCGTCATTCAGGCTGCTCCCCTTACGCTTTGTGGTGCGGGATAGCGTGCGGCGAAGCGCCCTCGCAAGATCAACGCCCAAAGAAGCACGGCACCAAGCTGATGCACAATCGCGATCTGCCACGGCGCCGCGTAGAACACCGTGACAATTCCGATCACCATCTGAAGGATCAGAACCGCAAGGATTCCGTTGAAGCGAAAGCGCGTGTCGCGATTGGCCGAGCGGCGAGAGCGCAGCCAGACCACCACGCCAAAGGCGAACAGCAGGTATCCCGCGATACGATGCATGAATTGAACCATGCCCGCGTTTTCAAAGAAATTCCGCCAGACCGGTTCAAGGTCCAGCGCAGCCGAAGGAAGGATTTCTCCGCCCATCAGCGGCCAGTCGTTGTAGGTGCGCCCGGCGTCGATCCCGGCCACCAGTGCGCCCAACAGGATTTGCAGAAAGGCGAAATGCATCAGGCCTGTCGACATCGAGAACAGCTTTGGCTCTGCATTGCGCCGCGCCTGCATGAGCGCGCGCTCATCATAGGTCAGCCTGTAGACATACCACGCGATCAGCCCAAGGATCACGAAAGCCAGCCCCAGATGCGTTGCCAGCCGATAGGATGCGACGTCCAGCATGGTGCCGCCAAGGCCGGAGGACACCATCCACCAGCCGATCGCGCCCTGCAATCCTCCCAACGCGCCAAGGCCCAGCAACCGGCCCGTCCAGCCCGGCGGGATCGCGCGAAAGGCCAGCAAACCGAAGAAGCCCAAAGCCCAGACAAGGCCGATCACCCGGCCCAACTGCCGGTGGCCCCATTCCCACCAGTAGATGACCTGGAATTCTGCCAGCGACATGCCCTTGTTCTGCAACTGGTATTCCGGGATCGCGCGATACTTGTCGAACTCCGACTGCCAGTCCGCCGCGGTCATCGGAGGCAAGGCGCCGCTGATCGGCCGCCATTCCGTGATCGACAGGCCGGAATCGGTCAGCCGGGTCAGGCCCCCGACCGCGATCATCACCACCACCAGCCCGAACAGGACGATCAACCAAAGGCGCACGGCCCCGCGCGACCCGCGCCGCCCGGAATCGATCATGCCGCCCGTCGGTCCTGTCGGGGCTTTCCTGCCCTCGTCCACTTCTTCGAACAGCTTGCGTTTCTGCGCCATCCCAGCCTCCGCGAATTTTAGCGGACAGTAGAACGCCGCAAGGGGGCCTTCAAGCGGCTGCGACAGCCGGTCCGGGGGTCAGGAAAACCCCCGTCAGGAATGCCTGACTTATGCGGGACGGTCCCAAAGCGTAAATTGAGGTCACAGGTTAACGAACAGCACAGTCACACAGACCCAGCCAATCTTCAGATCCAAAGGAACAGTCCCATGAAAAACCTCATCCTTTCCGCCATCGTCGCCGCCACTGCAATGACCGCCTCGGCCGCATCGGCCACGCAGGCCTGGGTCGGAGGCAACCATCTGAACGCACGGTCCGGTCCCGGCACCCACTATCATGTCCTGGGCACCTTCAACCCCTGCACGCCGGTGCATGTCGTCGCCTACAACCACGGCTGGGCCAAGGTGTATTTCAACCACAACTACTACTGGGTGTCCGCCAAGTATCTCAAGGGCCATTCCTGCAAGTGGGCGCCGAAGAAAAAGCACTACGGCCACAAGAACAACCACTACTACAACTATTGATTTCTCCCGAACGACCCGGTGCCGGTTCTCCTCCCTGGCCGGCCCGGCCTACTTGCGGACTGACCTCGACGGTCGGTCCGCTTTTTTTTGCCCGGAGATCCGCGAAAAGCCTTCGGCGAACCGCCGGCTAGCGCCGGATCCGCGACGTCACAGGCTCATGGCCCCAAGGCATACTAGCATGGGTCGGGTATGCCTGACTTACTGGAAAGCGGATTTGCCGGTAACTTTCAGGCACGGGTTAACGATTTCACCGCCAAAGCTCAGACCTTATTCAAGCCCAGTCCCAAAGGAACAGTCCCATGAAAAAGCTCATTCTTTCCGCGATCGTTGCCGCAACCGCCCTGACTGCATCGGCCGCATCGGCCACGCAGGCCTGGGTTGGGCAAAACCACCTGAACGCGCGCTCCGGCCCCGGCACCAACTACCAGGTCCTTGGCACCTTCAACCCCTGCACGCCGGTGGATGTCATCGAATACCAGTATGGCTGGGCCAAGATCTACTACCAGAACACCTACTACTGGGTGTCGTCGAAGTATCTGCGCAATTCCGCCTGCAACTACGCGGCGCCGAAGCCGACCTACACACCGCCGAAAAAGCAATACAACAACGGCTACAGCGGCGGCAGCAGCAACTACTGATACCTTCCGAAACACAAGGCCGGCGCCCCTCCCTCGCCTGCCCGGAAACGGACTGTCCCCCGTGGTCAGTCCGTTTTCCTTTCGGCCCAACGCACCATCTGCCGCATCATCCCGTGCATCATCTGCACCTCTGCCCGCGTCAACGGAAGACGCGACCACATGTTGCGCAGATTGACCTTCATGGACTGGGCCTTGTGCGCCGGAAAGAAAAACCCGGCCGTCTCCATCCTGTCCTCGTAATGCCGCGCCAGATGCTCGACCTCATGCTGCGCGGCCATCTCTGTCCCGGCCAGCGCCTCGACCACCGGCGGCGCGGTTTCCGTCGCCCGCCGCCATTCATAGGCGCAGAGCAGGACACACTGCGCAAGGTTCAGGGACGGAAACTCCGGGTTGACCGGAACGGAGATGATGCCATTGGCAGGCGCGATATCCTCATTCTCCAGCCCGGCGCGTTCCGGCCCGAACAGCAGCGCCACCTTTTGACCCGACGCGATTCGCCGCGCGGTCTCCTGCATGGCGGCCTCCGGGGTGTAGACCGTCTTTGTCAGGTCGCGCGGGCGCGCGGTCGTCGCCAGAACAAAGGTGCAATCTGCAATCGCCGCCGACAGATCCGCCGAAACCTGCGCATCGTCCAGCAGACGGCCCGCCCCGCTCGACATCGCCACCGCACTGGGATTGGGCCAGCCGTCGCGCGGCGCCACGATCCGCATCCGGTCAAGGCCGAAGTTCCACATCGCCCGCGCCGCAGCGCCGATGTTTTCGCCCATCTGCGGGCGCACCAGCACGATGGCCGGTTGAGGGGTGCCTGTCGCCATGGGTCTCTCCTGCTGACCGGCGCGATGCCTAAAGCGCCGCGCCCCCGGAAACAAGCCCCGCGCCGCGCCTTGCGAAAACCTCTGCGCGAAGGCGCGAACAATCCAATGCGCGGAAACGCAAAAGATCCCCTGTGGTGACCCAAGAAAAAACCCCTGTGCAAAGCCGCGCGGCGCGCGTTATGACAGCCCCGGACCAGGAGCAGAGCAATGACCACCGACGCGCCAGACGCCCCCCAGATCTATCTCGTGACCCCGCCGGAGTTCGACCTGAACAGCTTTCCGGACCAGTTGGCCCGGGTAATGGAGGCCGAGGAAATCGCCTGTCTGCGGCTCAGCCTCGCGACCCGGGACGAAGACCGGCTGATGCGCGCCGCCGACGCCATACGCGAGGTCGCGCATCGCGTCGACGTGGCCCTTGTAATCGACACCCATGTGGTGCTTGCAGAGCGGCTGGCGCTGGACGGCGTGCATCTGCTGGACGGCGCGCGATCCGTCCGCGCGGCACGCAAGGCATTGGGGCCGGACGCCATCGTCGGCGCCTACTGCGGCCAGTCGCGCCACGATGGTCTCAGCGCGGGCGAATACGGTGCGGACTATGTCAGTTTTGGCCCGGTCACCGGTGCCCTTGGGGATGGCGCACTGGTGGAGACAGAGCTTTTCGCTTGGTGGTCCGAAGTGATCGAGGTGCCCGTGGTCGCCGAAGGTGGGTTGACACGCGAAATGGTGACGGAATTGGCCCCCATCACGGATTTCTTTGCCATAGGCGAGGAAATCTGGAGCACGGAAGATCCCGCCGCGACGCTGCGGACCTTTGCCGCCGCGATGCGTGGCGACGCGCCCTGATCTTTCCGAACCTCGCGGTTCCGTTCCGAATTCCGGTCGCAGGGGCGACGTGTGACATACACCGTAGACAAAGCGTCCGCAGCGCATGACGGCAGGGCGGAACCGCGGACCGGGCGGGCAAGAACTTTAACTTTCGATCATAAAATATTGATTTATATATTATACCCTTAGAAGGACATCGTATCTATCCTGAACTCCGTTCCGATGTGTGGCCCTCTCTGACCCGATTTTCCAGTGCCCGGGCAAGGCTTTTCCTGTTGGCGAAATCGTCCACTCTGAGGGGGGTGTGATAGATCAGCACGACCCGTCCCTGCCGCCGCTGCGCCAGCACGCGCAGCAACGAAGCGCCGAATTCCATGTCGCCCCACCAGCCATAAAAACGTCCCGGCGCCCCCGGTGGGGCGTGATAGACCACGCTCACCGGTTGCACCTGAACCCGGTGGAGCAACCGATCAGAGTAGAACGCCGCAAAGAGGGTGGTCTTGAACGGCAGAACCCGCAAGCCGTCGGTCGAGGTTCCTTCGGGAAAGAACAATAGCCGATGCCCTTCGATCAGCCGGTCTTCGAACAGGCGCGTCTGCGACTGTGCCTCGGTCCGGTCGCGGTTGATGAAGACCGTGCCGGTCGCCCGCGCAAGCCAGCCGATCCCCGGCCAGCCGGAAACTTCTGCCTTCGACACGAAGTATATCGTCTTGCGGCTGTTCAGCACAAAGATGTCGAGCCATGAGGTGTGGTTCGCCACGATAGCGCCGGGCCCTTTCATCCGGGCGCCGTGAACCTCCACCGGCAGGCCCATGACCAGCAGCACCATGCGACAGACACCGCGTGTGATATGCGGCGTGAGCGGGCGGCGTGCGCCACATAATGGCCGCTCGATCAGACGCAGCAGCAAAAGGACAGCAAGCCCGCCAAAGATCACCACCCCCATCACAGGCGCACGCAAGGCGATCCGCGCCCAGCCCGCCGCGCCGATGGGCGCCTGTTCAGGCGGTGGGACCGCGTTCCATGTCTGGCTCATCGTCGCCTCACCGGGGCCGGTCCTGCGTGTAAAGCGCGCGCTGGCGGTCGTTCATGCGCAGGGTATCCATTACAAGACAGACATCGGTCGTGTTGAAGTCATGGTCGACAAATGCCCCCTCACCCACAAATCCCCCAAGGCGCAGATAAGCCTTGATCAGCGACGGCACCGCCAGCATAGCGCGGCGCCGGTCGAGCATGGCTTCCGGGATCAGGTCCATCGGTTGCAGGACACGCGCCCGCACGCGAAGATCCGGCGGCGCAAGATGACGGTAATGCAGCAACGACAGCGGCTCCGCCAGCGTGGCCTCGTCGGTCCCATGGAAGCTGGCGACGCCGAAAAGCACTTCGATGCCATGATCCGCTACATATTGCGCCAACCCCTGCCAAAGGTGAAACATGGCAAGCCCGCCGCGATAATCGCGGTGCAGACAGGATCGTCCCAATTCCAGCAACCGCCGCCCGCTGCGCCGCAGCGTGGATAGATCGTATTCGTCTTCGGAATAGAACTGGCCCGCCACGCGCGCCTGTTCATCGCGCAGCAGGCGGTACACGCCCACGACAACCCCGCCGCGCGCCTCGTCGCACACCAGAAGATGATCGAAAAACGGATCGAACCGGTCGCGTTCCAGACGCGCGTCGTGATCCACCAGCGGGCCATCGCCCCCCAGCTCATCCACGAAAACCTCATAGCGCAAACCCTGCGCCGCGCGAATTTCATCCGTGTCGCGCGCAAGCCGGACCGAGAAGGTCACTGTCACACCTCTGTCCCTTGATCTTCACCGCTCGCGGTCCCGTGGTCATAGGCAAGGTGACGTGGGAGTGCAACTGTTCGGTGTCCGGGCAAGATCAGTTAACGGATCGTCAACAATTGGCTGAATACCCTATTCATCGAAGACGGGAATAAGCGTGACTCGTGCACCATCCAGCACAACCTTGCCTTGTTCTCTGAAGTTGACAGTGATGCGGCCGGCGATGTTGGATTGCACTTGTCCGGTTCCCCAATCCGGTTGATCGGGGTTCTGAACTAGCATACCCGGTTCAAGAAGAGAGTTTAGATCTGCCATGTACGAATCCCCAAGGCCGGAGCCTGCAATGTCCCAATTAAGCGCAAACCTCGCCTCGCTGGTCGGTTCGCGCCTGTGTCACGATCTGATCAGCCCCATTGGCGCGATCCAGAACGGGCTGGAACTGCTTGCCCTGTCCGGGCAGAACGATACCAGCCCCGAGATGGCCCTGATCCAGGAAAGTTGCGAAAGCGCCGCGGCGCGCATCCGGTTCTTTCGCGTCGCCTTCGGCAGCGCCGGCTCGCAGCAAAGGATGGGCCGACGCGAAATAATGTCCACCCTGACGGCGCTTGGCAAGGGCGGAAAGTTCAAGGTCGAATGGTTGCCGCATGACGATCTGCCCCGCACCGAGGTCCAGCTGGCCTTTCTGGCCTATCTTTGCTGCGAAAGTGCCCTGCCCTATGGCGGCACTGTGCGGTTCGACCGCGATGCCGCCGGTTGGGCCGTGACCGCGCAGGGCCGCCGCTTTGCGATCGATCAGCCGCTGTGGGATCATATGAACGGCAGCATCCCACTGCACGACCCGGCGGCGGACCGGGTCCAGTTCGCCTTGCTGCCGATCTTGGCGGAGGACCGCGGGCACAAGCTGTTCGCGATGTTCCGGGACGACCTCATCACGATCAAGATCGCCTGAGACGCGGGCGGCCAGAAACCGCCCGCTTCAGGGCCTGACGTCAGGCCCGCTCCATCCAGTCGCCGGTCACCAGATACTTGAAGCTGGTCAGCTGTTCCGCGCCGACCGGGCCGCGTGCATGCATCTTGCCTGTGGCGATCCCGATCTCGGCGCCCATGCCGAATTCGCCGCCATCGGCGAACTGGGTCGACGCGTTGCGCATCAGGATCGCGGAATCCAATCGTTCGAAGAACCGCGCGGCGGCGGCATCGTCTTCCGTCAGGATGCAATCGGTATGGTTGGAGCCGTATTTCCGGATATGGGCGATGGCGTCATCGATATCCGCGACCACCCGGGCCGCGATGATACTGTCGAGATACTCATGGCCCCAATCCTCCGCCGTTGCGGCGACCGTCCCGGGGATGGAGCCAAGATCGGCGTCGGCGCGGACTTCCACACCGGCCTCCAGCAAGGCGCGGATCACGCCCTGACCGATCGTGGCGGCCACATCGCGGTGGATCAGCAGACATTCCACGGCACCGCAGATGCCCGTCCGGCGGGTCTTGGCGTTTCGGACCACCGACAACGTTTTCACCGGGTCCGCGTCCTTGTCGACGTAAATGTGAACGATGCCCTCCAGGTGCGCAAAGACCGGCACGCGTGCCTCGCGCTGCACCAGGCCGACCAGACCCTTGCCGCCACGCGGCACGATGACGTCGATGTGATCGG
>CAZRZN010000084.1:0-15280 GCA_964604565.1 uncultured Rhodobacterales bacterium
CCCAGTCATCGACGATAGCGTTGCCGAAGCGATAAGCTTCGGTCTGCATGTATGGCACCCGCGCCGCGCGCCAAGCCGAACGGGCAGCTGCAAGCGCCTCATCCGACGGCGCTGCGAGAAAGGTGTCTACCGCGTCTTGCAGCCCCTTGGCCGTGACAACGCTGTCGGTGTATTTCGCGGCAGCGATGTCTGCATAGGTATCCAGCACGTCGGCCCTTTCGGCGGCATAGACGGGGAGTGCGGTCAGTGCCGTGGTTGCAAAGATCGCCAATAGCGTATGTTTCATCAGGCGGATGTCCTCTCAGTGTTTGAAGGTTGTCTGCGCGGCTCCGACGGTCGGAACCTGCATGTGGTCCGGCACCCGCGAGAGGCGCAGAAAGACCTGACCGAGCCGCGTGGCCAACTGCACGACGGACCATGCGGCGTGGCCCGCCATCAACGTACTGGCAAACAGCATCGCGTCCTCGTGGTCCTGACTGGCGGCTGCCGCGATCATGTTGGCAAAGGCACTTTCGTCGCCACCAAAACACGTACATCCAAGACCATGACGCATGACCGGCCTGCGCGCGCTGTTCAGAAGCGTCGTCATCAAGGCGTCGAAGTCCTCGACCGCGAGCGTTGCTTCGGCCTGTCCCATGACGAGGCAGAAATCCTTCGCGATGATCTCACGATCCGCTCCGCCTGCGCACCAAGCACGCAAATAGATGATCGCTGCAAGCTCGACCTGCGGCAGCTCATTGAGGATCCCGACCGGGGCTGCACCGCGGTGCGACGACACGGGCGGCGTCTCTCTGGGAATTGCGAACCGCATCTTCATTTGGTGAGGATCAACTTGCCCGCGCGGGTGATGCGCAAAGTATAGACTTGACCATCCAGCACGATCCTTGCCTGGTTGCCCGCCTCCGTCAGGTCGCGGGCATCGTAGGAAGGAAGCGTTTCGCGGGCCGGATCGCCCAGTGACGCAATCGCATTCATCGCGGTCATGGCAGTCGCGCCATGCGGTCGAGGACGTTTTCCAGCGACTGATCGCCGGCGAAGAACTCGCCCATGGCCAGCTGGACGAGTTCGCGCCCGCACAGTCCCGGATCGCTGGTCTGTTCGCCTCTGTTCTCGCAGTGCAGGACACGCGAAAACGTTTCTTTCGGGATGATCATTGCGGACATCGGTGCACCTCCTAAGGCTATCCAATCCGGGCTGCCCGCAGGGTAGCTGGGATGATTTACCAAAACCCTACTGAAAAAGTCAGGTATGTCAACAGAAGTAACTGACCAAATTACTATGCAATCCGTTCATTGGATCGTCGTGGATCATTGCGAGCCTTTGCATTTAAGAAGAAGTCCATGCAGGTGGCGCTGCGGATACAGGGGGCTTCTACACGGTCGCACCCACCGCGATGGATGGGTTAGCGCCAATAATTATCGTCCGGGCGCCCTGAATGTGGAAAGGATTGGCAATGGCGGCTACTTGACTGCCGGAACCTTGCGCCGCACGGGCCACGGTGCGCCGCTTGCCGGTCGCCGCATTCAGGTCTGGGCCGATACGACCGAAGGTCACAAACGACACGCACGCTCGTATGGCGCTTACGAACGCGGATGGCGTGTTCCGCATCGAAATGCCACAGATCGTGCCTGCCTTCGGCCAACCTCACGGGCATGTTGTCTACGATGCCGAATACGATGACGGTGGCTTCGAGACGATTTTCCTGCGGCCGGTGATGGCGCAGGCATCGGACACGAGCCTGCATGTACAGGTCGTCTTGCGCCTCGTCTGATGACGCGTATTCGAGGCGCGCTCGTATTGCCGGCACTGGCCCTGCAATCTCTGTGCCATTGGTCGCCGCGGCGCAAAGTACGCTGCTGCAATGGCGGGTGCCAGTCTGCATCATTGCCGGATTTTCCGGAATCGTCGGGCTGCCACTTATGCTTGTCCAGCCCTTGCTGATCATGAGTCTGATTTCGGGGGGCTGGCGCGGCGCATCCATATCTGGACCGGGGCGGGGTTGGTCCTCGCGGTGGTTGTCCATGTCGCGGGCCTGTTGATCAACAGCCCGCCCGACATCGTGGCTGTTCTGCTTTTCCGCTCACCGACGCCGTTTTCGGCCCGGGGTGCGTTGGCGATGTGAGCCCTCTTCGCAACAGCCATCCCTGCGGCTGTTAGAAAACGGCTTGAGCTTAGCATCTGGTGCCTCGAGCACAGCGCGACGGCAATCGTTATCGTCACGGGGACGGTCGTTCACGCCTGTCTTATCCAGGGGTCGATGGAGGACGTAACGAAAGGGGCACTCTGTCTGCTGGTCCTGAGGGCGGGAGCATTGGCTTTGCGCCGCCGCCGGGTATGGCGGATGCTCCGCTGACTGCTGAGAGATCTGCTGCCATGTGAGAGGGGGCGTTTGTCGAGATATGCCTCGAAAGAAAGAAGCAAGCTCCACCTCGATAGCTGAGCAGGTCCATGCTCCCGCAGGATCCGCGCACGGATGCTTTGAAAGGTCCCGGCCCGGGTTAACGCCTCGGCAGCGACCGCGGTGCCCATGGCCTGTTCGGTGATCCGTTCCACCCGGCGGATCAATTCGGTCGCGCCGCGGCGCGAAAAAGGTCATCAGAAGGATACGACGCGGATCGCAGCCGTTGACCGGCAGGTGCGCCACACGATGGGCCAAGGTGTTCGTCTTGCCCGACCCGGCCCCGCGATCACCAGCGATGGCGGCTGCAGTGCGTCACCGGGCACATCGAATTCCACCGCAGCCCGCTGGTTGTCTTTCAGCTTGTCGAGATAACCCGCCTCTGCCACGCACTGTCCTCTTTTTCGGTTCCTGCATCAAAGGGTAGCCCGGGGGAGAACAGAATTTGAGCTTCAGTGTTCCGGGTGCGTGCCGACCGAACCGGGGTTCAATCTTTTTCGACAGGGATCAGAACCTCGTTGCGGCGATAGGGGGGCAGCGTCCACGGCGGGTTGTAGCCTGCGACTTCTGCCGGACCCGCTGGCGTCAGGTCCTTACGCGCCATCCAGTTCCGAAGGCGGGCTTCCTCGGCCGATACGCTGCCGCGCATCGAACCGGAATAACGCACCACCGCCACCCGGCGCGGCGGGATCGTTGCGAGGGAAACGCGCGGATCGGCCGGCACCGGCGCGGTCTGAGCGGTCATCGCGTCGGGCAGGACAAAAAGCATCTCGCGCGCCTCATCCCGGCTTTGCAGGACCGGCGCGGTCATGGCGATCTCGGTGCCATCCGCGGTGTCGGTGTTCAGGACAGGGGTCGTCATGGCGATGTCCCGCGCGCCGCTGTTGGCCCCCGAGATGTATTTGAAAAGACGCCCGAAGGCCGCGCGGGAGCCATCGGCCGTCGGAGTTTTGACCACGACCAATGCGCCGTAGTCCCGCAGTTCGAAGGGCGCCTCGGCGAGCATCACGCCATAGCCGGGTTCCGGCACCGCCGCGGTTCCGAAAACGGAACAGGCGGTCACACTCAGAAGCCCGGCAAAAGACCCTATGGCCCGGATCGCGCGTGAGAACATCCATGTATCCCTGAATCTTGCCGTGACTGGAGCAGTGTGATTGCGCTCGACCGTGTGTCAGCCCTGAACATACATCATGATCATGACGCCCGCCCAGGCGGAAAAGCCCGTCAGAACCGCGCCCCAGATCGTATCGGTGGCGACCATCGTCCATGACCAGTTCTTCATGATCGACATCGAGGTGAATTCATAGGTGCCATAGGCCATCGCGCCGATAATGGCCCCATGCAGCGCAGCGCGCTCCGGTGCCGCATCGCGCAGCGCAGGGGCCGAGACAAGGAACACGAGGCCGGCCACATAGGCCAGGTAAAACAAGCCCGCCGGGGCCATCATCGGACTATCCCGCATTGTGTCCCCCAGATGCCGGGTAAACAGCGGTTTCATCACAAGGGTCAACATGACCACATCGATGAGAAGAAAGAGAACGGCGGTAATTGCGTAAAGGGTCACTTGACCTCCGAATTTGCGTGGCTAAGGCAAAGGATAGCGCGAAGCCTGCGATTGCCCATGACCGCGAAGTGTCCGAGAGCCCAAATTCGCGCAGCGGGTTGCAGATCATGCTGGTTCTCTGCGTTCGCGTCCTGAGGGCCAGATGGCCGGCGGTTCTTCTGTCTTGTCCCGGACAACGTATGGCACCGTGCCGACCTTGCCGGAGCCTGATCGAAGTCGAGTATGCGGCCGACAGGCAAGTGTCCGCAGTTTCGTCGTGTTTGGCTTTTGCTCTTGCATGGCCGGATGTTTCCGATCTGCCCGAGCAGGCCCAACTGGGAGCGGAGTTGGTCGACCGTGGACTGGCCATTCTGGCCAGACCTCTTTTCCTCAGACGAAACCCGGCAACCATGTCGCCAGCCAAGGGGCTGCGGACAGGATCAGCATCCCCACCACAAACAGCCCAACAAAGGCCCAGGAGGCCTGGAACAATTCGGACATGCTTACGCCCTGGGCGGCGCCCCGGAAGGCAAACATCGCGTAACCGAAGGGGGGCGTGATCCCCCCGACCGTCACGTTCAGCAGCATCATCATCCAGAACCAGAGCGGGTCGATCTGCAACAGCGTGATGACCGGCAGGTAAATCGGGATCACGATCAGCATGACAGCCACCTGGTCCACGAACATGCAGAAGGCGAAGACAATCAGCATCATCGCCAGCACCATCAGCCCCGGCGACAAATCAAGCGCCGTGACCAGGGCGGTGATCTGCCGGCTGGCGCCGCTGATTGCAAGCAACTGGCTGAACAGGGTGGAGGATGCCATGATGATCAGGATCATCGCCGTCATCAAGGCCGCCGCGCGCAGCGCATCCGTCAGGAGGTTGACCGTCAGCTTGCGGAACATCCCCGCAATGACCAGTGCGCCGGTGACACCGATTGCGGCGCTTTCCGACGGAGTGGCGATCCCCATGAGGATCAACCCCAGCACCAGAACGATCAGGCCGAAGAAAGGCAGGCAAAAGAGGATGGCCCGGCCGATCGGCAGGGCGCGCGCAGGTCCGGTGCTTTCGGGGGCGAGGGCCGGGTTCAGCCGGATGCGGAGCATGGCGTAGCCGATGAACAGGCCCGCCAGCATCAGCCCCGGCAGCACACCTGCCACCAGCAGCCCGGCAACCGATACATTGGCCAGAGTGGCGATGATGATCACCAGCACGCTCGGCGGGATCACGGGGGCAAGGCTGGCACCCCCCAGGATCATGCCCATGGAAAGACGTCGGTCATAGCCGCGCGCGACCATGCCGGGAAAGATTGTCCGTGCCATCATCGCGGCGACCGCCATGTTGGAACCTGACAAGGCGCCGAAGATTGCCGACAGGATTCCCGCCAACACGTATTGCCGCCCCTTCACACTCCCGATGAAGCGGTCAACCGCCTCGAAGATCCGCTCTGTCGCGCCGGAGCGGAACAGGATTTCCCCCATCAGCACAAACAGCGGAATTGCGGTCAGCTGTCCGTTCGTCGTCGTGGCGAACATTGAGTTGATCAGCATCGGGAACGCCGGAGCGCCAAGCATTGCCCAGATCCCGATCAGGTTCACCGCCAGAAACGCAAGGAAGATCGGGATGCCGGAGACGAACAGCCCGAGGATCAGCGTCGCCGCGGCAACCAATGCAGCTGGGCCCGCGATCATGCGCGCGCCTCGCGCGTGAATCGGGCGCTGTCAGACATTGCCAGCCGCAGGAATTGCAGCGCGGCCAGCGCAAGCCCCCAGACCATCCATCCCGAGATGGCCGCCTTGGGAACCGGGACGGCCGCCATCATCCGCACACCGCGTTCCATTTGGCGCAGCGTCTCCTCTGCCGCAATCAAGGCCAGAATGATGCAGATCATCGCTCCCAGGCCCGCGATTGCAATGGCCGCGAGTTTTTGGGCGGACAGGGGAAGTTTCTCCAGAAGGACGGTGACCGCGACGTGGCCGCCGTCGCGCGTGAGGCGCGGCATGGCGGCAAAGCTCGCAACAAGCAGGAAATACGACACGAACTCAGCAGACCAACGGGTCGGGCTGTCGAACCCGTATCGCAGGACGACTTCGACATTGTAGGCGAGAAAGATGGCCGCCAGCGCCGCCATGGCGATCCAGAGACTGGCGTCCGTCACCCGGTCCAGCACGCTGACGATCACGGGCGTCCGGCCCCGACGGCGAGGGATGTCGGGGCCGGAGCCGTTCATTCCGTCAGGCCCGCGTCCAGCGCGACGGCGCGCAGACCGGCCGCCGCATCGCCGCAGCAGTCCCCTGCAAGGCCCCAGATGCTGGAGACAAAGGCCGTCTGCACCTTTTCAGCCATTTCGGGGCTCAGCGTTTCCACGCCAACACCAAGTTCTGCCAGCTTCATGTCCTCCTCGGCCTGTATCGCGTTGCCGATCCACGGCATTTGAAGTTCGGTCAGTTCACCGGCCTCCAGCAGGATATCCTGCGTTTCGGGGGACAATCCATTCCACACGTCGAGATTCACGAAAACAGGCTGCGTGGCCGCGCCGAATGTCGGGCGTAGACGGTAATCAGCGACCTCGTAGTGCTTCATGCTGACCATGCCGGCAGCCGGCCAGCCCGCACCTTCGACGATGCCGGTCTGCAGGGCTGAATAGATCTCCGACCCCGGCAGGACGACGGGTTCCGCGCCCAAGGCCTCGATCACGCCGAAATAGGTTGGCGTGCCGCGCACCTTGCGTCCGGCAAGGTCACCGTTCTCGGACAGAGGTTCCGTGGTGAAAAGGTGGTAGCCCTCCATGCTCACGGACATCATGGCGACCATCTTCAGGTTGTGGGTGTCCTGGTAGAATTGGTCCACATAGTCCCAGACGCCGGACTCGCGGCGCGCGATGGGATCGACGTCGATCGCATCGACTGCCAGCGCCAGCCCACCGTCGCCCGCATGAAACACCGGGTGGGTGTATAGCGCGTCGAACACGCCTGTGGAGACAGGGGCGAGCTGTTCAAAGATCGGCACGGCCTCGGGTCCGAAGACGGTGAATGTCACCGCGCCATCGCCGATTTCGGTCACGTTATCCATGAATTGCTGTAGCACCGTGTAAGTCGGCAACTGGGAGGTGTCGAAGCTTGACAGCACGCGGATGTCTTCGGCTGCGACCGGCGTGGCGACGGCCATGCCGCCGAAAGCGAGCGCGCCAAGCGTGGCGCGGACGGTCCATTGGGCATCGAGAGGCATCTGTTTTTCCTAACTGGAGCCGCGTCCGGGGCGGCGGTGAAGTTGCGGGGCGACCGACTCCGGTTCGCCATAAGTAAAAATATGTTTACTAAACGCCGCCTGATGCAGAGCATGGAAAACCAGTTCAGGGCTGATCAAAATCCAAACTGAGCAAAATTTGCGCGCCGTAATAGAGGATATGCCCATTACTTGGGCGCTACCTGGTGGAATTTGTGGCCCACAAGTAAATGAGATTTTACTTGTGGGCCGATTTCCAGCAGGTCTTCCCCACCGTCCCCATGAGAAAGGTTCGTGTCCATGTCCCGTCCATCCGCTACCGCGCAGAGCCATGCTCTGCCCTCGGACTTCGATGCATGGGAACGGCGGATTGGCGCTTTTGTCAGCATGGCGGAAGATACGACAATCACCGCGACCGGATCTCTGGCAGGGCACGTCGTTGCCGTAAAGGACGTGATCGACGTGGCGGGTCTGCCGACGCGAAACGGCAGCGCGGCATGTGCCGAGAGTGCGCCAGCGCCTTCCGATGCGCCGGTGGTGGCGCGGTTGCGTGCGGCCGGGGCACGTATTCTGGGCAAGACGGTGACCACGGAATTCGCCTTCACGGACCCGACCCAGTGCCGCAACCCCTATGCGCCGGCGCGCTCGCCCGGAGGGTCGAGCAGCGGCAGCGGTGCTGCGGTCGGGGCCGGACTGGTCGATATCGCGCTTGGCACGCAGACCGCCGGATCGCTTTGCCGTCCGGCGGCCTATTGCGGAGCAGTGGGATTCAAACCCGGGCGCGGGGTCTTGCCGATGGAGGGGGTGACCCCATTGTCGCCGAGCCATGACATGGTCGGCATCATCGCGCGCAACATCGCCTGTGCGGAGGCAGCCTTTATGGCAATGTGCGACCGGCCCCAGCCTGTGGCCGACCCGGTCCGGCGCGTTGGCAGCCTGATCCTCGATCGGACCACTCCGGTCGATCCTGCACGGCTGGCCGCGCTCGATACCGCAACGGGGATCCTCTCAGCCAATATCGATCCAGTCACGCACTTGCCGGCCCTTTCCGACGCCGAACAGATTGTCACGGACCACCGCACGGTCATGGTCGCCGAAGCTGCCCGCGCGCATGGCCATCTGCTTGACAGTGCGGCGCAGGCGCTGCTGAAACCCAATTTCCGCGAGGGTCTGCGCGCAGGGCGTGCCATCGCTTCGGAGAGGCGGGCTGCCGCCCGTCAGCGGCTGGCCGTCGCCAGACAAGCGTTCTGGCATCGGCACGCGGATGTCGACGTGATCGTCACACTTCCCGTCCCGGAGGGACCGCCCCTGATGGGGGAGTCCACCGGATTCCAGCATTGGCTGACGGTCTGGACGGTGCTGGGCGGGCCGTTATTGTGCCTGCCATGGGGCCTGGATCAAGATGGATTGCCCCTGTCGGTCATGTTCGCCGGCCGTCCCGGCGAAGACGCGCGACTGTTGCGTTTCGGACGGGATATTGCCGCCGAGGCGCCGCTGACACCGTCCCCGCCATTGCCGGCAGACTGACCCGTTCTCAGTCCTTCAAGCGCACGATGGCATCCACTTCGACCGCCGCGTTCCCGGGCAGGCCCGCGACGCCGATGGCGGTGCGCGCATGCCAGCCCGCATCGCCATAAAGCGCCAGAAAGACCTCTGTTGCGCCGTCGATCACCTTTGGCGAATGCGGGAACCCGGGTTTGCAATTCACGAAACCGCCAAGCCGCAGAATGCAGTCCACACGGTCCAGATCACCGTCTGCGGCCTCTCGCAGACGATACAGCAGGTTCAGCGCGCACACCTCGGCGGCCTTGCGTGCGGCGGCCACGTGATCGTCTGTGTCAGGGACCGGCCCTTCCAGCGTGACGGCCCCGCCCCATTCGTTGATCTGGCCCGAGAGATAGACGATTGCCCCGTCCCTGCGATAGGGGAGAAAGCGGCCACGCGCCGCCCAGTCGGGCGGAAGGGACAGGCCCAGATCGGCAAGTTTTGTCTCGATGATCGACATTGTGACTCACAAGTAAAATGATATTTACTTAGGTGTCGGATGATTTGCCGGCGCCGTCAAGCTGCGCTCCGTCTTCGACGCCCAGATCCCTCAGGATCATGGTGACAACATGCGTGCGCCGCTCAGCTCGCCAATCCTGGTCAGTGAGGTCAGCGCCGAAAGTGGCGGACAACGTCGAGGCGTTGTTCAGATGATGCGCCGAAAGCGCGACGATGCTGAGGTAAAGCTGCAGCGGTTCCGGCCGGAACCGGAAAAGCCCGGATTGGATCCCCCGGTCCAGCAATCGTGCGATCGACACGGTCAGCGGCTGTGACATCGACTGGATCATCCGTGACCGGCGGATGAACTTGCCACCCAGCATGTTTTCGTTGCGGGTGATGCTGAGGAAATCCTGGTTCTCGTGAAAGTAGTCGAACGTAAACGCCACCAGACGGCGGACAGAGCCGACAGGATCCTCCTCCGACAGGTTCAGCGCGGCTTCGCTGTTGCGGATGGCGGCATATACGCTTTCCAGCGCAGCGATGTAGAGCGGCTCCTTTCCGCCAAAATAATGATAGATCATGCGTGGGTTGCATTTCGCAGCCTTGGCAATCCGCACGATGCGGGCCCCGTGATACCCGTGCTGGGCAAACTCCCGCACTGCGGCCTTCAGGATGTCGGTCTCGGTCCGTTCCGGGTCACGTGTCCTGATCGGTTTGCCGGGGCTGACGCGACCCTCTTCGCCTTCTCTCATCATCTTTGGAACCTGCGCACTTTGCTCCGGTATGGGATGCAGCATGCAACCACACGAGGCAACAGGATAACGCGCAGGGGTCCCGCCGGAAGAAAACGGCTGGAGGCTGGTCGGATGCAGATCCTTGCCGGCATGGATCTGATCGAGACTGCGATGTGCGTTTCCGGAATGCCGGGCGCGCGGACGCCATTGCCGCGCCACCGCTTGCACCGGGTGGCCTGTGTTCTGGACAGGGTCGCCTCTCATCTGGGGGCTTTGTGCAGAAAACAGCGTGGCTCAACCGGATTGGGTGGTGAATTTCGACGGGACGATCCGGGTGGCCGCAGCTTGCCCGGAGCGGACGCAGCATCCGTCAACCAAGGCAGGCAGGTGATCCTGCCCACACTCCCGGCCAGCCGGGGCTGGCTGTTGGTCAGGTTTCAGCCCGTCGGCATTACCGTCACTTCTGGAATATTTGCCCGCTCGGGCTGGTTCAGCGCGAAGATCACCGCGCTTGCCACATCCTCGGGTTTCAGCTTGTCCGGCTTGGGTTCGGAAAAGAACGGTGTATCCACCATGCCGGGCGCCACAACGGTGCAACGCCCGCCCCATTCGCGCATTTCCTGCGACATGTTCCCGCCATAACCGTGCACGAACCATTTCGATGCACCGTAGATCGAACCCGGGATATGCACCTTGCCCGCGACCGACCCCGTCAGCACGAGGTGGCCCCGCGTCTTGCGGAGCTCTGGCAGACTCGCCTTTGCGGTATAGAGCAGCGCCATGATGTTCAGGTCGATCAACTTGCGCCATTCTTCCGGATCGCCGTCTTCCGTGCCCGGCGTGTCGAGCCCCGTGCCCGCATTGGCAAAGGCCGCGTCCAGCCCGCCGAAATGCTTTGCCGTGGCGGCGATGGCGGACTGCTGCGCGGCCAGGTCGGTGGCGTCCCCGGACACGACATGGCTTGCCTCTCCCAGCTCCCTATGCAGCTCGGCGAGTTTGTCCTTTGAACGGGCCATCAGTCCGACATTCCAGCCTGCGGCCACCGCCGCGCGTGCTGTTGCCGCGCCGATGCCACTGGACGCGCCAGTTATGAAAAGTGTCTTGCGGTCGGTCATGTGATGCTCCTTTTGGCTCTGGACGACACCTAAGCACCCTGAGTCCGCGATCTACCCCCTTGCGCGGTGCGGGCAAGCAGCCGAGGCTTATTGCCGCGATCGGACCATTCTTGCCAGTGACGCGGATGGGCGTCGCGGATACTTCATTCAAAGCACCCGGCCTATTTGCTCGAAAGACCCTTGCATGATCGCAGGGCGTTTCGCCGGTTGGCTTCTTGCACCACGCGGGCGGTTTCGCGCATTGCGGCATCAGTGAAGATGGCGATGGTCGATCCAATATGGCCACCGGGGGCATTTCCGGCCGAAAACGGTTGCCAGACTACACCGCGAACAGCACTCTCCAACGCAATACCCGGACTTCGAAAAGATTGGATCAGGAGGCCTCGCCATGACGGAAACCGACCTCGACGTTTTGATCGTGGGCGCCGGGATCTCCGGAATTGACGCCGCATATCACCTGCGGCAGCGGCATCCGGAGCGGAGCTTTGCCATCCTCGAACAAAAGGAAAGCTTCGGCGGGACGTGGCATATCCACCGCTACCCGGGCGCGCGCTCCGACAGCGACCTTTTCACCTTCGGATTCGGCTGGAAGCCTTGGACCGGCGTGCCGCTTGCGACGGCTGAGGAGATCCGCGCCTATCTCGATGAGGCCATGTCGGAACACGACCTGCATCGGCTTCTACGCTATCGACAACGCGTCGTGTCCGCCGACTGGCAAGCGGACCACTGGCGGCTGCTTGTGGAGGGGCCGGATGACCAGAGGGCGGTCATCACGTGCCGCTTTCTTTGGATGTGTCAGGGGTATTACCGTCACGAGGCAGGCTATGCCCCCGATTTCAAAGGTAGGGACAGTTTTTCCGGGCAAGTCGTCCACCCCCAGACTTGGCCGCAGGACCTGGAGTATTCGGGAAAGCGGGTGGTCGTGATCGGCTCCGGCGCGACGGCGGCAACCATCATCCCGGCGATGGCCGGGACTGCGGCGCATGTCACGATGCTCCAACGCTCGCCGACCTATTTCTATCCGCGCCCGAAGGTCTCCCCCTTGGCGGAGTTGCTGGCGCCGCTGGAATTGCCGCCCGAATGGACGCATGAGATCATGCGCCGGCACTATTTGCGGGAAAGCGGTGTCACAGCGCGTCGCGCGCGGGAGGAGCCGGAGTCCCTGCGTGCGGATCTGCTTTCTGGCGCAAGGGCCTATCTGGGCAAGGATTTCCCCATCGATCCGCATTTCAGTCCGAAATACGCGCCTTGGCGACAGCGGATTGCAGTCGTGCCCGACGGTGATCTTTATGCCGCCATCGCGCGCGGCGACGCGTCAGTGGTGACCGACGAGATCGAGCGTTTCACGGAGACCGGCCTGCGCCTGACCTCGGGCACAGAATTGGAGGCAGACATCGTGGTCACGGCCACCGGGTTTCACCTGTCGATGATGGGCGATATCCCCTTCACGGTGGACGGGATGCCGGTCGACTGGCCCGAGACCTGGGCGCATCGCGGGATCATGTTTTCCGGCGTGCCGAATCTCGCGTGGGTCTTTGGCTACCTTCGGTCGAGTTGGACGCTCCGGGCCGACATGATCTCAGACTTCGTCTGCCGGTTGTTCGATCGGATGGACACGGGGGGCGCGCGCGTCGTCACACCGCAGCTCCGCCCGGCGGACGCAGACATGCCCGCATTGCCCCTCATCGACCCGGAAAACTTCAACGCCGGATATATCATGCGAAAGGCCCACATCCTGCCGAAACAGGGCGACCGCGCGCCATGGATCTTCAGCCAGGACTATTACCGCGAGCGGGATGAGATCCCGTGCGCCGATCTCGACGATGGATCGCTGGTTTATTCGCTGCGAACCGGAACGTCATCGTCCGCGGCTTGACGGTGACGGCGGTCGTCTGCACCGTGCAGTGGAGCAGCTTGCATGGCCGATCATTTCGGAGATAGCCCGTCACCGGGCATCACGTCATCTGCAAGGCACGCAACCGAAGTAATCGAACGGTAGCGGGCCGTGTTCCGCTAGCCGCACGATCGCTGTTGGCCCTTGGCCAAGCGCGAAAGGCGATAGCGCGGAGCGCGCCACATGACATGCATCGACGCGCTTCGCCCTGTTCTGATTTGATCCCTTCCGGGACCGGCAGGCGCGCAACGCGCCCCGGGTGCCCGGCCAGATCGGCACAAAGGGTTGCGATGTCTGACCCAAGGTCCATCGCACTGGCGGCCTCAATGGTAGATTTGCGGAATGTGCCCTCACGTCGGCCCTGAGAACACCGCAGGTCTGCCGCTTCAAGGCACCAGACTTGTCCCGATGATGCGCAACGGCTTGGCGCATCATCGGGATAAGGCATTTTGGGGTACAGCTGCCTCATCGCCGCCGCATCCGGCCATGGCGGAGGCCGCGCTTGCGACGTTTTAGGCGGCGGCCTTGTCCGTGGCGAAACGGCTGTAGAAACCCTGTCCGCTTTCGGCCAACTCGCGCAACAGCGAGGGGCAAGCAAAGCGCGCGCCATGTTCCGCCGCCAACTGGTCGCAGCGTTCTGCCGCATATGGCGCGCCGATCATGTCCAGCCATGACAGCGGCCCGCCGGACCACGGGGCAAAGCCCCAGCCCAGAATCGCCCCGACATCGCCCTCGCGGATATCCATCAGCACGCCGTCCTCCAAGGCGCGCACCGCCTCCAGCGCCTGCACGAACAACAAGCGGTGCTGCACCTCCGTCAACGAGGGCTGTTCCGCTGCTTGCGGATACTTGTCCTGCACCTGCTGGCTCAGGCCAGTTCGCTTGCCCTTTTCGTCGTAGTCGTAAAACCCGGCCCGCGTCTTGCGACCCAACCGGCCCTCTCCTTCCATCCAGAAGATCACCTCGTCCACGGCCCCATCGGGATAGGCGTCGCCCATGGCAGCCTTGGTCGCGCGCGCAATTTTGGCGCCTAGGTCGATCGAGGTCTCGTCCACCAGTTGCAGGGGCCCCAGCGGCATCCCGACCATCTTTGCGGCATTCTCGATCAGCGCGGGCGCCACGCCCTCTGCCACCATGCGCATACCCTCGTTGATGTAGGGGATGATGCAGCGGTTGGCGTAGAAGAATCGCGCATCGTTCACGACGATCGGCGTCTTGCGGATCTGGCGCACGAAATCCAGCGCCTTTGCCACCGCCCGGTCACCGGTCTTCTTGCCCTTGATGATCTCGACCAGCATCATTTTTTCCACCGGGCTGAAGAAGTGGATGCCGATGAACTGCTCTTCGTTCTTGCTGGCCTTTGCGAGTTCCGAAATCGGCAGGGTCGACGTGTTGGTCGCAAAGATGCAGTCTGCATCGGTGACGGCGTCTACGGCGCGCGTGACTTCGGCCTTGATCTTCGGGTCTTCAAAGACGGCTTCCACGATCAGATCGCAGCCTTTCAGATCGTCGTAGGAGGCGGTGGGGGTGACCCGGGCTAGCAAGGCGTCGGCCTTCTCCTGCGTGATCTTCTTGCGGCTCACGCCCTTGGCGGCATAGTCGGCCACATGGGCCTTGCCCTTTTCGGCGGCGCCCAGATCGCGGTCCAGCAGGACCACCTCTATGCCTGCCTGCGCGCTGACAATGGCGATACCCGCGCCCATCATGCCCGCACCCAGCACGCCAACCTTGGACACACGTTGGTCCGGGATCTCCGCGGGTCGCACCGCGCCCTTTTCCAGCGCTTGCTTGTTGATGAAAAGCGACCGGATCATCGCGCCGGACGAGGGGTCCATCAGCACATTGGTGAACCAGCGCGCCTCGATCTTCAGCGCCGTGTCAAAGGGGACAAGCGCGCCCTCGTAGACCGCGCTCAGCAGCGCCTTGGCAGCGGGGTAGACTCCCTTTGTCTTGCCGTTGACCATGGCCGACGCACCGACGAATGTCATGAAGCCCGCCGGGTGATAGGGGGCGCCGCCGGGCATCTTGTATCCCTTGGCATCCCACGGTTTCACCAGATCGGCATCCTTTGCCTGCAAAACCCACGCGCGGGCCGCCTCCAGCGGGTCCTCGACCACCTCGTCGATGAGCCCGGCGGCCTTCGCCTTTTTCGGGTCCGACAGTTTGCCCTCCAGCAGAAAGGGCGATGCCGCCATGGCGCCCATCTTGCGCACCAGACGCGTCGTCCCGCCGGCGCCCGGAAAGATCCCGACCATGATTTCCGGCAGACCGATCTTGGCCGTCGGATTGTCCGCGGCAAAGATCCGATGCGTCGCCAGCGGCAGTTCCAGCCCGATCCCCAGCGCGGTGCCGGGCAGGGCGGCGGCGATCGGCTTGCCGCCCTT
>CAZRZN010000085.1:0-3155 GCA_964604565.1 uncultured Rhodobacterales bacterium
GCAGGTTGAACACCGTCGATTTACCCGCACCGGAGGCGCCGACCAGCGCCGTTGTCTGTCCTGCCGGGGCATCCAGCGTCAGCCCGCGCAGCACCTCCACCTCGCCATAGTGCAACCGCACATCACGCAGGCTGATCCCCGGAACGCCGGTTGGCGGGGGCACGGGGTTTTCGGGGTCGTGCAGTTTGGCTTCCGTCCCGAGGAGTTCGATGATCCGCTCGATGCTGGCCGCCGCCACTTGCCAGACGCCCGAAACCGCGCCCAACCGGCGCAAGGGTTCGAACGCCAGACCGATGGCGGTGAAGAAAGCCATGAAGTCACCCACGGTCTTTTCGCCGGCCAGAATCTCGCCCCCGCCAAAATACAACACGCCGACAAAGCCGATCCCCGACATCAGGTCGATCAGCCCGGGCAACGAGGCCTGACCTGCGGCGCTGCGCGTCTCTGCCCGGATCCGTGCGCGGGTGAGGGTCTTGTATTGCTTTGCCATCCAGCGCTCGAGGCGGTTCAGCTTTACCGGGGTAATGCCATGGAACACTTCGTTCAATCGGGTCGACAGCCGCGCCGCGATATCGCGCACTTGCCGCGCGTTCCTCCGCACGAAGCGTTGCAGCAGCACCGAAGGTCCGACCAGCAGCGGCGCACCGACCAGCGCGACCAGCGTCCAGCGCCAGTCGATGAAAAGCGCCACCCCGAAGAGTGAGATCAGCGCCACGACATCGCGCCCGGCGCCGGTGACCAACGTGCTCCAGACCTTCGAGATCGCGTTGACGTCGCCCTCGATCCGCTGGATGAGGTAACCAGGCCCATGCTGCTGGTGAAACTCCGGGTCGAGCGTCATCATGTGTTCCAGCATGTCCTGACGGATGTCACCCATGGACATCTGCGAAACCCGCGTCAGCAAGACTTTCTGGACCAAGCTGGCCAGCGCGCGGATGACGAAAATGCCCATGACCACCAGTCCGACCCAGATCAGCGCATCGCCGTTGCCGCCGACAAAGACATCGTCGAACATCGGTTTCATCATGTAGCTGAGCAGGCCGAACATGCTGCCCTCCATCGCCATGAAGACCATGGCAACGGCCATCAGCCTGGCGTAGCGGCGCAGGTAGCGGCGCCAGAGCCAGAGGAACAGGCGCTTGGGCGGCGGCGCGCTATCGGGCAATCATCATCTCCCTCGCGACGTCCAGTTCGGGCCGCCGCGCCTCCCATGCCGCCTGGATCAGCTTGGCCGTGTATTCCGTCCGTATCCACGCCTCGAAGTCGACTTCGCCAAGGGTTTGGCGCGCCTCGAACAGCCGCAACACGTAATCCTGCACGCCGGTCTTGGTGAAATCCAGATGCAGGTATTTCAGGCCCAGTTGCGATTTGGCCCGGGCGATGGGTGCGTTTTCAAAGACCAGAAGATAAAGCGCCGCAACAAAACCGGCCCGGTCCGCGCCCGATTTGCAGTGGAAGACCAGTGGGCGTTCGGCGGCGCGCAGCGTCTCGATCACATGCACGATCCTCTTGCGCGGCGCGGCTTCGCGCGCCCAGAGCTTGGCATCGACAAGGGTCAGACCCAGCGCCTCGCAGCTTTCGCGTTCCAGAAGGTAATGTGCGAAACGGTCCTCGCCGCGCAGATTGACCACGGTGCGGATGCCCATGGCCTTGTAGCGGATGAAACGGCGGTGGGTTGGCTGGTTCGAGCGGTAGACCCCGGGCGCGATCTGGAAGAAATTCGTCCAGAAACTGCGCAGAAAGGCATGATCGAAGAGATTGTAATGCAGCACCGACCAGCGCCGGGCCGCCGGGTCGGTGATATCCGTCCCGAAGGACCGCCGAAGGCGGCGCTCCGCCTTGTCCAGTCTGCTCCAGAGTCGTGCCAGCATGTGCGCGGATCCCCTGCGTTCCGGCGCGTGGTTTACGCGGCATTCCGGGGGCTGTCCAGCGATGCGCCATATTGACGGCGCGGTGTCGCCCGCTAAACGTCGCCAAGCCCGAATATTGGAGTCGCTCATGCCCTTTGCCTCAGGACGCACCCATATGGCCCTGCCGGGGCCTTCCATGATGCCCGACCGGGTGCTTCAGGCCATGCATCGGCCGGCGCCGGACATCTATGCGCCGGACCTGCACGAGATGGTCGCCAGTCTGGTCCCGGACCTGCGCCATGTCGCGCGGACGGAGGGCCATGTTGCGATGTATATCGCCAATGGCCATGGCGTCTGGGAGGCGGCGTTGGTGAATGTGGTCGCACCGGGCGAGACGGTGCTGGTCCCGACGACCGGCGCTTTTGGTCACGGCTGGGCGGAAATGGCCGAGAGCCTGGGAATCGAGGTGGATATCCTCGAACATGGGCGGGAGACGCCGATCGATCCCGAACGGGTCCGCGCCGCGCTGCTGGCGGACAGCGGGCAGCGGATCAAGGCCGTTCTGGCGGTGCATGTGGACACCTCGTCCTCGGTGCGGTCCGACATCGCCGCCCTTCGCGCCGTTCTGGACGAGGTGGGGCATCCGGCGCTGCTGATGGTGGATTGCATCGCCTCGTTGGGCTGTGACCGGTTCGAGATGGATGCATGGGGTGCCGACGTCATGGTGACCGGATCGCAAAAGGGGCTGATGGTGCCCCCGGGCATGGGGTTTGTGTTCTTCAACGCGCGGGCAGGCGAAGTTCGGGCGGCGATGCCCCGGGTGTCGCGTTATTGGGACTGGAGGCTGCGGGCCGAGCCTGAGCAGTTCTACCAGTATTTCGGCGGCACCGCGCCGACCCATCATCTCTATGGTCTGAGGGCCGCGCTAGACATGATCCGCGAAGAGGGAATCGAGGCGATCTGGGAGCGGCACGCCCGGCTGGCGCAGGCCATCTGGGCGGCAGCGGACCGATGGTCAGCGGAAGGGCCGTTCCGTCTCAACGTCGCGAATGCAGCGGACAGGTCGCATGCGGTGACCGCGGCGCGCCTTGGCGCCCCCTTGGGAGACCGGCTGCGCGCCTGGTGCCGGGAGGAGGGCGGCGCGGTGCTGGGGATTGGCCTTCGGGTCGGCGACCCAGAGGATCCGACCGGATCGGGCTATTTCCGCTTTGGCCACATGGGGCATGTCAACAAGCATGGCATCCTCGGGCTGATCAGCGTCGTGGAGGCGGGCCTTTGCGCGCTGGAGATCCCGCATGGACGAGG
>CAZRZN010000085.1:3255-15271 GCA_964604565.1 uncultured Rhodobacterales bacterium
TGATCAGCGTCGTGGAGGCGGGCCTTTGCGCGCTGGAGATCCCGCATGGACGAGGAGGCGCGGAGGCTGCGCTGCACGCGCTGTCGAAGACCCCGTCTGACGCGGTCGCACCAACGAGCTGATCAGTGCCGCGGGTGTCCTGCAAGACCGCATCCCGTTTCTCTGCGGGCGGAGGGACGGGAAAAAAGCGTCAGTCCCGGCCGCGCCTTGGGTGGCAGAGTTCGGGACCGTTGGGGGCTCTGCCCCCGTCGCGCTGCGCGGGCGACTCCCCCGGGATATTTTCTGCCCGAAGAAGCCGGGCGCGCGCCTTTTGGGGGATGTCGTGTTCACGTTGCCCGACGGTCCGTGCGAAAAGAGGAGAGGGAATCTGATTTTCGGCAAATTTGCCAGATGCCACCGCGCCACGCTCTGCCCGCGTCAGGCGCTGTCCATTCCATCGTCGCCGCGGCGGCGCATGGCTTCCAGCCGGGTGATCAAATGATTGAGCACGGCAGCGACGATCAGGACGGGCCCAATCCCCCAGGCAGACCATAGGGCGACAAACACCCACAGCAGGTTCACGAAGATAAGGACCATGTTTGCCGTCATGTAATCCTCCACCGGTTTCGGGTGATGGTTGTCCATCCCTGAGTCTCCTGCGTTCTGCATGTTGACCTGTGGCACAATAGCGCAGTTTGCAGAAATGTCAGGTCAGGGTCGCGCGATTGCGTGAATTTTTGATGAATGGCTCAGGTTTCGCTGTTTCGGCGGGCGCGGGCCAGGGCAATCGGCAAGGCCTCTGCCAGCACCGCCAGTTCTTCGGGGCGTCCGACGCTGATGCGTATGCAGCGGTCCTGCGGTGCCACGCGAGGCATCCGCACGAAGACGCCCTCGGCGATCAGCCCATCCAGAACCTTTCGTGCGAAGGCCCCGTCACGGCCACAATCCACTGCAACGAAATTTGTGGCCGACGGCAAGGGCGTCAGTCCGTTGGCCTCGGCGATGCGTCCGATCTCTTCTCTTGCCTCGGCCACGAGGCGGATGATGTCCTCCAGCCAGAGCGGGTCTTCGAGCGCCGCCAGCGCGCCGGCGAGTCCCAGCCGCGTCATGCCGAAATGGTTGCGGATCTTGTCGAAGGCGCGGATCGACGCGGCTGCGCCGACAAGGTAGCCCAAGCGCATTCCGGCCAGACCGTAGGCCTTCGAGAAGGTGCGAAAGCGCAGCACGCGCGGGTCTTCAGGCGCGATCCGGGGTGCGGTCCCTTGGGGCGCGAATTCGATATACGCCTCGTCGAGGGCCAGAATGCAACCTTCGGGAAGATCGTCCAGCGCGGCCTCTATCGCGGCACCGCTGTGCCAACTGCCCATCGGATTGTCGGGATTGGCGAGGTAGATCATTTTTGCGTTCACCTCGGCCGCCTTTGCGATCAGCCCGCCGAGATCCTCGTGATCGGCCGCATAGGGCACCCTGTGCAACGCGCCACCGAACCCTGCCACATGGTAGTCGAAGGTCGGATAGGCACCGTCGGAGGTCACGACCGCGTCTCCGGGTGCGACCAGCAGGCGCACGAGGTAGCCCAGGAGCCCGTCGATGCCCTCGCCGATCAGGATATTCTCGGTCTGGCATCCGAGGTGTTCGGCCAGCGCCGCCTTGAGTTCGGGATGCTCTGAATCGGCGTATTTCCAGACTTCGGCAGCCTCGTCCTGCATCGCGGCCATCGCAAAGGGCGAGGGGCCGAAGCCGTTTTCATTGGCCCCCAATCGCGCCCGGAACCGCACGCCGCGCGCGCGCTCCTGCACTTCGGGTCCGACGAATGGCACTGTCTCCGGCAAGGAGGCGATGAGGGCGGTAAAGCGTGGTCCTGTCATGGGGCAACTATGCCGTCGCGGGCTCATTGGTCAACGCCGGAAATCGCACCATCCACGAGCGAGCCTCCGCCGGTTGGGGCGCGCGACTGGCCGCGCCGGCGTGTGGTTGCCTTGCGCCTCCGGGGCGGTGCGGCTGTCTTAGCGCACGATCACCGGCGCCGTGCCGATGGTGTCCGGATCATCCAGTGCGCGCAGGACATAATCCGCAACATCCGCCCGGCTGATCATGCCCATTCGCCAGCTTTTCGGCTCCACCAGCACCTTGTAACGGTGCGAGGCCCGGTTGGAGGTGAGGACTCCGGGCCGAATGAAGGTCCAGTCCAGCATCGATGCGCGGATAATGTCCTCTTGCCGGGTCTTGTCGTCATAGGGGCGGCCCAGAAGGCAGCGATGGGCAAAAGCCTCCGGCGGGCTCAGTGCGGCGCGCGATTCGGATGTGCCGATCCCGGTCACGCAAACCAGTCGCCTTGGGCCATGTGCCTCCATCAGCGGGACGAGCGCCGCCGTCGCGTCTGAGAAGAGCGTCACCGGTCGCCAGAGCATTGCAAGGCTTTCCTTGATCCCGAGCGCGAGGACAACCGCATCCATGCCGGGCAGCGCCCCCGCAAGATCGCTGCCGGAGGTGGCGTCGCCCGGCCAGGGTTCCAGTCGCGCGGCGGGCGTCATGTCCCCGGCGCTGCGCGCGAAGGCGCGGACAGCATGGCCCGCGACAAGCGCCGCTTTGACCACTTCTGCGCCGATGCCGCGGCTTGCGCCGATCACCAGAATCTTCATCTCCGTTCCTCCTCTCTGCGCAGCCCGGCCGCTGGGGGCAGGTGCCGGGTTCGGGACAACTTGACCCTGCCGCGGCAAAAGGCCAGTTTCGCGCCAGATCGGCACCATTCCCAAAAGGTCAGGACATCCCGCTCATGCAGCGCCCCCCGCCCCCCTTCGCCCCTTTCGAATGGATGATCGCCTGGCGCTATCTGCGTGCGAAGCGCGCGGAGGGAGGGGTCTCCGTCATGACGTGGATTTCCCTTGTCGGGATCACGCTTGCGGTCTTTGCCCTGATCGCGACGCTGGCGGTGCGGTCGGGGTTCCGGGCGGAATTCGTCGACACGATTCTTGGCGCGAATGCCCATGTGACAGTCTATCATGTCCAGCGGACCGATGAAAACGGCCAGCCCACGCGCGTGCTGCCGGATTATGCCGGCATGGCCGAGCGTGTGCGGGAGGTGACCGGCGTCACCCGGGTGGCGCCCCTGGTCAAGGGGCAGGTCATGGCGACCGGCAATGGGCGCAACGCCGGGGTGGAGGTTTTTGGCATCGCGCCCGAGGATATCTTGCAGATCCCGCGGATCGCCGACCCGGAAACCGGGCGTGGTGATCTTGCCGATTTCGAACGGGGCGTCGCCATCGGGTCAGGCGTGGCACAGATCCTGGGCGTTGGCCTTGGCGACCGGATCGATCTGATTTCGCCGAACGGGGTCAAAACCCCTTTCGGGGTCAGTCCCCGCGTCAAGACCTACGAGGTCACCTATATATTTACCGCTGGACGCTATGACATCGACCGGACGCGTATCTACATGCCGTTTTCCGAGGCGCAGCTGTATTTCAACCGCGAGGGTGTGGCGGACGAGCTGGAACTGACCGTGGACGATCCTGAAAGGGTCGAACGCTACGCCAGCGCCATCGGTCAGGCGGCGGGACCGGGAGCGCTGGTTTGGACCTGGCAGGACGCCTCTGGCGGCTTCCTCCGCGCGCTTGAGGTGGAGGACAACGTGATGTTCGTCATCCTGTCGGTTCTGGTGCTGATCGCCGCGATGAACATCGTTTCGGGGCTTATCATGCTGGTCAAGAACAAGGGCCGGGACATCGGTATCCTCCGGACCATGGGTCTGACCGAGGGCTCCGTCATGCGTGTGTTTTTCATATGCGGGTCGTTCACGGGTATCCTCGGCACCTTGGCGGGGGTCATTCTGGGGTGCCTGTTCGCGATCTATATCGATCCGATCTTTGCCTTCGTGAACTACCTGTCCGGGGGCGGCGTCTGGGATCCGGCGATCCGCGGCATCTATGCGCTGCCTGCGAAATTGCATCTTGCGGACGTGCTGTCGGCGGTTGCGCTGGCACTGGGGCTCAGTTTCATCGTGACGATCTTTCCGGCGCGGCGGGCGGCACGGATGAACCCGGTGGAGGCGCTGCGCTATGAATGATCTGCGGCGACATGCCCGGGCGGAAAGCCGTGCTTCGGCGATCCATGTTGTGATCGGCGGGGCGCCTCGTTCCGGCGGTGGCGCGGGCTGTCAGGGCGGGGGACGCTGATGGCCGGCCCGACGCTGAAGCTGACGGGTATCGAGAAAACCTACAAAAAAGGTCTTCCGGGCGAAGTGCAGGTCCTTTGCGGCGCCGACCTGCAAGTGACCCGCGGAGAAGTCGTAGCCCTTGTGGCGCCCTCCGGGGCGGGAAAGTCTACCCTGTTGCACATCGCGGGCCTGCTCGATACGCCGGATTCTGGAATAGTCGAGATTGGCGGCGAGGCGATGCAGGGCCAATCGGACCGGCGCCGCACAGCGGTGCGGCGGGCGGACGTGGGATTTGTCTACCAATTCCATCATCTGCTGCCGGAGTTTTCCGCGTTGGAGAACATCGTTCTGCCGCAACTTGCAAGCGGGACGCCCAGAGACGCCGCCGAGATGCGCGCCCGGCAATTGCTGGAAAGCGTGGGCATCGCGCAGCGCGCCGACCATCGGCCCGCTGCTCTGTCAGGCGGTGAACAGCAGCGAGTCGCCTTTTGCCGGGCCATGGCGAATACGCCGCGGCTCCTGCTGGCGGACGAGCCGACCGGCAACCTCGATCCGACCACCTCCGCACGGGTCTTTGGCGCGCTCTTGACACTGGTGCGTGAAACGGGACTTTCGGCCTTGATCGCGACCCACAACCTTGAACTGGCATCGCAGATGGACCGTCGGGTGCGGCTGGACGGGGGTGTTCTGCATCCCGATTGAGGTATGGCGACACCGTCCGAGGGGCTTTCCGTTTGCAGGACGGGGAAGTATCGGCTGCACCTTGTCGCTTGGGGGCTCTGCCCCCGCCGCGCGTTCCGCGCGTCTCCCCCGGAGTATTTCGGGAGAGAAGATGCCCTTTGCGCCTACAGTCTTTGATCCGTCCTGCCGGTTGCTGCCTGTGGCATGGGGTCCAGGGCGTGCCTTGTCCGCGTTGAACTGTTTGGCCTGTTCAACCTTTGGACGCGGGTTGGCGCCTTGACCGTGCCGTGCGCGGGAGCGGTTCGGCGTGTCCGCGCGAAACTTTCCTTTTTCGGGCCGGCGCTTTAGCCTGCCTCCGACGTCATCAGGAGCCAGACCGCCATGCCCCGCATTCCGATCACCCAGATCCAGAGCCTTTCCGAACAGGCGCTTGCCGTGCATGGGGCCGCCCCTCCCAACGCGGCGGAAATGGCTCGTGCCATAGCTTGGGCGGAGGCGCGCGACAACAGGATCTGCGGACTCTATTATCTGGAGAGCTATTGCCTGCAATTGCGTTCGGGGCGGGTCGATGGGCAGGCCCTGCCAGAAATCACGCAGCCGCGCGTGTCCGAGATCCGGGTCGATGCGGCGCATGGGTTTGCCCAGCCCGCCTTTGCCGCTGCCCTGCCGCAGGCGCTTGCGGCGGCCCGGGAGACAGGCGTGGTCACCCTTGCGCTGCGCAATGCGCATACCTGCACGGCGTTGGGCTATTTCACCGAGCAGATCGCCCGGGGCGGTGCATTGGGTCTGGGTGCGACCAATGCCTCGCCCATCGTCGCCGCACCGGGTGGCAAGACCCGTGTCATTGGCACGAACCCGATTGCCTTTGCCGTTCCGGACGGGCAGGGCGGCGTGTCGATGATGTTCGACATGTCCACGACCACTGTGGCGTTGGGCAAGATCACGATGGCCAAGGCCGCCGGAGAGCCGATTCCCGAAGGCTGGGCCATCGACTCCGAAGGCCGGCCCACCACCGACCCCGAAGCTGCGCTGCAAGGATCGCTTACCAGCGCGGGGGGGCACAAGGGTTGGGGCCTTGGCCTGATGGCCGAAATCCTCGCCGCCTGCCTTGGCGGTGGCGTGCTCAGCCGCGAGGTCGGACCGCTCAAGGCACCGGAGGGGGCACCACATGACCTTGGGCAGTATTTCCTGCTGATCGATCCGGGGCAGGGGGCGTTTCACGATCGTCTGCGTCAGTTAGCGGAGCATGTCGCAAAGGACGAAGGCGCACGGATGCCAGGACAGGGGAAACGGCCCTCTGAAGAGACCGACGTGCCCGAGGCGCTCTGGCAGCAAGTGAACGACCTTGCACGGGTCTGAGGGGCCGGGTTGCCGGAGCCCGGCCTTGGCCTGACGAAGCCGCCGTTTTCGGCACAGGGCAAGGAGCGTGCGCTTCGCGTTTATGGAAAGGGGATTGTTTGCAGCAAGTAGTGGTCTGCCCATAGCCGGAGCGGCGCCCATGGACGTTCTGGCCCTGACGACTTGGGCGCGGATGTGTTCGCGTAGCCGAAGGCTTGGGTGCCGCATGTGCCTTGGCCGCGGCCAGAGTCGGGTTGATGGGCCACGAGGGCGTGTTCACGCCACACCGGCCTTGTCGCGTTAGCGAAATAGGCGCCCGCACCTTTGTCGCCAATGGTCCTGCATCAATCCGTGCAAGTCGTTGGTGCGGGCCGGCGCCTGATCAGGATTTGAAGCGACCTTCGGATACGAGAGACCGGTAGACGGAGCGCATCTCTGCCCGGTCGGTATAGGTGCCCCGTAGATACCTGTCGCCGCTGCTGGCGGTATAGGCGGACCGCCCGTGCACAATCCGATGATTGTCGAACACCATGCATTCTCCCCCCTTCATCAGGAAGCGCATCATGTATTTGTCATCCTGCAACATTTTGCCAAAGCGACAGAACGCCGGGTAAAACCTGTCCAGGAGGTCCTGAGGCAGGTCGATGATGTCCAGCATGTGCTGGCTTATGGTCACGCCCTCCACCTCGCCATTCTTGTCCAACTCAATCACTGTCTGGCGCGAGCGCATGTCGTAAGTGTCATGTTCGCAATAGAAGGGGATGTCGATTTCGGACAGCAGCCGGAACCCGTCCGGGTCGATCTTTCGAAAATCATTCGCCACGGCGACAGCATCGGAATACAGGCTCTGACCGCCGTCGACGGTATTGGCCCGGCAATGCAGGAACTGGATGCCCGGGGCGAATTCCTCTGCCGGAACGTCCGTGTGCAATTCGAGGGCGCCAGCCGTGTAGGCGGTGTTGGTTGGGATGATGTGGGTATAGACATCGAAATAGGTTCCAAAAAAGGTCGGGCGGATCTGTCCGATGAGGTTGGCGGTATCGGTCAGCGCCGCGTCTGTATCCGGCATGTCCGTCAGGATGGCGAACCCCTCGATCAGCAGGGCTTCAATCCACTCTGCCACCTTGCGCTTGTCGGAAATCAGCTCCGGTTGAGAGAACCGAGGGACATCGGGGTAGTGGTCCCCGTACCAGGGTTTGCGCGGCAGATCGGCCGGGTCCGGGCGCGGTTCCGCCGTCGAATAGGCCCTCAGCATGTTAAGCGGAATCCGCGATACATGCGCTTCGCCCTCCCAGTCAATCACCAATGCGTCGCCGTCGACTTCGGCGGTTTTCGCGCGCGGGGCGACGGGCAGGTGAAAAATATCGAAGCTGCGCTCCCGTGTTTCCGAATTGAAGGAGGTCGGACAGTTGTCCCGAAGCCAGAAGTAATTGAAATATATTTCACTTGCCCCATCAAGGCAGATTGAAAGGCCGGTTTCGGTCAGGCTGACCGGGCGATCCAGGGTATTCATCACGTTCATGATCGGCACCTTTCCTGGTTGCAGCGAACGGGTATTTCTGCCGCGCAGCATTTCCTGTCTTCGCAGCAAAGAAAATGCGGATTAGTCTGATCACAACATAAGTTCAGGATTAAGTCATGAAGCGCCTTCCCCCGCTCCGATTGCTTGTGGCCTTCGAGGCCGTGGCGCGGTTGGGCACGATGCGCGATGCGGCGCATGCGCTCAACGTCACCCAGCCGGCCGTGACGCAAAGCCTGAAGGCGCTGGAGGCGTTCATCGGCGTGACCCTGCTGGACCGGGACCGCAAACCTGCGCGCCTGAACCATCATGGTCAGATGCTTGCAAATGCCACCCGCGAGGGGTTCGAGACGATTGCCGGTGCCATCGAGGAAATTCAGGCACAGGCCAGCGACCAGCCGCAGGCTCTGACGGTGTCCTGCACGCTTGGAATGGCGACCTACTGGCTGATGCCGCGACTGCCCGGATTTTATGCGGACCATCCGGATATCCTCGTGAACGTGCAGGCGCCGCCATCGGATGAGCCGACATTGTCCGCGGGGATCGATCTGGCCCTTCGCTATGGCACGGGCAAATGGCCGGAACCCGGCACGACCAAACTGTTCGATGAGGTTGTCCGCGCGGTGGGTCAACCCGCGCTGATCCAGCGTCTCAGGGCAGAAGGACGCACGCTGGACAGGGCGCCTCTGATCCATGTGAACGCGCCTGAAAATGCGTTGTGGGAGGGGTGGCCGGATTACTTCAGGAAATGCGGGTTTGCACGTCCGTCCACGACGGGTCAGACTTTTGACAACTACGTGCAGGCGGTTCAGGCGGCGGTGGACGGGCGCGGCCTGATGCTTGGCTGGAGGTCGATCACGTCGACCCTTGTGGCCGAAGGCGCGCTCGCACCTTGGTTCGACTCCGCGCTCGATGTGGGCACGGGGTATTACGCGACGCTGTCGCCGCGCGGGGGGCGAAAACCTGCCGCACAGGCCTTCATGACCTGGTTGCAATCACAAAGTGCCTGACTGATGACGCGGTCAGGTGTGCCATCACATAGCGCGCTTGCCAAGCGCAAAGGCCGGACACGCAGGTATCTGGCCGGCGGACAAGTGTCCCGAAACGCTCGCGCCGATCGGCGGGCCGGAGAATTTGCATGATCCAACGGGCCAGAAGAGAAGCCTAAGCCACAGCCTGTCGTTACAGCCAGCGTCGCGTGTTCAGGGAAAGACTGTCTGTCGAGGGACTGGCCGCGCCGTTAAAACGCCCATCGGAGGATTGAGAGGTCACGCCGGGCTGAAACTCGCCTCGTAGAACCGCAGCCAGTTCGCGCCCAGAAGGCCCTCTGTCTCGGCCTTGGAAAACCCGATTTCGCGCAGGCCGTCGCGGATGTTGTCCCAGTCGCGGTTGTCGCGAAACCAGTCCGGCATCGGCGGGAAACCGGGCGCATCGGCCGACCCTTCGCCGTAGTCGATATCCTTGCTCCACCGGCCGGTGCGCATCCACTGGACGATGCTGTCGGGTTGATCCTGACACAGGTCGCTGCCGATCCCCAGATTTTCGGCGCCGTAGCGGTCCGCCGCCTCTGCCACCATGTCGCAAAAGCCGGCCAATGAACAATTCGTGCCGTCTTTCAGATGGTGCGGGTATAGGGAAAACCCCAGCATTCCGCCGGAATTGGTGAGCGCGCGCAAGACCTCATCCGATTTGTTGCGCAGCGCCGGATGCCACCAGTCCGGGTTGGCATGAGTGATGGCGATGGGCCGGGTCGAATGATCTATCGCCTCCAATGTGGAGCGTTCGGCCGAATGGCTCATGTCGATCACGAGGCCGACGCGATTCATTTCGGCCACCACGGCGCGGCCCATGCGGGTCAGGCCGGTGTCGGCGTCCTCATAGCATCCGGTCGCAAGCAGGGACTGGTTGTTGTAGGTCAGCTGCATGAATCGCACGCCCATCTGGTGCACGATCTCCACGAGGCCGATGTCGTCCTCGATGGGCGAAGGGTTCTGAAATCCGAAAAAGACGGCGGTCCGGCCGGTTTCCCGGGCCTCCAAGACATGATGCGCCTCGGTGCCGCGCATCAGAAGGTCCGGGAAACGTTCGAACCAGCGATTCCACTGCTCAAGGTTCAGCACCATCTCACGAAAGGTTTCGTGGTAGGCGATCGTGACGTGAATCGCATCGACGCCGCCGGCGCGGAGCTGGCGAAAGACTTTTTCCGAAAAGTTGCAATATTGCAGGTTGTCGATCAACGGCGCGGTCATGTCCTGACGCTAGCGGGCCGTGCCAGCCTGCGCAACGGTCCGTTGCGGTTCCGGGGCAGACGAAACGGCGGGCTTGCCTTCGCGTCGGGATTCTTTAAAAGATAGCTGATGACACCTTGGACTTTGACACGACGAGCCTGAGCTCTTTCATTCCCGCGCCTTGGCGCGGCACCCGTCCTTGCGTCTTTATTCCCTCTTCACTCCCGCCCAACTTGACTTGCCGTGATCGGCTTGCCACCAATCGGGCTTCCACTAACGAGGACTGCGACATGATCCCCTCCGTTCTGCCGACCTACAACCGCGCGCCCTTGCAATTCGTCAAAGGCGAAGGCCCCTGGCTGATCGAGGCGGATGGACGACGCTTTCTCGACATGGGCAGCGGCATCGCGGTCAACGCGCTGGGGCATGCGCACCCGGCGCTGGTGGCGGCGCTGACCGAACAGGCCCAACGGCTTTGGCATGTTTCGAACCTCTATCAGATCCCGGAGCAGCAGGCGCTGGCCGACAAGCTGGTGGAGACGAGCTTTGCCGACACGGTGTTTTTCACAAATTCCGGCACCGAAAGCTGTGAACTGGCCGTGAAGATGGCGCGCAAATACTGGTACGACAAAGGTCATCCCGAAAAGACCGGCATTCTGACCTTCGAAGGCAGCTTTCACGGGCGGTCCAGTGCCGCCATTGCCGCCGCCGGATCCGAGAAGATGGTCAAGGGGTTTGGCCCGGTTCTGGGCGGGTTCAAGACGCTGCCTTGGGGTGACCACGATGCCCTGCATGCCGCGATCGACGAAACCGTCGGCGCCATCCTGATCGAGCCGATTCAGGGCGAGGGCGGCATCCGCCCGCTGCCCGACCAGTGCCTGAAGGGCCTGCGCGCGCTCTGCGACGAAAAGGGGCTGCTGCTGATCCTGGATGAGGTGCAATGCGGTGTCGGCCGGACAGGTCGGTTGTTTGCCCATGAATGGGCGGGCGTTGTTCCCGACATCATGATGGTGGCCAAGGGCATCGGCGGCGGCTTTCCCCTCGGGGCGGTTCTGGCGAGCGAAGAGGCCGCGTCTGGTATGACGGCGGGAACACACGGTTCCACCTACGGCGGCAACCCCCTTGGCTGCGCGGTGGGCAAGGCGCTGCTGGACATTGTGACCGCCACGGGTTTTCTCGAGGACGTGCAGCACCGTGCCGGCCATCTGCGCCAGGGTCTCGAAGGTCTGATTGCCGCGCATCCCGATGTATTCGAAAGCGTTCGCGGCAGCGGCATGATGCTGGGCGTCAAGTGCAAGCTGCCCAACACCGATGTGGTCAAGGCGTGCTATGAGGCGTTGCTCATCACGGTGCCTGCGGCGGACAACGTGATCCGTTTGCTGCCTCCGCTGAACCTTACCGAAGACGGGATTGTAGAGGCGCTGACCCGTCTGGAAACCGCCGCGACCGCCCTGACGCAGGAAACCGCCTGACCTGGGCAAGTCCCGGCTTTGAGGGCTTCATTTCCGCTGGGGGCATGTCGCGGTTTTCCGCGACGGGCAACGACCCCCTCCCCCAGCCTCAAAAAGAAAAATGCCATGAACCACTTTCTGGACATCCACAAGACCGACAAACCGGCCCTCAGGTCGATCATTGACGGCGCCAAGGCCATGAAGACCGCGCGAAACGGCCGTCCAAGGGGGGCGGTGGATGACGAACAGCCGCTGGCCGGGCATATGGTTGCGCTGATCTTTGAAAAGCCCTCTACCCGAACCCGCGTGTCCTTTGACGTCGGCGTGCGCCAGATGGGCGGGCAGACCATGGTTCTGTCGGGCAGCGACATGCAGCTTGGCCATGGCGAAACCATCGCCGACACGGCCCGCGTCCTGTCGCGCTATGTCGATCTGATCATGATCCGCACCTTTGACGAAGCCGTTCTGGAGGAAATGGCGGAATACGCCACCGTCCCGGTGATCAATGGACTTACGGATCGCTCGCATCCCTGCCAGATCATGGCCGACGTGCTCACATTCGAGGAACATCGCGGCCCCATCGCGGGCAAGAAGGTGGTTTGGTGTGGCGATGGCAACAATGTCTGCACCTCCTTTCTGCATGCGGCGGGCCAGTTCGGCTTCGACC
>CAZRZN010000086.1:0-15208 GCA_964604565.1 uncultured Rhodobacterales bacterium
AGCGCAGACCAAATTTTCAGCCCGCGGATCGCACCGTCCTGTGCTGTTCCGCACCGAGTTAGCGCCGGGTTTCACGGGGCTTCTTCTGGCACGCCGGCACCCCTCCACGCAGATGCACAGGACACCCCGCGCAGGCGAGCCGACAATCTCGATGACAAGACCCGCTGTTCCCCACCCACAACCATAGCGCCATGACGTTCAGCGGGCGCTCCCCCGGGTGAGACTTTGCAATCTCAGGCGGCCGGATCGTTCAGGACGCACACGCATCTGTCGCTCGACAAACACGCCGCAAATGAAAGGACCACTTAGGGTAGCGCCCACGAAAGCGTCGCACCCCATCAAGTCAGGCGCAAAGAGCAACCGGCGTATCACGTGAAACACCAAGAACCTGCCTTGGCTTCTTCTCTCCAAAAATACTCATGTCGAGGCCTATCAACCTCTTCGCGATCCCGGGTCAAAGCGCCTTTGAAAGCCGATCAATCGCCCGCAATCCCTTGAGAATAGACGCCAGGTGTTCGATCGGCACCATGTTCGGCCCGTCGCTGGGCGCGTTATCGGGATCCTCATGCGTCTCGATGAAAACCGCGCCACAGCCTATGGCGACCGCAGCCCGGGCCAGCGGTTCAACGAACTGCCTCTGCCCGCCGGAGGACGTGCCCTGACCTCCGGGAAGCTGGACCGAATGCGTGGCATCAAAGACGACCGGATAACCGGTCTGCGCCATGATCGGCAGCGACCGCATGTCCGAAACCAGCATGTTGTAACCGAAACTGGTGCCGCGTTCGCACAGCAGGATATTTTCGTTCCCGGTCGAGGCGATCTTGGCCGCGACATTCTTCATGTCCCACGGGGCAAGAAACTGGCCCTTCTTCACATTGATTGCCCGGCCGGTTTCCCCTGCCGCCAAAAGCAGATCCGTCTGGCGCGACAGAAAGGCGGGGATCTGGAGCACATCTACCGCCTCTGCCACCGGGATGCAGTGATCAGGGGCGTGGATGTCCGTCAAGACCGGCACGCCGAATTCGGCCCGGATGGTCGACAGGATACTCAGGCCTTCGTCCATGCCGATCCCGCGCTGACCTGTCAGGGACGACCGGTTTGCCTTGTCGTAGCTGGCCTTGAAGATCCAGTTCACACCGGCCTCGGCTGCGGCCTCGGCGATGCGGGCCGCCAGCATGCGGGCATGGGCCAGACTTTCGATCTGGCAGGGCCCGGCGATCAGGGTAAAGGGTGCGGCGTTGGAAACCTTTATATTTCCGATGGTTACGTCGGTCATACAATGCCCTCCTTGGCCAGAACGTCCTCGATGCGGGCCACATCAACGGGGTTGTTGAGTTCCCAGAACACCCGGCCCTTGGATTCGACCGCAACGCAGGTGATCGGCACACCATTTTCGAGAAAGCGCAACTGCTCCAGCCCCTCCGCCTTTTCCAACGGACCTTCGGACCAATCCGTATAGGCCATCAATGCGGCGGGCCGATAGGCGTATACTCCGACGTGGTGCCAGACCTCCGGCGGCCTCTCCAGCGAGGCAACGAAAGGCAGCACCTCCTTTGAAAAATAGAGCGCCGTCCCATCGGTGCTGGTAACGGCGGTGGTCCCTCCGACGCGCCCCTGTTTTCGGTCGGTGACCAGATTGGTCAGTGTTTCGATATCGCAGCGCAGGATGGGCGTGGCCATCTGCACCTCCGGCTCGCGCATTCTGTCGATCAGGGCTTCGATAAACCAAGGCGGTGTCAGCGGCGCATCGCCTTGCAGGTTGACCACGCAATCCGGCGTCTCTGCCAGTTGCTCCAGTCCTTCGGCGCAGCGTTCCGTCCCGTTCCGCGCCTTGTCCGAGGTCATCAGCACATCGGCGCCGAAGCCATGCGCGGCCTCTGCAATGCGGTCGTCGTCGGTCAGAATATATACAGCGTCGGCCCCCCGGACCGAATGGGTTGCCTCCCAGCTGCGCTGGATCAGGCTCTTGATCTCTCCCGTGGCCCCCTTGAGGTTGACGAGAGGCTTGCCCGGATAACGGGATGACGCATAGCGGGCGGGAATGAAGATGACCGCGCTCATGCAACGCCAGCCCGAAGCGCATCGTGAATGTGCAACAGGCCCACGAGGCGCGGTCCCTCGGTGACCAGAAGGACGGTTCGTTTTGTCGTGTTCATCATGCCCAGGGCCTCGATCAGCAGGGTGTCGGGTGCGGTAACCAGCGGTTCACGCGTCGCGACCTCTCCGGCGGTGCGGGCCATCAGCCCATCCATGTTACGGCGCAGGTCGCCATCGGTGATGATGCCCTCCAGCCGGTCGCCATCGACAAGCGCGGCAACGCCGAATCCCTTCTGGCTCATCACCAGAAGCGCCTCTGACATGGCCGTGTGTTCGTCGACCAGCGGCAGTTCCTCGCCCCTGTGCATCACGGCCGACACCCGCAAAAGCTGTGCGCCCAGCGTGCCGCCGGGGTGAAAATCAGCATAGCGTGCGCGGTCGAACCCCCGTTGGTGCATCAGCGCAACCGCCAGCGCATCACCCAATGCCATCGCCATGGTTGTCGACGTCGTCGGGGCCATGCCGATGGCGCAGGCTTCGGGTGCATCCGGCATCAGCAGGACGTGGTCCGCGGCGCGGGCCAACGTGCCCGCCGATCGTTTCGTCATCGCGATCAGCGGCACGGCAAACCGCGCGCAATAGGCGATCATGTCCGCGAGTTCGCGCGTTTCACCGGAGTTGGAAATCAGGATCACCGCATCTGACGGCGTGATCATGCCCAGATCCCCGTGGCTTGCCTCGCCCGGGTGAACAGCCTGCGCCGGGGTTCCTGTGGACGCAAGCGTGGCGGCGATCTTGTTCGCGACGTGCCCGGACTTGCCCATGCCAGAAACGATGACCCGTCCACGCACCGCCAAGAGACATGCCACCGCCGCGTCGAAGTCAGCAGGCAGTTCCTCGGCAAGGCGCGCAAGGGCGGCACTTTCAATGGCGAGGACGGTGCGGGCGGCCTCTGAAGGGCTTTGGCTCATCGGGTTTTGCTCAGGCAATCTCTGTGGCGCGTGCTTTAGCGGCTCTGACAGAGCTTGTCCAATGACGCAACAGATTGCCATGCATGCAGTGCCGCTGCGTTGACAATTCCCCCTCTGCCGCCGCATGAGAGCGCGACAGGAACAGAAGGCAGGGGATCGCCAGAATGAAGATTGCCATGATCGGGACGGGCTATGTCGGCCTTGTATCGGGGGTCTGCTTTTCCGACTTCGGGCACAAGGTCGTTTGCGTGGACAAGGATCCCCGCAAGATCGAGATGCTGGAGCGTGGAGAGGTTCCGATCTACGAACCGGGCCTTGATGCGGTCATGGCCCGCAACGTGGAGGCGGGGCGCCTTTCCTTCACCCTGGACCTGCCGCAGGCCATCGACGGGGCGGATGCCGTTTTTATCGCGGTAGGAACACCCACGCGCCGCGGGGACGGTCATGCCGACCTGACCTACGTGATGGCGGCAGCCGAGGAAATTGCCAAGTCCGCAAAGGATTACGTCGTGGTGGTGACCAAATCGACAGTGCCCGTGGGCACCAATCGACAGGTCAAGGAAACCATTTCCAAGGCCAACCCGGCCCTTGAATTCGACGTCGCCTCCAACCCCGAATTTCTGCGCGAGGGCGCGGCGATCGACGATTTCATGAAGCCGGACCGCGTCATCGTCGGTGTGGAAACCGAGCGTGCCGAGCAAGTCATGTCGGACATCTATCGGCCGTTGTATCTGCGCGACTTTCCGATCATCTCCACGGATCTGGAATCCGCGGAGATGATCAAATACGCCGCCAATGCCTTTCTCGCGACCAAGATCACCTTCATCAACGAGATCGCCGCGCTCTGCGAACGTGTGGGCGCGGATGTGAAACAGGTGTCCAAGGGCATGGGGCTTGACGGACGGATCGGCAACAAGTTCCTGCACGCGGGTCCGGGCTATGGCGGCTCCTGTTTTCCAAAAGATACCAAGGCGTTGGCGCGGATCGGGCAGGAGTATGCTGCGCCGATTTCCATCATAGAGACCGTCATCAAGGTCAATGAGGACGTGAAGCGCCGGATGATCGACAAGCTCTCTGACCTATGTGGCGGCAGGTTCAACAACAAGACCGTGGCGGTGCTTGGCGTGACCTTCAAACCCAACACGGACGACATGCGCGATGCGCCCGCGCTGACCATCGTGCCGGCGCTGGTGGGCGGCGGGGCACGCGTGCGCGTCTGCGATCCTCAGGGCCGGCGCGAGGGTGAAGCCCTGCTGCCCGGCGTCGCCTGGGTGGAAGATCCCTATGCCGCCACCGAGGGGGCCGATCTGCTGGTCATCCTGACGGAATGGAATGAGTTTCGCGCACTGGATCTATCGCGCCTCGCCGCGGGAATGGCGCAGGCGAAACTTGCGGATCTGCGCAACATCTATTCCGCTCAGGATGCAGAGGCCGCCGGTTTCACGGCCTACGAAAGCATCGGGCGCGTCGGTTTTCCCACGGCCTGATCGGATCAAGAGATCACCGTCCGGGATGCATCACCGCCTGCGAAGGCGTGGTGCTTCACCCTGAAAAAATCCCGGAGTTGCCGATCGCCAATCCAAACACCGGTCGTGGCGCATGCAGATGCCTCGGCCAGATTTTCGGATGCCGGGGATCGCGGCGTCTCAGTTGCGGATTTCATCCGCCCGCACGCCCCAGATCGCGGTTTTGGGCACCCATCCGCGGTAGCCGCCCGCGGTCAAGCGGCACCAGATTTCATTGCAATCGCCAAGCCGTGCAATGACCCCCATTTCAAGCCGGGCACTGACCGGGCTGTCCGGGTCGGGCCGCTGATACAGCTTCAGCATGTCTTCCTCGACGATGACAGTCCGAACGCCCGACAGCAAAGAGTAATGGACCCAGCCACCTGCTCCGTCGCGGTCGCGGACGCGGCGCCAGTGGCCATGCTCTGCGGTAATCTCCAGCGGCATGTCCCGCCGCTTGTAAACCCAGTCGATGCGATGGGTCAGTGAGGGGCCACGACGCACATTCCCCTCGGAGGCCTTCATGGAAACATAGCGCGGCAAGGGCAAATTCGTGACCGGGCCACGGTCCTGTCCCGCCATCAACTGGCCAGACAGCACCAGCGCCATCAGCACTGTGGCAATCGCTTTCGTGAACATGGTTCAAAGTCCTGCTCAGGTTTTTCCGGCGAGGTTCTTGTGCCCCGTCCTATACTGTCGCAGTCTAACCCCCGAGCGTCCCGCTGGGGAAGATTGGGGAGAGGCTGTATGCCATCAAAACGTCTGAGTGTTGTCGTGACGCGACGCTTGCCCGAGGTTGTCGAGACCCGGCTGAAGGAATTGTTCGACGTCCGCCTGCGCGACGACGACCGCCCCATGACCCGGGAGGAACTGGTCGAGGCGATGGACAGCGCGGATGTCCTGGTGCCCACCGTTACCGACAGGATCGACGCTGGCATGATCGGACAGGCAGGCGAACGGCTGAAACTGATCGCGAATTACGGTGCAGGGTTTGACCACATCGACGTGGCAACGGCACGGTCGCGCGGGATCCTCGTATCCAACACGCCGGGCGTGGTGACGGAGGATACGGCAGAGATCGTCATGGCGTTGATGTTGGGGGTCACGAGGCGCATCCAGGAGGGGCTGAGCGTCATGCAGGAAGGCAACTGGCAGGGGTATGCGCCCACAGCCTTTCTGGGCAGCCGGTTGGGGGGCAAGCGGCTGGGCATCTTGGGCATGGGCCGGATCGGTCAGGCGGTGGCCCGGCGCGCGTCCGCCTTCGGCATGCAGGTCCATTACCACAACCGGCGGCGGCTTCGGTCCGAGACCGAGACCGAGCTTGAGGCGACCTATTGGGAAAGCCTTGATCAGATGGTCGCGCGCATGGATATTTTCAGCGTGAATTGCCCCTCGACGCCAAGCACTTATCACCTACTGAACGCCCGCCGCCTGCAATTGATGAAACCAGCCGCCGTGATCGTGAACACCTCTCGTGGGGAGGTGATCGACGAGAACGCGCTGACCCGTATGCTCAAAGCCGGAGAGCTGGCAGGGGCCGGGCTGGACGTCTATGAGCATGGTATTCAGGGCAACCCGGAGCTGCGAAACATGGCCAATGTCGTGATGCTGCCGCATATGGGCTCTGCCACGCAGGAAGGCCGGGTGGAGATGGGTGAGAAGGTCATCATCAACGTCAAAACTTTCGCTGATGGTCATCGTCCGCCTGATCAGGTCGTGCCAGCAATGCTTTGACAGGGGGCATGTCCGCGTCGCATGCGCGGCTTTGATCGAAAAGAGTGCGAATTGCTCCTGCCCGATCGGGACACCGATACCGAACAGTGGCTGCCAAAGTTGCGGGCCAACAAGGGGCGTCACGACCTAGGCGCCGGTTTGGCACAGTTGAGACGCTTTTCTAAATGGTGTATTTCTTGATTGAATAACTTGGCAAAATGCAACTTTGAGGTGTTCGCCATGAAAATCACGGGAATTGCGGCATTTGCGCTGATGCTGGTGGGACCAGCCTTGGCACAGCAAACTGCGGATTCTGTGGCGCCGGAAGCCGGGACCGAAGCCGAAAGCGTGTTTACCGGGGTTTCCCCGGAGGTCGCGGCCGCGCTGGCTGCGAAGCAGGCGGGGCAACCGGTTTCGGCAGAGCGTTGGATGGTGGCAGCCGCAAACCCCCACGCGGTGCAGGCAGGCGCCGACGTGTTGCGGACGGGCGGCACGGCGGCCGATGCGATGGTGGCCGTTCAGTCGGTTCTGGGGTTGGTCGAGCCGCAAAGTTCAGGCCTTGGGGGCGGTGCCTTTCTGGTGTGGCATGACGGATCGACGGGTGAGATCACCACGCTCGACGGGCGCGAAACGGCACCCTTGGCCGCGACACCGACGCTTTTTCAGGATGAGGACGGCGAGCCGCTGGGCTTTTGGGATGCAGTCGTGGGCGGCCGGTCGGTCGGTGTGCCCGGAACCCCGGCCCTCATGGAAGCGGCGCATGACCGCTGGGGGCAAGCCGAATGGTCCGATCTTTTCGATGCGGCCATCGGGCTTGCGGAAGATGGGTTTGCAGTGTCGCCGCGCCTTGCCGGGCTGGTGGCAGCGGATGCATTCCGGCTTGGGCGCCATCCTGAGACCACCGCCTATTTCTTTCCGGATGCCGAACCGCTGACAGTCGGGGCGACCCTGAAGAATCCCGCCTATGCGCAGGTTCTGAAACGCATGGCGACGGAGGGCGCCTCTGTCATCTACGAAGGTCCCATCGCGGAGGACATCGTCGCGACGGTGCAGGGCTATGCGCCCAACCCGGGCGTTATGACGATGCGGGATCTCGCACTTTACGAGGTCAAGGAACGGCCGGCCGTTTGCGCGACTTTCCGGGCGCATGAGGTCTGTGGCATGGGGCCACCGTCCTCCGGGGCGCTGACGGTGGGGCAGATCCTCGGCATGCTGGACAGTTTTGCCCCGGGCGATCCGCAAAGCGCGGATACATGGCGGATGATCGGCGATGCCTCTCGCCTCGCCTTTGCGGACCGGGGGCGATACATGGCCGACAGTGATTTCGTTCCCATGCCGACCAAGGGGCTGGTCGATCCGGACTACCTTGCCGGGCGCGCCACGCTGCTGGACGGGGATGGTGCGCTTTCGGATGTGTCTCCGGGCCAACCCGCATGGGATCATGCGATGCTTTGGGCGGATGACGAAAGTCTGGAACTGCCGTCGACATCGCATATCTCGATTGTCGACCAATATGGCAACGCCCTGTCCATGACGACCACGATAGAGAACGGCTTTGGCTCCCGCTTGATGACCAACGGTTTTCTGTTGAACAACGAACTGACGGATTTTTCCTTTCGATCGCACGCAGATGGAGTCCCTATTGCCAATGCGGTGGCACCGGGCAAACGGCCCCGGTCGTCGATGTCGCCCACGATCGTGCGGCGGGACGGCGCGCCGGTTCTGGTGATCGGGTCCCCCGGTGGATCCCGCATCATCGGCTATGTCGCACAGTCGATCATCGCGTATCTGGATTGGGACATGGACGTTCAGCAAGCCATCGACATGCCCCGGGCGGTCAACCGTTTCGGAACCTTCGATCTCGAACTTGGAACCGACATCGCTGATCTACAGGGAGAGCTTATGGAGATGGGCTTTGAGGTTGATGCAAGACCACTGATTTCGGGCGTGCATGCAATCTCCGTCGGACCGGGCGGCCTGATGGGCGGTGCCGACCCCCGACGCGAAGGGATTGCGCTGGGGGAATGACCGGCGCGGGTCAGCCGGACTGGCGCAAGCCGGCCGGCCCCATTTCGGATTTGTCAGCATACATGCGATGATCAGCAACCCGGAGCAGGCTGTCGATATCGGCACCGTCCTCCGGAGCAGTCGCATATCCGAACGCGGCCTGAATCTGGCGAAGCAGCGCCGTGCTGCCATCGGAGGCAGACCAGAAGATCGGCGGTGTCAGGCTCTTGCGCAGATCTTCCATGCGCCGGGCCGCCACATCCGGCGTCGCATTGGGCAACCAGACAGCAAACTCATCACCGCCAAGGCGGGCCAATGTATCCTCGTCCCGCAGGGTCCCCGACAGGCGCCATGCCACCTCACGCAGGACGTGATCCCCCGCTTCGTGCCCGAAATGATCGTTGACCGCCTTGAAACCGTTCAGGTCCGCATAGATCACGGCGACCGGGGCCATCTTGTCCGCGAGCAGTTTTTCACCGACCTGACGAAAGCTGTGAAGGTTGTGCAGCCCGGTCAGGTGATCGGTCAAGGCCAGACGGGTCATCATGCTGGCGGCGTGCCTCAGGGCGTCCCGCTCCTCCTCTGTGTGGGTGAGGCGGCGCTGGTAATGATCTCGCGCCCTGGCAAGGGAATTGATCTGCGCCACAAAGAGGTTCGCCGGATCGGCCTTGAGCATCACCATGGCCTCTGTCAGTCCCGGCAACGGGTCGATCCGCCAGGCCTGAAACACGATCTGATCCTCGCCGAATGTCAGTCGCAACGGCACACCCCGTGAGGTTGTGATGGCTTGGGTCAGGCCATGCACAAGCCGTGACGTGCTGCGCGATACACGATCGGTCAGGATCTGACCGGCAGCCATCTGATGGTGTATCCGCGCCTCGCGGTTGGCGACACGTATGCGCCATTGCGGGTCCAGCAGCATCATCGCGCGTGGGGCCCGTTCGATCGACATGGCAACGATCCTGAGGGCTTCGGGCATGGGCATGTCCGCGCCGGATGGGTCAGAGGGTATGGAGGGCGCGGCGCCTGCTTTGCTGGTCATGTGAAGAATTCGTTCAGGTTTGAGTCCTGGGAACGGTCAAGATGGACCGTCACATGGCATCGGGAATGACCCAGCGAGATGGCTTCGTCTATTTTTACCGAAGCATAGCCATTCGCATCCGCGGCGATCCGGCCAAAGACATTCGTGGTCATCATGCACAAGGAGGGACGGCCCTTTACCCGGTCTCCGAAGGGGCAGCGGCTGGCAGTAAACACCAGCTTTTCCGCATCCGCAGAGACCAGTTCAAAATGTCCGCCAATACGTTCCTTGAAATCGCAGAGGAGCTGACCGATGCCTTCGGGATCAGATGGAAGGCCCCCCTCGACGGCATTGTAGGAGGCGCCGATCCGTCGCCCCATGTCATGACCGACCCGCGCAATGAAGGAGGTCGCCTCCTTGACGCCGACGATCTCTTCGAGGGTCCCGGACAAGGATTCGATCATGTCGCCGAAAAAGCTTTCGGCAGACATGTCGTCAGCGTTCCGATCGATCGGGGTTTGCATTGGGTCCTCTGTCATCGAATCTTCGGCCTGGTGAAAGCCTAGTTCACAATTCCTAAAAATTCGTAAAGATTAACCTGATGTTCACCAAAACCGACCTTGTAGTATGCGTTTCCGACAGGTCCGGATTTACAGGGCCTCCCCGCCCGGCCGGAGCCGGACGGGGAGGGAAGCAGGTCAGATGAGAGGTCCCGTCGGTCAGCCCATTTCCTTGTAGGAAATTTCACGCATGTCCGCGCCGGGGCCCATTTTGGACCGGCGCACGATCAGGCGGTTAAGCGCCTGAATATAGGCCTTGGCAGAGGCGACAACGGTGTCCGTGTCGGCGGACTGACCGGTGGCGATCATGCCGTCCTCTTCAAGCCGGACCGATACCGTGGCCTGCGCATCCGTGCCCTCGGTGACTGCATTGACCTGATAGAGTTGCAGCCGCGCCTTGTTCTCATGCAATTCGCGCACGGCCTTGAAAGTGGCGTCCACTGGCCCGTCACCGGTGCAGGTTGCCGTGCTTTCGACGCCGCCGATGTCCATTTCAAGCACAGCTTCGGCAGGCCCGCCGGTGCCGCAGATAACCTTGAGGTTCACCAGTTGCAGATGGTCGGACTCGCCGCTGGTGACCGCGACAAGTGCAAGAATGTCATCGTCGAAGACTTCCTTCTTGCGGTCGGCAAGTTCCTTGAAGCGAACGAAGATATCCTTGAGCTGATTGTCCCCGACCTCTGTCCCCAGTTCCTTGAGCTTCGCCCTCAAGGCCGCGCGACCGGAGTGTTTGCCCAAAGGGAGCGAGGTGCCCGACAGGCCAACATCCTCCGGGCGCATGATCTCGAATGTTTCGGCGTTCTTGAGCATACCGTCCTGGTGGATGCCGGATTCATGCGCAAAGGCGTTCTTGCCGACAATCGCCTTGTTGTATTGCACCGGAAAGCCGGACACGGTGCTGACGCGGCGCGAGATCTGCATGATCTTTCTGGTGTCGATATCGGTGTGATAGGGCATGATGTCGGCCCGCACTTTCAGCGCCATCACCACCTCCTCGAGGGCGGTGTTGCCTGCACGTTCGCCCAATCCGTTGACCGTGCATTCAATCTGCCGCGCCCCGCCTTGGACCGCGGCCAGCGCGTTGGCCGTGGCCATGCCAAGATCATTGTGGCAGTGGGTGGCAAATACCACCTCATCACCGCCGGGCACGGTGGCGATCAAACGCCGGATCAGTTCGGCGCTTTCCACAGGGGCGGTATAGCCGACGGTATCGGGGATATTGATCGTCGTGGCCCCCGCCTTGATGGCGATTTCGACGACCCGGCACAGGTAATCCCATTCGGTGCGCGTGGCATCCATCGGCGACCATTGCACGTTGTCACAAAGATTGCGGGCATGGCTTACGGTCTGCTCGATCCGCTCTGCCATCTGGTCCTGCGTGAGGTTCGGAATCGCGCGATGCAATGGTGAGGTGCCAATAAAAGTATGGATGCGCGGGCGCTCGGCCTTTTTCACCGCCTCCCAGCAACGGTCGATGTCCGGCAATTGTGCCCGCGCCAGACCGCAGATGACCGCGTTCTTGGACCGCTCGGCAATCTCGGCCACGGCGCGGAAATCCCCCTCGGAGGCGATGGGGAAGCCCGCCTCGATGATGTCGACGCCCATTTCGTCCAGCAATTCGGCGATTTCCAGCTTTTCATCGTGGGTCATCGTGGCGCCGGGGCTTTGTTCGCCATCGCGGAGGGTGGTGTCGAAGATGACGACTTTGTCTGTCTCGGTGGTCATTGTCTTTCCTCAGGTGTGAGTTTTTGGCGCGGGGCGCGACGGTCGCCTGGCGCGGAAATCAGGGCGCCCCGTGCAGGGCGGCAGGATACGTCGGCGCACGGGACCGTGCCGCGCCAGTCCATGGCAACGGACGGGGCATAAGGCAACGCCGCTCTGATATCGGCCAATTTGAACATCGTGAAAGGATCCTAACCCGTGTGCGTGAAGGTCCAGGCGCGTCACACATCTCCTCTGAGCACGCGCGCCTTGAGGGCCACGCTCAGAGGCGAGTTAGTAGTAGATCAGCGCCAAATGCAAAGAGCGCCGAAAGACGCGCAGGGCAGGGATTATGGCGACCGTTGATCATGCGGTCACTATACGCGCCAAATTTCAAATGAAAACCCGGGATTCGATATGAAATCACCCCATGCTCCGGTGCTCATGCTTTGCCGCAGGCGGCTGTTGCGCCATACTGACCATGGGCAAGAAATGACAAGGCAGGTTGATCATGCGGATGTTGCTAGCCGTTTTTGCACTGGCCTTGGCGGCGGTGCTTTGGGCTGAGACCGCGCGCGCGGACCGGACAGAGGCCCGGGTTTATGTATTTGGCAATTCTTTGGTGAATCACGTCAGCGACGCTGCCGACCCCACGAATGTCCCGCACTGGATGAACGAGATGGCCAAGGCGGACGGGCGCGGCCTGTCTCTGGACGGCCAATGGGGCTTCCTGCGCGATTTTGCGGACAATCTGCCGCCAAGACCGAATTGGTCCTTTTCCGGTGTGTCGGGCGCCTGGTCACCCTCCCAAGGTGCGTTTCGGGATGCCGGGATTGACGCCGTTGTTCTGACGCCGGCGAATTTCATCCAGTATCAACTGCCCGACGTGCCCTACGATGGCAACAACCCGACGGGCGAAAGCCCACTGGGCGCCCTGCAACGCGTCTTCGACTGGGTCGAAGTCAACAGCCCGTCGTCGCGGTTGTTCATCTATGAAGGCTGGGCAACGATGGACGGCATCGTGAACCGTTTTCCTCCAACCGACCGGGAGGCCGAGGCTTATCACGCACATAATGCGGGGGAATATCATCAATGGTATCGTGACCTTCTCAACGTGCTGGAAGTGACACGCCCGGACATGCGCGTAACACTGATTCCCGTCGCCTCCACACTGGCGGAGCTTTTCGGCGACGGCGGCCTTCTGGACAGCCTTCCGGCGGAAGCCCTGTATACGGACGATGCACCGCATGGGACGCCGACGCTTTACCTTTTGGCGGCCATGGTGACCTATGCCTATCTGTTCGAAGCGCCCCCACCCGCGGATTTCCGGCCGCCCGCAACGCTGCATCCGGAAGTTTTGGACCGTTATTCCGAACTGGCCGCGGCGATCTGGGAAAGAGTTCCGCAACAGAATGCGGCGCAATCTGTGGTAGAGCGCGAGATTGCGTCGTCCCCACCCTTGCCAGAGCGGGAGGCTATTGCGCTCCCGCCCTCTGGCATGGTCCCGCAGGGGGCGCCCGCGCTTGCGGTAGGGTTATATGGTATATCAGACTGGTCGACCCAACATCCTTTTCTGGACCTGATGAAATCTTCCAGGGGCTGGGTGGGCAACGCAGGGAACACATGGGCTACGCTCACCACCGACGAATTGCGCGCTGGTGGATATCTGGACGAAAATGATTGGCCGCTTCGCATCCCGGAGGAGGTTGACAGGATCGTGACCGTAGTTCTGACCGATCAGCCGGAAGCCGCGGACTCGCTGCGCGGGGACTATGTGATGACCTATGACGGAAGTGGCGATCTGCGGCTTGCCGGCCGCGCAAAACGTGTCCGTCAAGAGGACGGTCGCGTCACGTTTTCCTACGGGCCGGGCGAAGGGGTGGTCACCCTTTCGATCACGCGGATCGACCCGGAGGATCCGATCCGCAATATCGTCATCCTGCGCGAGGACCACATACCGCTGCATGAGGCCGGGGCGTTGTTCAACCCGGATTTCCTCGACCGGATCGAAGACATGCGGGCGGTGCGTTTCATGGATTGGATGTCGACCAATGGGTCGGCAGTGTCGGCATGGTCGGATCGGCCTAGGATGGAGCTGGCCAGTTGGTCGGACTCTGGCGTACCGGTCGAAGTCATGGTGCGCCTGGCCAATGTGATTGGCGCGGATCCCTGGTTCAACATGCCGCATCAGGCGGATGACGATTATGTCCGCCGTTTCGCCTCCGTGGTGAAACGGGATCTCGATCCCCGTCTGAGGGCCTATGTCGAGTATTCCAACGAGGTTTGGAACCAAGGTTTTGCGCAAGCGGGTTGGGCGCGCGCGCAGGCAGAGGCCCTATGGGGACCTTCCGAAACCGGCTGGATGCAATTCTACGGGATGCGCGCTGCGCAGATCATGGACATCTGGTCAGCCGTTTTTGCGGCGGATGCAGATGCGCGTCTTGTGCGCGTGGTGGCAACCCATACGGGTTGGCCCGGGCTGGAGGAACAGATCCTGACTGCACCTCTGGCCTTCCTTCAACTGGGCGATATGCCGGTCGGGAGTTTCGATGCCTACGCGGTGACGGGGTATTTTGGATATGAAATCGGCGGCGAAGAAATGGCGCGGCGCATGGACGGCTGGCTCGACTCGTCTCAAGAGATGGCCCGGGCCACTGGGGAAGCGGACGGACTGCAAAGAGTTGCCCTGCGTGAATTCATCAAAAGGACCCGTTTTGACAGGGCATTTCAACCGGTTGCAGAGGCGCTGGAACAGGGCGCGCTCCGGCAGCTGGTGGATGAGATCTTTCCCTATCACGCTGGCGTTGCCCGGAAAAATGGTCTTCAGCTGATCATGTATGAGGGCGGGTCGCACCTTGTCGGGCAAGGAGCACGCGTGGACGACGAAAGGCTGACGGCGTTTTTTGTCACCTTCAGCTATACGCCTGAAATGGCGCGGCTTTATGAGATCTTGCTTGCAGGCTGGGTAGAGGCCGGGGGAGTGCTGTTCAACGCTTTCGTGGACGTGGGCCCGCCGACGAAATGGGGCAGTTGGGGGGCACTGCGTCATCTCGACGATCAGAACCCGCGCTGGGATATGCTCATGGCCTACAACACCACCGGCCCGAACGCCTGGGAAGATCGAAATACGGCGATTTTTGAAAATGGCCTAAGGATCATGGATGGATCCGGTCGGGTGACGGGCACCCCCTTCATAGACTATATCGTCACGGGTGCGGCATCGGATGTTCTGGTCTCAGGCGGAGGTGCGGATGTGCTGAACGGCGGAGCCGGACGCGACGTGGTCGTCTTGCCCGGAGCAAGACAAAGCTATGATTTCGAGAGAAAGGCGGGCCTGACTTTTGCACGTGGCCCAATGGGAGAGGTCCGAATGACCGGAATTGAGGCTTTGGTCTTTGAGGCGGAACCAGAGTTGGAAATCGGAACAGACGGCCTTTAGCCAAGTATGGGTCGCGGTGACTCCTAAGCGCCCTCGCGTACATCATGCATCATCGCCCGGGCTTCAGTCGATAAACAGCGGGACGTGCTTCGTCGTGATTCCGTAGGGTGACCAAGCAAATAACCCCAAGGTTCCCTGCTCCAAATGTGATAGCAAACCTCACGTTCCGGCGGTGCGCGGCGTGCACGTACTACCATGTTGAGAACGGCAGTGCCAAAGTTGGCCACGGAAGTGGCGTGATAATCTCGCTGCGG
>CAZRZN010000087.1:0-15124 GCA_964604565.1 uncultured Rhodobacterales bacterium
ATTGATCCGTCGGACTTCGTTTGCCGGCCCACCCGCGTGTTAGGATTGGCCCATCGGCGATGCTCTGAACCCGGATCTGACAGGGCTGGAAATGGCGATCTTGGGCAATGGCGACGTCCAGCTCGAGATCTCGGCCAACTTAGGGCGCGATGGGGTCTGTCCGATGTGCCGCCGCCCCGGAAAATCCGAATTCATAGCGCAATACTGCGATCCGCTTTCAACAGAGGGCGATGCAGCAAAGGCACCCGACGCAGTTCCGCCGGGTGCCTCAGGCGTTTCTTACTGGAAGAGCGAGAGCAGAGACTGCGGTGCCTGATTGGCGATCGACAGCGCCTGCACACCCAGCTGCTGCTGAACCTGAAGAGCCTGAAGGCGGGCCGAGGCCTCCTCCATGTCGGCATCGACCAGCGCGCCGATCCCGGATTTCAGTGCATCCGTCAGCTGCGACACGAATTCGGCCTGAGTTTCGATCCGGCCCTGCGCGGAACCGAAGGCCGCGGCCGAGTCGATCGCGGTCTGGATCAGACCCTCGATCTCTGTCAGGGCAGTATCGACGCCGATCTGGGTCGTAACGTCAATGTCGGCCAGCGGCTCCAGCCGTCCGCCGATCGTCGTGTCCGTGGTTGCGTAGCTGCGCACCTGAACGGTGAAGTTGTCACCAGCGTTGTTGGCGCCGGTAAAGTCGATCTGGTTCGCATTGGTGCCGTTGACCGCGGCTGAAATTCCGAGACCCTCGGTGATGGCAGAATTGGCGGTTACATAGTCATTGAAGGCCGCCGCAAGACCCGCTGTGACATCCGCCTCCGTGTCCCCGTCGCGGGCGACATAGGTGATCTCCTGCGCGCCAGCCGTTGCCGTCGTGTTGAATGTTGCAAGAGCGGCGGCACCGGCCGTGATCTCGATCGAGAACCCGGTCCCTGCGGCGACCGTCCCAGTACCATCACCGACTGCCTGGCCCACGACGGCCGCAGTTGTTGCCTGTACTGCGCCACCGGCAAGGGCCGTGGCCGCGCCGTTCGCAGCACCGGACAGCGCATCGGTCCCGATGGCCGTCGCGGCCGCGGAAGCTACGTTGATGGAGGAGGCATCCGTCCCCAGATCCTGCTTGTACACCGTGATATCCGATGCCGTCACACCAGTGCCCGAGCGGTCAAGAGAGGCAAGGATATTCACGCTGCCCGTGCCGGCCGCGGTGTCGGTGTTCGACAACAGGTTCAGACCGTTGAATTGCGCCGCATCGACCACGCCCTGAATCTGGTTGCGCAGCGCGTCGATGTCGGTCTGGATTTTTGCGCGGTCGACGTTTTCCTCTTGCGCGGCGACAATGCGGGCCTTGATCTCGGTCAGCAGGTCGGTGGTCGTCTCGGCGGCCTGACGCGCCACGGCAACGGTCGACTGACCCAGATTGAGGCTGTCGGAAATGCCCTTGAATCCTTTGACATCGGATTCCATCACCTTTGAAATGGCCCAGACAGCGGAGTTGTCCTTGGATGTAGCAACGCGTTTGCCCGTCGAGATTTCCTTTTGATTGTCCAGAAGGTTCGAATTGATCGATTTGAGGGTTTGCAGCGCGACCATCGCGCCATTGTTCGTCAGGATGCTAGACATTTTCTTGCCCTTGCTATTCGTAAGCGCATTTTGGCGCAGGTTTCATTTGCCGTGATCGACATTTTCTGACGTCGTTCTGACGGATGCAGGCCATTGGTTCAGGTCTGCGCCACCGCTAAAGGTGCCCCGCCAACCTCTACGTTTCGAACTAACAGAAAGCTAAAACGCGCAACCAGCTTTCCTAGAATTTGTCTGAAACCCTTCGGACATGAGGAACCCCCGGTCGCCAATGACGATCAATCACCGCGACTCGCATCAGGAAAATATTCCAGAACAATGGGTTGCTCCAAATTATCGACTGAAGGCGCAATCGCTGCCGGCCTCTGAGATGCAAAGCGAATGCCTCGATCCACAGCGGATACACCGCCGCTACACCGCAATGAGACTTTGGAAAGAATGACAGCCCACTTGCCCATGTCGGACCTGCGGAGGTGGCGGGCGCATCCTTGACCATCGCGCAGCGGGGCGATCCGAACGCCATACGGTCAAGGCGAACATCGCCGGAGACGGGCCGCTCCCCAGTGTGCAATCCGCAGGCTGGGTGTCTATTGCCAGTCCCGCTCCGTGATCGCCACGCCCTCAGCAATGGAATCCGGTGGGTGCAGGATCACGCGGTCCCCTTCGGACAGGCCAGCCAGCACCTCGGCAACCCGGCCATCGCGCCGCCCGATCTCGATCTCAGTCTCGCGCGCCAACCCATTCTCAGTAACGTAGCAGTACCAGATCCCCTCCCGGCGAAAGACCGCCGCCAGAGGAATCAGCAGCGCATCCTCAGCACGCCATTCCTCTATCCGGACAAAGACGGAGAAGGCTTCGCCAAGTCCCTCCCATCGCTCCGGTGGCGAAGTCAGATCCAAAACTGCATCGACGCGCTGTTCCTCGATGCCCAGCGCCGATACGACAGTGCGCGCCGCGGGTTCGATCAGGCGCAATTCGGCTGCCAGCGCGTCCTCCCCACCCCAGCGTTCGATGCGCGCCGAGGCGCCGGGCGACAGGCGCGTCGCCTCGGAAGAGAGCAGATCGACCACGATCTCGAGGTCGTCCCGATCGCCGATGGTCAGCAGGGGCGCCCCCGCCGTCACCGGCCGCGCGCTCTGGTCCGCGACAGACAGCACGACCCCATCAGCGGGAGACAGGATGGGCAGGCAACACGTCTGATCGGCGTCGGTTTCCCGCGGATCGGTCAGCAGGGCGCGCGCGCGTTCCAGCGCCGCGCGCGACATGGTCAACCGCGCACCGGCCGACAGCCGGTCCGCCTGCGCCAGCTGCAATTGCTGGCTGGCCGTCTCGAGCGACGTCAGTGAAGCGGTCCCACTTGATGCAAGCGCCTTGGCACGGTCGTATTGCGATTGCGCATAGGTTTCCTGCGCCTCTGTCCGCGCCACTTCGGCCTCGGCAAAGGTGACTGCCGCCTCGGCCTCATGCAGGGCCGCCACCGCCTGCGCCCGGCTGCGCGCATCAAGCAGCGTCGGCGCGGCGGGCTGCACCTGTGCGACTACGGTCCGCCCTTTAGCAACTGCATCTCCAACCGCGACCGGGAGGCGCTGCAACGTCCCCGCAATAGGTGCCGATACCTCATAGACCTCCTTGATCCGGGTCTGCCCCTCGGCATCCACGGTCACGCTGAGGGCGCCGCGCTCCAGCCACGCCAGATCGACGGCAACAGGATCGGTGCGAAAGGCCGTCACCACCAACCCGCCGACAATGGCAAGGCCGACAGCGGAAATTCCCACGGTGCGCAGGGACCACATTCGCCTACTCCCTCGTTTTCATGACAGAAATCAGATCGAGCCGGTTCAGCCGCCATGTCACCAGAAACACGGACGCCACGGCGGCCCCCAGAACGATCAGGCTGGCCTCGGCATAGGTTGCGGGCGTCAGCACCAGCGGGATGGCGTAAAGATCGCTGGAAAAACCGTTGGTCATCAGCTCGGCGACCTTGCGCCCGATCCACCAGCCCACCGGCTGCGCCAACAGCGCCAGCAACAGCACCTCACCTGCCAGAATATAGGCGACCTCCCCCTTGGAAAAGCCGAGGATCCGCAAACACGCCAGTTCCCGCGCGCGCTCGGACAGTTGCACCCGCGTGGCGTTATAGGCGACGCCGACGGTGATGATGGTGCCAAGGATACCATAGACCATTGTCACGACCAGAATGTTCTGGCTGAGCGTGTCCAGAAAGCTGCGGCGATTCTCGGTCATGTTGATCGTGCCCATGAGCTTGGGAAAATCCTTGATCCGCGCCTCGAAATCCGACGCAGACTCCGGGTTCGCCAGAGTGACATGCACGCTGGAGACCCGCGGGCTTTGACGGAACAGACGGTTCAAGGTGTCCTGCGCGACATAGGCGCCAAGGCCGAAAAATTGCGTGACGATGCCGCTGACCGGCAGATCATGGGTCTCGCGCAGGCCGCTTTCAAAGGTCACGGTCAGGGTATCGCCCACCTGGATGTGCAGCGCCTTGGCCAGCCGGTCGGACAGCAGGATGCCAAAGGGATCGGGCGTGACCACGCGCCCGTCTTCATCCACCACACGGGCAAGATCGGCATTTTCCGCCACGGTGGAGACAGCCACCTGTTTCTCATATGCTCCAAAGACCAGCCGCGCGGGATGGTATTGCTGCGGTTCCGCTTGCAGCACACCGGGCAGGCGGCGCACCTCTTGCAGCGCGCCGATGGGCGCATCCGGATCGAACAGCAGCAGCATGTCCTGGCGGTTCGACTGATAGAATCCCTTGTCGATGATCTCCTTCACCGCGTCGGGAAAGAAATTCGACGCCACCAGAACCGACACCGCCAGCGCCATGCCCAGCAGCGTCATCGCGGCGCGCAAGGGCCAGCGGGTCAGGCTGCGCAGGATCATGCGAGACGGCTGGCTCAGGTTCAGAACCTCTGTCAGCCTGTCGAACGCGGTGCCGCGAAAACTTGGCGGCGCGGGTGGCGCCATGGCCACCGCGGGCGCAAGCCGCGCGGCCCGCAGCGCACTGTTCAAGGCGCCAGCGCTGGTTGCAGCAAGACCAAGGATCGCCGAGACCGCGTAAACGCTGAGCGGCACCCCGAAGACCAGAAAGGGAAAGTCGAAAAACTTGGCATAAAGCCGCGCCATGGCCTGCGCCAGCGATGTCCCCGCGATCCAGCCCAGCCCGATGCCCAACACCGCGATCAGGCCTGCAAGCATCAGGTAATGCAGCCCGATTTCCCAGTTGGTATAGCCGACGGCCTTCATCAGCCCGATCTCTGCCCGTTCCAACTGAACGATCCGCGCCATCACCATGTGCACCAGAAAGATCGTGATGCCCAGAAACACCGGGGGCAGCACCAGCGCCATGACCTCCAGCTGCATGATCTCGGCGTCCAGAAAGGCGTTTGACTGCTGTTCGGCCCGCCCCGTCGGGGTCGTGGCCCCGTAACGGTCAAGCACCGATGTGACTGCTTGCTTGACCGGCTCCAGCGGGGTGCGCGGCAGGACGGTCAGCGCCACCGAATTGAAGGCGCCCGCCATGCCGAAGGCGGCATCCATGACCTCGGCCTCCAGCCAGAGGATGCCAAAGGTTTCGTTCTGCGGCATCAGCGCGCCCGGCCCTATGGTGTAGATGAACTCCGGCGACAGCGCGGTGCCGGAGATCGTGACCTCGCGTTTGCGACCGTTCAGGTTGACCGAAAACCTGTCACCGGGGCGAAAGCCGTTGGCCTCTGCAAAGGGTTGGTTGATCACGACCTCGCCCGCGCCATCGGGCCAGCGCCCCGCGCGCAGGATCGGCAGGTTCAGGATCTGATCCCCGCTTTCGGGCCGCGAGATCAACAGCCCGGTTGCCGGTTTGGCCCGCCCCGGAATGTCCAGAACCGCATAGGATCTCACCTGCGCCTCGACCTGCGCCACGCCTTCGATGTCGCGCAATTCCGCCAGCAAGCTGTCGGGCGCCCGGCGCGCCGAGGCAAAGACATGCGCGAACCGGTTGGCATCATAGTAGGCGGCGCGGGTGTCGTTCAGGGCGCGCGACATGCCGACCGACATCAGGATGACCGTCACGCCCGCCGCCAGCACCAGCGCGATCGCCACCCCCTGAACCCAAAGGCGCCGGAAGTCGCGCAAGAGCTTCAGGTCCAGCGCATGCATCGCGTCACCACTCGATCTCGGACGCGACCAGCCGGTGGTCATTTGTTTCGATCCGGTCAATCCGGCCGTCCTGAAACCGGATGACCCGGTGCGCCATCTGCCGGATCGCCGCGTTGTGCGTGATGACGACCGTCGTCGTGCCGAACGCATCGTTGATGCGTTGCAACGTCCCCAGCACCTGGGTGCCGGTCTGGCTGTCCAACGCGCCAGTCGGCTCATCGCAAAGCAGCACGTCCGGGCGTTTGGCAATGGCGCGTGCGATGGCGACGCGCTGCTGTTCACCGCCCGACATCTGGGCCGGAAAATGGTCCATGCGGTGCCCCAGTCCTACAAGGTCAAGCGCTTCGGCCGGTTTCATCGGATGCTTGGCCACATCCGTGACCAACTGCACGTTTTCACGCGCGTTCAAGGACGGCACAAGGTTGTAGAACTGAAAGACGAACCCGACGTGATCGCGCCGATAGCGGGTCAGCGCCCGGTCGCCCGCCTTGGTCAATTCGGTCTGACGGAACCAGAAACGGCCCGCGCTGGGCCGGTCCAGCCCGCCAAGGATATTGAGCAGCGTCGATTTCCCCGACCCCGACGGCCCCAGAAGCACCGTAAATTCAGACCCGTAGAGTTCAAGGTCCACACCGGCAAGCGCATGCACCTGCACATCGCCAGTGTCATAGACCTTGGTCAGTCCTTCGGTGCGAAAGACGGTTTCCCTTGCCTTGCTTTCCATTCGCGCGTTTGCCCGCCCCGGTTTCACGCGCATGTCTGACCCAGGACCGGTTCCGGGGCCTTGATCAGTGTCAATTCAATCCCGGCCAGGCAAATCTCCTATTGGCGAGCGCGGCCCTGCGATCATAGCATTACTGCCTGCCCGGTCGCGGCGCTGTGCTGTGCGGCGAGCCCGATGCGCACGGCCTGCATACCGTCATGCAGCGTCACCTCCGGGATCCCCTCACCGCGCACCATGGCATTGAACCGCTCGTGCTGATAAAAAGTGGATCCGTTGTGATCCCCTGCCTCCAGCAACGTCGGGTCCACGGGCACGTCGATCACCCGCGGTCCCCGGGGCACACGGGGCGAGACGATGACCTGCGGCACCGGCGGCGCCCCCAGATGCTTGGGCCAGAACCGCCCCGGCCCGGGGACCAGAGCCTCTATCTTGCCGCGCGGCCCGACGGCACAGATCTCTTCCTGATAGCGAGACCCTTCGGCGAACATGCATAATTCCAGCATCGCCCGCGCCCCGCCCGCGAAATCGAGGATCACATAGCCGTTGTCCCAGATATCCGGCGACCTGCCGTCATAGGTTTCGTCCTTGTGGTTCACCGCCTGCCCGGCGCTGGCCATGACCCGCACCGGATCGTCCCGGAGGATCAGCCGCATCAGATCGAAGAAATGGCAGCATTTCTCGACCAGCGTGCCGCCGGTCTGCGCGTTGAACCGGTTCCACGCGCCAACCTTGGGCAGAAAGGGAAAGCGATGCTCGCGGATCGACAGCATGGCGATGCCGCCGGTGGCGGCCTGCGCCTCTTCGAGCAGCAGCGCGACGGGCGGCATGTAGCGGTATTCCATCGCCACCCAGACCGGCGCGGGATAGCTGTCCACGAACTGCCCCAGAAAATCGGCATCGACCGGGTCGGTATACAACGGCTTTTCACAGAGCACCGGAAGCGCCCGCGCCGCCGCAATCTGCCGCAATTGCCCGACATGACGGTCGTTCGGGCTGACGATGACAAGAGCATCCAGCGCGTCGATCGCCAGCAGCGACTCCAGCGTATCGCAGACCTGCGCGCCTCCGGCCAGCTCCGCCGCGCTGGCGGCGAGATCGGCCATCGGGTCATAGACGGCCGCGACGCGCCCCTGCGGCAAGAGATTGATGTTCCGGATATGCTCCGCACCCATCATGCCGCAGCCGATGATGCCATAATTTATCATGTTCATCCCTTACCGATCCTGTTGATATAGTTGACGGTTTCCGGATCGAACCAAGTCCGCGAAAACTCCGCCGCCGCTCCTGCGCTGTCTCGCGCGACACGCTCCACATATCCCGCCATGGCTCCGGCCGTTGGGGGAAACCGGGCGTCGCGCCACTCCGGCACCGGCGCGAGAGAGACCCGATCTTCCGCCGTCAGGATCACCAGATCCAGCCGTTCCCGGTAGAACAGGTAAAGCGACTCCGACACGTCCTCAGCTGTGATGACCTCGGCCCGCGTGCCGTCCAGCCAGATCTCTTCAAGCGCAGCGGGCTCTCCGCCCAGAAACCTTAGCCGCCGGAACCGCCAGCCCTCCGGCGAGGGACCGAAGGCCGGGGCATCCGCAGGCTTTGCCATTCGGTCCACGCCCATCAGCTCGGCTGTCGGCAGGCCGCCACCCGCCTTCAGTTCCAGCCGCAACATCGAATAGATCGACGGAACGCCATCGCGCAGCCGCACATAATTGCCGGACCCCTGGATCCGCTCAAGAAGGCCGTTTTTTGCCAGATGATCCAACGCCTTGCGCAGGGTGCCCACGGCGATGCCCAACTCCTCGGCCATCTCACGCTCCGGCGGCAGACGCGCCCCCTCGACAAGCCGCCCGGCGGCAATGTCGCGGATCAGCATCTCGCTGATCTGCGCGTGTTTTGGCAACGCCGCAGAGGTCTTTGCCCGCGCCACACCATGTCTCCTCCCGAACCGCGGGCCGTTCCACGCGGAAAATTAATACACTATTGATGCATGAATTGGGGGATGCTACGCAAGAGAAAATCGTTGCCGAATCCGGTGCACTCAAGGGAGGTTCCTGCATGTCCGTCGTGCCCGTCACATCTGCCGATCTTGATGCGTCCGAGGTCAGCTGGTTCTCTGCCCTGTGTTCGGACGATTATCGCTATCTCGGGGTGCCTGAGGGGGATTTGCGGTCTTCTTTCGAGCATTGCCGCGACATCGTGCTGGAAGCTGAAAAGCAGGGGTTCCGCAACATTCTGGCGCCGTCATCCTATCAGGTCGGGCAGGACACGCTGTCCTTTGTCGCAGGCATGGCGCCACTGACGCATCGCATCAACATGCTGGCCGCCATCCGCTGCGGCGAGATGCATCCGATCATGCTGGCCCGGACGGTTGCCACGCTGGATCACATGATGAAGGGGCGGCTGACGCTGAATGTCATCTCCTCCGACTTTCCGGGCGAAAAAGCCGAAAGCGCCTACCGCTATCAGCGATCCCGCGAGGTCGTGGAGATCCTCAAACAGGCATGGACCCGGGAGGAGATCACCTACAAGGGTGAGATCTACGATTTCGAGGGCCTGACCACCGATCCCGCCAAACCCTATCAGACCGGTGGGCCCCTGCTGTATTTCGGGGGGTATTCCCCGCCCGCGCTGGATCTCTGCGGTCAGCATTGCGACGTCTACCTGATGTGGCCCGAACCCAAGGAACAGATCGCCCAGCGCATGAAGGATGTGAACGCCGTCGCGGAACGCTACGGTCGCACGCTGGACTACGGGCTGCGGGTGCACATGATCGTCCGCGATACCGAGGCGGAGGCCCGCGAATATGCCGAAAGCCTCACATCGCAGCTTGACGATGAATATGGCCAACTGATCCGCGACCGGGCGCATGATTCCAGCTCTCTGGGCGTGTCGCACCAGTCGCGGGCGCGCGAATTGGCGGACAAATTCGGCTATGTCGAGCCGAACTTGTGGACTGGAATCGGCCGGGCGCGGTCTGGATGCGGTGCGGCGCTGGTCGGGTCGGCGGATCAGGTCCTGTCGGAGATAGAAGCGTATCGCAAGATGGGCATTCGTGCCTTCATCTTCTCGGGGTATCCGCACATTGACGAATGCCGGCATTTCGGCAAGCTGGTCATGCCGGAGCTTGAGACCTGTTCGCTGCCCGAGGCCTACGGGCGCGTCCCAACCGAAACACCGGCAACGCCTCTGGGTGTGGGAGAACGTCGATAATGGACCGTGTAGAACTACAGGATGGGCTGAGCCTCAGCCGTATCGTTTATGGGATGTGGCGAATCGGCGACGATGCCGATACCTCGCCCGCGCATGTTCAGGCCAAGATCGAAGCCTGCCTTGAACAAGGCGTGACCACGCTGGATCAGGCCGATATCTACGGCGGATACGAGGCCGAGGAGATCCTTGGCGCCGCACTGACGCGTAGTCTGCGCACCCAGGTCGAAATTGTCACGAAATGCGACATCGTGGCCCCGGTCGGGCGCTATTCCAATGCCCGGGTGAAATACTACGACACGTCCCGCAAGCATATCCTGTCCTCGGTCGAACATTCCCTGCGACTGATGGGAATAGAACGCATCGACCTGCTGCTGATCCACCGCCCCGATCCGCTGATGGACCACCGCGAAACCGGCGAGGCGCTGGATGAGGTCGTCAGCTCCGGAAAGGTGCGCGCCGTGGGCGTGTCCAATTTCAAGCTGCACGACTGGACGCTGCTGCAATCGGCGATGCAGACGCCGCTGGTGACGAACCAGATCGAACTGAGCCTGTCCGCCCTTCCGGCCTTTACCAATGGCGATGTGGCGTATCTTCAGGAACGTGGCATTCCGCCGATGGCGTGGTCGCCGCTGGGCGGCGGGGCGCTGATGACGGGCGACACACCGCTGACGCGGGTGATGGACCGTGTTGCCAAGGACCACGATGTCGACCGCGCCGCCGTGGCCGTCGCGTGGCTGTTGGCCCATCCGGCGGGTATCCTGCCTGTCATGGGCACGAACAACATTGATCGGATCAAAGCGTTTTCCACGGCATTGGACCTGCGCATGACGCGCGAACTGTGGTTTGAGCTTTACACCGCCGCGCTGGGCGAAGAGGTGCCCTGATGGACGGCGACTGGAGGCCCAACATGATGCGAGATATCGACCCGACACAGGATTCGCGCGCCTTTCGCGATGCCCTCGGTGCCTTTGCAACCGGGGTTACGATCGTCACGGTGCCCAGCGAGAAGGGTCCTGTCGGCATCACCGCCTCCAGCTTTTCCAGCGTTTCTCTGGATCCGCCTCTTGTGCTGTGGTCACCGGCGAAATCTTCAAGGCGGTTCGATTATTTCAAGGCCGCGCCGCATTACGCGATCCATGTTCTGGACGCGCACCAGCAACAGGTCTGCAACGGTTTCAGTCGTGACATGCATGCCTTTGACGGTCTGGACTGGTCAGAGGACGTCAACGGCGTGCCCCGCATAGACGGCTGTCTGGCGCGGTTCGACTGCACCCTTGAGGCGACGCATGACGCCGGCGACCATGTGATCATCGTGGGCCGGGTGGCCGGCGCGGCCTTTCGGTCCGGTCTGCCCCTTCTGTTTCAAGGCGGCCGTTTCGTCAGCCTAAAGGGCTGAAGGGTTTCGGATCGGGGCGCTCAAGACCCCGACCGGACCAACATGGGGCACCACGCCCCACCAAAGGGAGGAGCGCCATGCCGGTGCTGCTGACACTGCTTTGGCCGCTTGAGCGGCTGAACACCGGGCTGCTGGCTGTGGGACGGATCATAGCCATCATCGCGCTGGCCGTCATGGTCTGTCTGATCCTTGGCCAGATATTCTGGCGTTATGCACTGAACGACGCGCCCAACTGGACAGAGGAGGCGGCCCGCTTCGGCATGCTGTGGCTGACCGGCCTGATGGCCCCGCTGGCCTATCGGCAGGGCGGTTTCGTCGCGATCGACATGCTGGAACGCGCCCTGCCCCGCTTGGTGGCAGGACTGCTGTCATTGCTGCTGCTGGCGATCTCGCTCTGGGTGCTGCTGATCGCTTGGGACAAGGGGCTGAACAATCACGTCGACAGCCTGTCCGGGCGGGGGTGTTCGTCCTCGCTGCGCTGGCCGTTCGGGATCGAGATCGGCAAGTGCAAGGCAAAGTTCGCCAATCAGTATCAATATGCTGCGCTCTGGGTGGGGGTAAACCTGCTGATCCTCGTGAATGTCGAGCTGATCCTGCGCAAACTCATCACGCTTTTGGGTGGCGGGGGGCGACTGCGCTCCGTCACTGGCGAAGACATGGCAGGAGCCGACTGATGCTGATCTGGTTTCTTCCCGTCTTTCTTGTGCTCATCATGATCGGCCTGCCGGTTGTCTTTGCCCTGCTGGCCGCCCCTTTCGGCCTACTGGTCATGGACGATCAATCCCGCCAGCTTTCGGTGCTTTACCGCAACCTTTACAATGGCATGGACAGCTTTCCGCTGATGGCGCTGCCCTTCTTCATGCTGGCAGGCGAGATCATGAACCGCGGCGGCATCACGATCCGGCTGGTAGAATTCTCGCAGGCCATCATGGGCCACCTGCGCGGCGGTCTGGCGCATGTGAACATCTTGTCCTCAATCCTGTTTGCGGGTCTGTCGGGAAGCGCCGTGGCGGATACTTCTGCGCTTGGGTCCACGCTGATCCCAGCGATGGAAAAGAACGGCTACACCCGCCGCTTTGCCGCCGCGATCACGGCCGCCAGTTCGGTCATCGGGCCGATCATCCCGCCCTCGGGCATCATGATCATCTATGCCTATGTCATGGGCGAATCCGTAGCGGCGCTGTTTCTGGCCGGGATCGTCCCCGGGGTGCTGGTGGGCGTCGGCCTGATGGTGATGGTGCGGCTGATGGCCGACCGTTACGACCTGCCCAAGGCAGAGCGCATCGTTCACCGTGGCCAAACCCTAAGCACGACGGAATACTGGGTCAGCTTTGCCCTGTTGCGGATCAACGTCGCCGGTCTGTTGATGGCCCTTTACAGCGGGCTTGCCGTGCCTCTTGGCCTAGCCCGCCTCGCCGAAAACGGCGATACGGTCCACAGCCTAAACCTCTGGATCGTCTTTGCCGCCCTGCTGATGATCGCCCATGGCCTGCTGATGCGCTGGCGGCGGTCGGTCGACCCGGATTTCCGCATCATCTGCAAGAAGGCGGTCGCGCCACTCCAGACGCCGATCATCATTCTGGGCGGCATCCTGATTGGTGTGATGACCCCGACCGAGGCCTCCGCCGTTGCGGTGGCCTACGCGTTGCTGGTCAGCTTCCTGGTCCTGCGGTCCATGACGATGCGCGACCTTGTGCATGTCCTGTCGCGTTCGGCCTTGGCGACCTCGGCGGTTCTGCTGCTTGTCGGGGCTGCCGTGGCCTTCAAGACCGTGGTGTCGCTGTCCTACGCGCCGCAGATCCTGACCGACCTCATCCTGGGGCTGAGTGAGAACCCGCTGATCCTTCTGTTCCTCATCAACATCCTGTTGTTCATCGTGGGCATGTTTCTGGATGCCGGGCCGGCGATCATCATCCTTGGCCCGATCCTTGGACCGATCTTTGTCGAGCTTGGCGTGCATCCGGTGCATTTCGCGATCATCATGAGCGTGAATCTGACCGTGGGCCTTGCGACGCCCCCCATGGGGCTGGTGCTGTTCGTGGCCTCGACAGTCAGTCGCGAAAAGGTGGAAACCATCGCGCGAGCCATTCTACCCTTTCTCGCGGTCGAAGTGGTGGTGATCTTTCTCATCACCTACGTGCCGCAGATTTCCATGACCGTTCCCTATCTCACGGACTTCCTCGGATGCGCGCCGGATATCGGCTACATGGCTTGCATCAGTCCCGAACCCGTGAGCAACTGAACGGAAAACAGAAACGACAGCATATCGGGAGGTATTCATGCTGAAGCATCTTTTCACGGCGGCGACGATCACTGCCGCATCCCTGACCGGGATCATGGCACAGGCCGCGGAACATGGCGATCCGATCAAGATCGTCGCCACCGCGAACTCGAATGAAGCGGATGAGGATTACGCCGGCCTGATCGTCTTCAAGGATTATGTCGAGGCCGCGTCGAATGGCGGAATCGAGGTCGAAATCTTCATGGGCACGCAGCTTTGCTCCACCGGTGCGGAGTGCATCGAGGGCGTAGCCGAGGGCTCCATCGACGTCTATATCTCCACCTCCGGCGGGGCAGCGGGGATCTTTCCTTACGTTCAGGTTCTGGACCTGCCCTATCTCATGGCCAACGACCGCATTGCCGAACATGTCCTGAGCGGCGATTTCGTGCGTGAAATGCGCGACATGGCGCTTGCAGACAGCGATGACACCGTGCGCCTGATGACCATCGGCAACACCGGCGGATGGCGCAACTTTGCCAACACGCAGCGCCGCATCACGACGCCCGCAGATATGGAAGGGCTGAAGATCCGGACAGTCGTCGCCGATCTGCCGCAGGAACTGGTCAAGGCCCTTGGCGCGGCTCCGACGCCGATCCCGTGGCCCGAACTGTTCACCTCGTTCCAGACCGGTGTTGTCGACGGGTCAAAGAATGGCATCACCGACATCATGGGCATGAAGTTCCCGGATGCCGGCCTGCAATACATCACGCTGGATGGCCATGCCTACATGGGTGCGCTGTGGTGGATGAACAACGAGAAATTCCTTGGGATGGACGAGGACATGCGCCGCGTCGTCATGGACGGGTTCTATGCCCTGCAACAAGCCACATTTGCCGCGCCCAAGCGCGGGGCGATCCAGGCCTATGCCGATTTCGTCGAAGGCGGCGGTGACATCTACGTGCCGACGCCGGAGGAAAAGGCCATGTTCGCCGAGGCAGCGGCCCCGGTGCAAGACTGGTTCCGCGAAAACGTGGATGGCGGCGGTAGGATCCTCGATGCTTTGATCGAGGCGGTGGATGAGGCCGAGGCCGACCTTGCCGCGGCCTATGACGCGGACCTGCAATAAGCTTTTCCAAGACATGATCGAGTGGGCCGGGGGTGACCATCCCCGGCCTTTTCAGTGACATCCCCAAGCCAAGCGCCGACCTTGGCAAACCCATTGAGGGAAATGCCTCAGCGCGGCGCTGTCCAGCCACCGGGCAGATCCTGTCCGCGGTCCTTCGAAGGGGCGCGCACCCGCTCCATGATCTTGGACGGGCCGGCCATCAGGCCACTCATCAGGCGGTTCTCACGCACCGAGGATTTCACCTTTTCGATCCGCATGACATCCTCGATTCGACGATCAAGAAAGGCCCAGGTCGCCTCGTTGTCGAGGGAGTCATCTCCGAGCCAGTAGAGCACTGTCGAGGAGTAGACCCCCGCCAGCGTCGCCCGCTTGGTATACCAGTTTATGTCACGGGACGTGTCGCCCAAGGCATCCCATATCGCATCCACGGTGCCCCAGATCAGCCGCGCCCCGTCGGCGGCGTGCATCGGCAGCGCAAAAAGCGTGGTTCCGCGCCGCACTGCCTCGCGGTCTTCCGCCGCTTCGATCCGGGCGCGCACCGCAAAGGCGACACGATCACGATAGCGCATTTCGGTCAGGTCGGTCTCTTGCAGGCGGCGCAGCATCGCGGCATCGCCGCGTTTGTGAAAGGCGATCGCCAGATCCACCGCGCCTCTTGGAAACAGGCCCCGTGCCACCACGGGATCGACCCCGGATTCGGCGACGGCCGCGCGAAAGCTGGCCTCG
>CAZRZN010000088.1:0-15123 GCA_964604565.1 uncultured Rhodobacterales bacterium
GCGGCCTGTCTAGGCGGATCTGTCGCTGGCCCCCGGACACTGCTTGGTCATTTGAGCGGGGCGGGCCTGAGTCCATGGTACTTGAATCGACAAACGCCCAACCGCATGGCCGGGCGGTTCGCGTTTCTTGCAGGATGCGGGTCGCCCCGACGCCGTCCCATCAGATCACAACCACGTCCAGAGGCGGAAAGCCGTTGAACCCGATGGACGCATAGGTGGATGTATAGGCGCCGCAATTGCGGATCACGATGCGGTCTCCGGCGCACAGCCCGACGGGCAATTGCACTGGCTGCTTTTCGTAGAGAACATCGGCGCTGTCGCAGCTTGGGCCCGCAAGGATGCAGGGTCCGGTCGGCTCAAAATCCTTGTCGGTCACGAATTGATAGCGGATCGCCTCGTCCATGGTCTCGGCCAGACCGGAAAATTTTCCAATATCCAGATAGACCCAACGGTGCAGGTCATTGGCCGATTTGCGCGAAACGAGCAGAACCTCAGCGCTGATTGCGCCGGCCTCGGCCACAAGGCCGCGGCCCGGTTCCGCCATCACGCGCGGCACGTCGCCAAAGCGCGCGCGAACCAATCCCATCACCTCGGAGGCATAGGCGGCGGGTGCCTGCACGTGCTGACCGTAAAACGCGGGGAACCCACCGCCGATGTTCAGCAGGTCAAGGGGATAGCCGGCGGCCCGACTCGCATGCCAAACTGCGGCAACGGCATCCAGGACCGGCGCCCACATCGCGGCCTGACGTGTCTGCGATCCGACATGAAAGCTTAACCCCACGGGACGGAGGCCCAGCATGGTGGCCTGCGCCATAAGGCCCAAAGCCATTTCGGGCGTGCAGCCGAATTTGCGCGAGAGCGGCCAGTCAGCTTCGGTCGCTTGAACAAGCAGGCGAATATAGACCTGAGCGCCGGGCGCGTTGCGCGCGATCTTGACCAGTTCCTCTTCGGCATCGGCGGCGAACAGCTCGATTCCTTGCGCAAAGGCCCAGGCAATGTCTGCCGGCCGCTTGATCGTGTTGCCGAAACTGATCTCCGCAGGCTTTGCCCCGGCGGCAAGACTCATCTCTATCTCCGGCCGGCTGGCTGCGTCAAAGCGGGATCCCTGTGCGGCAAGAACGGAAAGAATTTCAGGCGCCGGGTTGGCCTTGACCGCGTAGTGGATATGCGCCTTGCCCAGACCCTGCGCGAGCGCGGCATACTGACGGGCCACGACATCGGTATCGATGACCAGTGTAGGGCGCTCATAGCGATGGGTCAGGATGTGGTGCTCAGCGCGCGAAAGAAACTCGCGGGCGGGAAGCCCGGTTGCAAATGCGTTCATGGTCATCTCCGTTTGGACCGGGCCGGATGTCATCCGGCGAGTTCTAAAGGGAGACGTTACCGTCGCTACTTAACCGCGTGGGCATTGCCCCACCTCGACAGAGGCGCGTGCGTTGGCGTCTATGAATTGCCCTATGAGGCAATCCCTTGAGTCTTGCAAGAAAAAACCGGGTGCAATTGCGGAAAACGAAAATCTTGGGGCGGTGGGCATGGCTCGCGCGACACCTTTGCCATGCATAGCAGGCGGGGATCCGCCGCGCTGTCAGGCTGGGGCGCTTTTGATTCGGATACAGAGGCCTTAAACACGCAACATGTTTGTCATTGTCGGCTTGATCCTCGCATTCATACTGATTGCGATCTTTTCCAACCGCGCCACCCGCTTTTGCCGATGGCGCGAGCGCAGGGGGATGGAGGGCAGTCAATGGACGTGCATTCATTGCGGTGCCACCGTGACCGGCCGCCGGGGGGAGCCGCCCCGCACCTGCCTCAAACCCTGAGCCATTTTTGGACTGGAAAGCGTGGTCATTCAGGTTGCGTGATGATCGGGCAGCCGTTGAAATCAGGCTTTGACGCACAGGACGGCGCCCCGAAACGCCGGCCGCGGCTACCGGTAAACGCGACCGGAAACCGTGTCCTTTATGTCGTGTCACACCAGTGTCGACGTCAAACGAGGGGCCCGTCCTGTTCGGCTTCCAATGCCAAGGGCGCAGGTGTTCCGCCCAGGTCATCCACGCGCAGCTCTCCCGTAGGTTTTGCCAGACGGTTACGGACCACCCAATACAGCCGGGTCTGCGCCCGCGTGATTGCCACATAGGCCAGGCGTTTCCACAGTGGTTGGCCTGCCTCATTCCGGCCCGCCCTCGCAGCGGCGAAAAGATCCGGGGCAAACACCTGGACCTCGGGCCACTGGCTTCCCTGGGATTTGTGGATCGTTACGGCTGCCCCGTGCAAGAACGTCGCACCCATTCGCGCGGCGAAGGGAATGAACGGTTCTGCTTCCTCGGGCTTTTCGATCTTCACGATCGACGCTGCGGAGACCTGCGGTTCCAGCGCGCCCACCACGTGCAGCTTGGAAAAGCCGGTCTTGCGCCCGGGGCCAAGGTATATCACCTGCGCGCCCTTGATCAGGCCGCGGGCCTCCAGATCCAGCCGTTTGCGCCGATGTTTCAGCGGAAGTTCCAGTCCATCGCAGATCAGCGGCTCACCGGGCAAAAGCGCGGTCTCGGGCGCGCCGTGAACCTGTCGAAAGGCATTGATCAGGCGGATGCGCGTCGCATTGCGCCAGACCAGCACCGGTGAGCGCGCCATGAGATCCACTTCGACACGTTGGGCAAAGACCACGCGATCGTCTCTTTGCGCGGCTTGTTCGACCATACGCTCGAATTCCTCGAATTCGAGTGAAGGGTCGGCAAGCGCATGTGCGAGGTCGAGAATCGGATTGTCGGCTTCCTGACGGTGGACGCGACTCAATTCCCGTTTCTGGCTGTCTTTCATTTCGTCAAAGACCATCTTGCCCGACTGATTGACCGGCGCCAATTGGGCAGGATCGCCGAACAGGACCAGTGTCGGAAAGATTTCTTGCAGATCCTCGAACTGTCGTGCGTCGAGCATCGAGGCCTCGTCGACAAAACCGATGTCGAGCGGTTCTTCACGGCGTTTCCAGCCGGTGATGAAATCGCTGCCGCGCAAGCCGGCGGCCGCCAGCGCGGCGGGAATGGACTTGTGCGTTTCATATGAGGCTTGCGCGCGTACCAGGGCCGCGTCGCTCAACCCCTCGATGTCGGGTTGCTCATCGTTGCCCATCAGCCATTCGGCAATCCGCTCATATTCCGGATCGTAGACGGGTGTATAAATGATCCTGTGAATCGTTGTTGCCGGGACGCCGCGCATCCGCAGGACGCTTGCCGCCTTGTTCGTCGGTGCCAGCACTGCAAGGGTGCGGCGTTCCTTGGACTTGCGGCTTTCATAATCGCCGGAGACGGTCTCCACGCCCGCGGTCTCCAGGGCCTTCACCAGTTCAGCCAGCAAGAGGGTCTTGCCGCTTCCCGCCTTGCCCATCAGGGCCATCACCTGCGCCCGGCTTTCTTTGGCGGGCAGACACAGCCCTTCGTCAAGATCGACGCCAGAGCCGCGCAAAAGCTCTGCCACGCTGTCGTAAGCAGCGGCTTGATCGTCGGAAAAGACTAAGGAAGGTAAGGTCATGGACGCAAACTAACGCTTGTCGTCAACGGCCACCAGAACCCTTTGAACCTTCGGCGCGATCCAAATCGGCATTCCAATTGGCATTGGGGGCAATGTCTTTGCCGGATCGGCAAAATGCAAAAACGCGCGGGTATCAGCCCGCGCGCCAAGTTCGATTACGGATATCGCAGCCCAGCCTTTCGTGACCAGCGCCGGTAAATGGTATCAGGCCGCCTCCAGCGCGCGGGGCACGACAATCTGGCCGAAGGACAGCGCAAACCACCGCTTGGACATTTCCGGCGTGATGCCGGCGCTCTTGGAGACATGGGCTTGTGCTTCGGGTGTGAATTCCCACAAGCCGACGCTGATCTGTTCCCTGCCTTGGCCTTCGCTGCCCAGAACCTCTGGCGAGGAACCGATGCGGCGATAAATTCTGACCATCCGGGCGTCGAACACACCAACATAATGCTCTACTCCGAACTCCTGCATGACCTCGCCACCGGCCAGCATCAGTGCGGCCGCGACACCCGGTTTGGCGTCGCGCGCCAGGCAGAAACGTGTGCATTCCCAGATCAGCGGCGACTGGATGCGCACACCATCCGTGAGATGTATGAAATGATCGTTGATCATGGTGCGGCCCACTGTCGGCAGCAGCCGCATCGAGCCGCCGTGTGTCCCGTCGGCATTCTCCCAGATGACATAGAGGGGGTTCTCGTCGTCATATTCGTCGCGTTCAAGGCCGGCTTCGTCGACAGACACGGCCCAACCGAGGCGCGTCTTGAACTGGTCAGCGCGATCGCGGAACATGCTTTCGGCCAGTTTCGGGAACATGTGCAGGTCGGTGCCGTAGATGTAGCGGATCATTTTCGTTTTCCCCTCGGAAGATGTCGTTGATGGGGAAAGATTGCCGCTGAGACGGTTAACGGAATTCAACCAGAGCGAGCGCACCCTAAAGGCGCGCTTTACCACTGCACGTGTTCAGACCACGATCACCCCGCGGCTCAGGGCACGGGCGACGGCGTGGGTGGTGTTCATCGCGCCCAGCTTATGTCGGGCGCTTTCGACGTAAACCCGCAGGGTATGCTCGGAAATCGAAAGCGTGTCGGCCGCTTGTGCCCGGCTGTAGCCCACGGCGAGAAGGGTCATGGCCTCGATCTCACGAGGGGATAACGGTTGTGCTTTTTCCGGGGTTCGGCCTGGTTCGAACTCCAGAGCCTTTTGATTGAATGAATGCGCGAGCAGGATCAGATCGCGCCGGTTGATGGTTGTGAACTCCTCCCATTCGTCATCACCGCAATTGTGCGAGAGAGAGAACATGGCGAACTGGCCGTTTGGCCCGCGGATGGGAATCGAATACCCTTGGTTCCCTATGCCATGATCGATGGCATCCTGCATGAGCGCGCGGGCGGCCTTGCTCGACCAGTCGAGACGCTTCCAGTCGACGGGGTGGAAGCGTTGATAACACCCGGCGACCACAGGATCGAAGCGGAGATAGCCCTTCTCGATGTAGCGATTGACCCATTCCAAGTCATAGGTTCCGCAGCCATATTGTTCACCATTGCTGTTGACCCAGTGATAGACAATGTGGTCGACCCCATATCTGTCGCGCAGTTCCTCAACTGCGACCTGTAAATCCTCAAGCCCCTCAGCGGACTCGAGCTTCTCGATCACCCCGTCCAGTCGCGGTGCATTTTTTGACAAAAAGCCCAATGCCATTCCCTTCGGCATGGGACGCGATCTCTGCCTGCGCCACAAACGTGGCATCGTCCAGTTGCGTGGCAAGCGACGGCATGCCGTTGGCCCGCGCAAAGGTTTTCAGGTCAGTGAGTACGTCCAAAATCCAGTCATGTCCCATAGTGAACCTCGTGTATAGGTGGTTAACGCTTCATTAAGACAACCATAGCACTTCGCTAAGCTCAGGCGTATTCACGGAATCTTACTCCCCAGAAATAGCGAGGGGCCGCGCAGTCAAGCACTTGAAAGCATTCAGAGGGGGTCGGAAACGCAAATCGCCCGCGATGCCGGAGGCGATTCGCGGGCGATGGCAGACCGATCGATTTGGTCAAAATCCTACTGTCGGGCGTCCAGCGCATCCTCCAGGGTGCGCAAACCGGTCTTGGGGGCCTGCACCAAAACCGACATGTTGCCGGGTTTGTGCTCATTTCGGAGCATCTTCATATGCGCGTCGGGAATCTCTTTCCAAGGAAAGACTTCGGACATGCAGGGGTCGAGGCGGCGCTCGATCATCAGACGGTTGGCGGAGGCGGCTTGCTTCAGGTTGGCGAAATGCGATCCCTGCAGGCGCTTCTGGTGCATCCACATATACCGCACGTCAAAGGTGCAGTTGAACCCGGACGTCCCGGCACAGATTACCACCATGCCGCCCTTCTTGACCACAAGCGTCGAGACCGGAAAGGTTGCTTCGCCCGGATGCTCGAACACCATGTCGACGTTCACGCCCTTGCCGGTGATCTCCCAGATCGCCTTGCCGAATTTGCGGGCTTCCTTCAGCCATGCCGCGTATTCGGGGGAATTGACCGTCGGCATTTGCCCCCAGCAATCGAAATCGCGGCGGTTGATGACGCCCTTGGCGCCCATGGACATGACGAAGTCACGCTTGCTTTCGTCCGAAATGACACCGATCGCATTTGCGCCCGCTGTATTGGCCAGTTGAATCGCATAGGATCCAAGTCCGCCCGAAGCACCCCAGACAAGTACGTTTTGCCCGGGTTTCAGTTCATGAGGCGCATGGCCGAACAACATGCGGTAGGCCGTTGCCAGGGTCAGGGTGTAGCAGGCACTTTCTTCCCATGTCAGATGTTTGGGGCGCGGCATGAGTTGTTGTGCCTGAACGCGGGTGAATTGCGAAAATGCCCCGTCCGGCGTTTCATAGCCCCAGATGCGTTGGGTCGGCGACATCATCGGATCGCCGCCATTGCATTCCTCGTCGTTGCCGTCGTCCTGGTTGCAGTGGATCACCACCTCGTCGCCGACCTTCCATGTCTTCACCGCCGCGCCCACCTTCCAGACGATGCCCGAGGCGTCCGAGCCGGCAATGTGGAAGCTTTCTCCATGACCATCGAAAGGGCTGATCGGCTGACCAAGGCCGGCCCAGACGCCATTGTAATTGACCCCGGCCGCCATGACGAGAACGAGCACTTCATTGCTGTCGATCTCCCAGGTATCGACAACCTCCTGTTCAAAGCTGGAATCGGGCTCGCCATGACGCTCGCGACGAATGGCCCAAGCGTACATCTTCTTGGGAACGTAGCCCATCGGGGGCATTTCGCCGATCTCGTAGAGATCTTTTTCCGGCGCATCGTATTGGGCGATGCCTGTTTGGGTGTCCAGAGCCATGGCGCTCTCCTGTAGGCCGAAGGTTGCGGTTTGATCGGTTCTGCGGCGCAGAATTCCGAGATTTCTTCCGGGATACGCAGCAGCACGCAATAATGCAACATCATTTGTTATGATTTTGTAACTTTATAACCGAGCGCGTGCAGAAAGCCACGCGCAGTTGCAGCATCGGGACTGAACTTCTGGCGTTGTGCCGGTCCTGCCGTTGCCACATGAATTTGAGTATTTGGAGAGAAAAGAAGCTGCGCCGGTGTCACATGAAATGCGCGATGGAGCGGGCATAGTAGGCCGCGATTGGCGCACCATCCGGCGTGAGGGAGACGACGCCCTCGTTGTCCTGCGCGATGCCGCGTCCGATCAGCGCGCGTAGTGCCAGTTCGACAGCAAGTGCGGGGCTGCCCTCCGGGAGGTGCACGTGCGCGGCGTGCAGTTCCTCGACCTGCGCGCCGACGGCCGCTTCCAGCTGGGTCCGCGATTGCGGACCCGTCGCCAGAATGTGGGCGACCAGAGGCACGGGCAGGACCGGTATGATTTCGGCGATACGGCCCATGAGGGTGTCGGCAAGATCGTCGGGTTGTTCCTGCAGGCCGGGATTTTCTCGCATCGAAAGTGGTTTGCCGAAGCTGACCGCGGCATATCCGAAGCGGTGGAATCGGCCCGTGATACGCAACCAGCCCTGATGCAGGACGGCACGGATCACCCGCGTTACGGAGGCGTCGAACCGCCGGGTGCCGGTTTGCCCTGCCTTGACCAGCACCCGATCCTCAAGCACGCGGTCATAGTTGAGGCCCACGGGCACGAAGACCACGTCACGTACGGCGAGGTCGAGATCTTCGAGGATATAGGTCAGAAGTCCGAATTTCGGTCGCGCAATCGCGCCGTCGAGGCTGAGGCCGCCCTCTGGAAAGATGGCTTGGGTAACACCGCCGTTGGTGGACATGTGCACATATCGCCGCAAGACGTTGCGGTAGAGTCCGTCACGGGACTTGCGGCGTATGAAGTAGGCGCCCATCGACCTGATCAATTGCGATAGCGGCCAGACCTGCGCCCATTCCCCGACCGCGTAGGACAGGGCAGACCGGTTTGCCGCCAGGTGGGTCACCAGCACATAGTCCATGTTGGAGCGATGGTTCATTACGAAGATGACGGTGGCTTCGGGGGGGATGGACCGGAGCGCCTCTTCGTCATGGTGCCCCAATCTGACCCGATAGAGCGCGTTGGAAAGCCAACTCGCAAGCCTCAAGCCAAGGCCAAAATAGGTGAACGCTGAAAAGGAGGGAACAATTTCATTGGCATAGCGGCGCGCTCTTTGAAACAGCACGTCCTCCCGGTCGCCGGTTTCATTGGCCTGTTCGACAATGGCAGAGGTGACTTCCGGATGGTAGAGCAGACGCTGGATCAAGTCATAGCGCCGCAGCAGGCGAAATGGCTCGATCGGGCGCTCCAACCGTTTGTTCAGCCGTTCCACGGCGCGTTCCATTCTACGGCGCAGAATCCAGCGAACGGACGGAAACAGAAAATGCGTTGCGAAACTGACCGCTGCAAAGAGCAGAACCAACGCGAAGAGCCAGAGCGGAAGCGTGACAGGAGAATTCATGAGACAGGACTTTCGCAGGCAGCGTCACAGGCGGCAATAGGGATCGAGTCAGCCCGCGGCTTTTGTCAAATCTCCACGGATGAACCCGGAAGACGTCCGTGTTGTGACAATTCGAATGCATCGCGTGATTGTGGAAACGGTATGAAACGATGGGCTTTGCGCAACGTCACGTGAACAGGATAACAACGGTGCGCTTGTGCTGCGTCGCGGCGAATTGACAGAGACATAATGTTTCGATTATCTCAACGTGAGCGCAATAAGATTGCTTATGCAGTATCCCGCCTTACGGAGGCCCCGATGACAGAACTCACCCGCGATACCGAGGCAAAAAAGGCGTCTCGTCAAGTCGATCAGAAACCCGAGTCGGCGGCGCGTCCTGCCGACAAGCCCTGGCTCATTCGCACCTATGCAGGGCATTCGACGGCCAGAGCCTCGAACGCGCTATACCGCAGCAACCTTGCCAAGGGTCAAACGGGGCTCTCTGTGGCGTTCGATCTGCCCACGCAAACCGGCTATGACAGCGACCATATCCTGGCGCGCGGCGAGGTTGGCAAGGTGGGGGTGCCGGTCTGTCATCTGGGCGACATGCGCGCGCTGTTCGATGAGATTCCGCTGGATCAGATGAACACCTCGATGACGATCAATGCGACCGCGCCCTGGCTGCTGGCATTGTATATTGCGGTAGCGGAGGAGCAGGGCGCGGATGTCGCTTCGCTTCAGGGCACAGTGCAGAACGATCTGATCAAGGAATACCTCTCGCGCGGCACATACATCTGTCCGCCACAGCCCAGTCTGAAGCTGATCGGCGATGTCGCCGAATACTGCTACGCGCATGTCCCGAAGTGGAATCCGATGAACGTCTGTTCCTACCACCTGCAAGAGGCGGGCGCGACGCCCGAACAGGAGCTTTCTTTTGCCCTTGCGACCGCGACGGCCGTCCTGGACGAATTGAAGACCCGCGTGCCGGAGGAAGATTTTCCGCGGCTTGTCGGGCGCATATCCTTCTTCGTGAATGCGGGGATCCGTTTTGTCACTGAAATGTGCAAGATGCGCGCCTTTGTCGATCTGTGGGACGAGATTTGCAAGGAACGCTACAACGTGACGGATCCACGGTATTGCCGGTTTCGTTACGGTGTGCAGGTGAACTCGCTTGGCCTGACCGAACAGCAGCCCGAGAACAACGTCTATCGGATCCTGATCGAAATGCTGGCGGTAACGCTGTCCAAGAAGGCCCGCGCACGGGCCGTCCAACTCCCGGCTTGGAACGAGGCGCTTGGCCTGCCGCGCCCTTGGGATCAGCAATGGTCCATGCGCATGCAGCAGATCATGGCCTATGAGACGGACCTACTGGAATTTGACGATCTCTTCGATGGGAATCCCGCCGTGGATGCCAAAGTCGAGGAACTCAAGGCGGGGGCTCGGGCTGAGCTCGCCAATATCGACAGCATGGGCGGTGCAGTCCGCGCGATCGAGTACATGAAGGGACGATTGGTCGACAGCAATGCGGATCGGCTGAACCGCATCGAACGTGGCGAGACTGTGGTCGTCGGCGTCAACCGCTATCAGGGAGGAGAGCCAAGTCCGTTGATGGATGAGGATGGCGGCATCATGACGGTCGACCCGGCGGTGGAACAGGACCAGATCGACCGCCTGAAAGACTGGCGTGCAGAGCGGGATGCCAAGACTGTGGAAACGGCTCTGGCGGACTTGCGCGCCGCGGCGACCGAAGGGCGCAACGTGATGCCCGCCTCCATCGCCTGTGCGCGCGCGGGCGTCACGACCGGCGAATGGGCGGCGCAGATGCGGCAAGTCTTTGGCGAATATCGCGGACCGACAGGGGTGTCGCGCGCCCTGTCCAACAAGACCGAAGGCCTCGAAGACATCCGTGAGGCAGTGGAAGCCGTCAGCGACCGTCTGGGACGGCGGCTCCGGTTTCTGGTGGGCAAGCCCGGACTGGATGGCCATTCCAATGGCGCAGAGCAAATCGCCTTTCGAGCGCGGGATTGCGGAATGGAAATCGACTATGAGGGAATTCGCCTGACACCGGAGCAGATTGTGGCTGCCGCGCGGGAAGGCGCGCATGTTGTCGGCCTGTCGATCTTGTCGGGAAGTCATATTCCCCTGATCGAAGACTTGATGTCGCGGATGCGCGCTGAGGGCCTCGGCCATGTCCCGGTGATTGTGGGCGGGATCATTCCTGACGAAGATGCCGCGCGCCTCAAGACGATGGGCGTTGCCCAAGTCTACACGCCCAAGGATTTCGAACTGAACCGGATCATGCGCGATATCGTGACCCTTGTAGATCCGGCTTCCGTCGCTGCGGAATGATCCGGTAAATCGTATTGAGCAATAAACCGCGCAAAATCCCACCTAATCGGTGGGATTTCCTTTTTTGCTCTTTTTCCTCTCGGGAAATGATAGTTTACACTTCCGCCGTGCTGGAAAACTCTTGCAAAGGCCGAGAGTCGAGTCGCCGAAGTCAATCCTGTAGCAGAGTAACGCAATGCATATGGATTTTGACACAAAAAAGCACTTGAACACCTCCAGCGCAGGTCGGAAAAGCAAGATATCAATTAATACGGGAGTTAAAACATGAACCTGGATCTGGAGAAGTATTCGCAGGAAGAACTGCAAAAACTGATTTCCGATGCCCAGAAAGCGCTGAAGACCGTCGACACGCGGCGCCGGGCAGAGGCCAAGCGGGCTGCGGAAAAGGCTGCCAAGGAATTCGGGTTTTCTTTGGAAGATGTGCTGACCACTGGACCCAAAAGCAGTAAGGGCGCACCGAAATATGCCAATCCGGCGGATCCTCGCCAGACATGGACGGGCCGCGGGCGCAAACCAAATTGGGTGATCGCAGCCCTGGAAGAAGGCAAGTCGCTCGACGATCTCGCGATTTGATATGACTATCCATATTGGAGCGGCGCCAGGGGAGATTGCAGAAACAGTCCTGATGCCCGGGGATCCGAAACGTGCGGAATGGGCTGCACATACGTTTCTCGACGATGCGGTTTGCGTCAATGAGGTGCGTGGGATGCTTGGGTTCACCGGAACTTGGCGTGGAAACCCTGTCACGATCCAGGGGTCCGGCATGGGTATGCCCAGCCTGTCCATTTACGCGAATGAACTCTTGCGGGACTATGGGGCGCGAACGCTGATCCGTATCGGGTCATGCGGGGCAATGCAGGAAAAGCTGGCTTTACGGGAAATCGTCATTGCGATGACCGCATCGACGATTTCGACTCCGTCACGCGGTATTTTCCAAGAGTTGAGCTTCTCTCCATGCGCTGATTTCGACCTGCTGGAAGCCGCGGTGCGCGAAGCCCGAAATCGGAAGATCGTAACCCACGTCGGCGGCATCTATTCCTCAGATGTTTTCTACGACGAACGGCCGGATCTGAATGAGCAAATGGTGCGACATGGCGTTCTGGCCGTCGAAATGGAGGCTGCGGAACTATATATACTGGCCGCCCGTTTCAAAGCCCGCGCGCTGGCCGTTCTTACCGTATCGGATCATTTGACAACCGGTGAGGCAATGCCATCCGAAGATAGAGAACGGTCTTTTGGCGACATGGTCGAAATTGCACTTGCCGCGGCTTTCCCGGACAGTTCGTAGCACTGCAATGCGATCCCCGCCTTTATCACGATACTGCAAGTTCGTGGTTTTCGCCGGTCACAGTGCCTTGGCCGACAGGCTGATCAATCGGATAATCCATGACTGCGGTCGTAGCCGTTGAGCGCGGGTGACCTCCAGTCGATCAACACCTCCGGTGGTGGCTTCAGCACCTCGACCTGAAGAGGGTGACAGGCGGCGAAGTCCGAACTGTGTTCGGCTGAGCAATCCCCGCCCGGGCACGCGCTGAGCGCGCCCAACAAGTCGATCTCCGCAAAGAAAGTCAGGTGATCGCCCGGACGCACAGGACTCGCTTTCATGAAATATTGTCCGGTGTCTCGCGTGAAGCCGGTACACATGAAGACGTTCAGAACATCGTGGATATGACCTTCTGCTTGCCGCAGCGGAAGGTCGCGCGCGTCGGCGAGCGCGCGCGTGAGGTTCGAGTGGCAGCAGTGATGGTACTGCGTGCCCTGCAAGAGCGTGCCGGTATAGGGGTCGCATCTTGTGCCGATTACGTCGTGGACCGCTCCGCCAAATTCGTCAATTCCGTACCAGTCGAGGGAATCCTCGACGATCGTGGCCATTGGCCGCATCTGCGGAAAGGAGGACCAAAGCCGTGCGCCGACGCTGACATGGGTTCCATGCAGGGCACGGGTCTTGCCGGAGTAGAAACGTTCGGACAGATCATGCGCGTTCCAGAGATTCAGGTCCCCAACCTGCGGTCCTTCGACAGAAGTGATCCGAAAGAAATGCCCTGCCGGTACGCCAAAGCTGCAAGCCTCTCGAGGCGCGGCCCGCGTCGTCAGAGCGACCCGCGCCCGACGCAGGGCAGAGCGGTAAAGATCAAGGTCCGGCAGCGGAAGCGTCTCGGTCGGATAACAGATCACGGGTTCTACGGCGCGCCGGGCTTCAGCGTCAGGTGGCGGCTTGGTCATCTCACGGTCCTTCGCTCAATCGGAAGCGGCGCGCTTTCAGCAAAGTAGCGCCCAGATTTTGTTTCATCCTGGGCCAAGACCCCTGGCGCGTTCCGGACAAAGGTCGACAACCGTCATCAGGCCTTCTCGGTTTCAGTCTTCTCATCTTTGGAAATGCTCCGGGTGTCGGGGGGCATGGCCCCCGGCCGGCGCCATAATGTCCCCCAAGGCAGGCTTTGGGCATCTGTCCTCACCGCGCGTCAGCCGATCTGCACGATCTGTTTGCCGGTATTTCCGCCGGTCAGCATCGAGATGAATGCGGCAGGCGCGCTCTCCAGTCCCATCGCCAGATCTTCGAGGAAAGCAATCTCCCCTGCCGCGACCTTCGGGGTCAGTTCTTTGGCAAATTGCGGGAAATCCGCCCAGTGATCGAATATGATGAAGCCTGTAACATGCAGGCGTTTGACGAGGATCGATCGCCATGCCATCGGCAGACGGTCCGCAGTGTCATCCATGCCGCCATACCAGGCGATGGTGCCGCAAACCGGGATCCGGCCATGAGTGTTCATCAGTGGCAGCACGGCCTCGAGCAGTTTGCCGCCGATATTCTCCCAATAGATATCGATGCCGTCCGGCGCCTCCGCCGCCAGGGCCTTGCGCAGGCTCCCGGCATCCGGATGGGCGCGGTGATCGACAGCGGCATCGAAGCCGAAGGTATCCATCGCCAGCTGGCACTTGTCCGGGCCGCCGGCCACCGCCACGGTCCGAAGGCCTGCCGCTTTTGCCAATTGACCGACCAGTGAGCCGACCGGCCCGGTGGCCGCGCCGACGACCAGCGTCTCGCCCGCCTTGGGCTGGCCGTATTTGCGCAACCCCGTCCAGGCGGTGAACCCCGGCATCCCCAGCACGCCTAGCGCCGTCGAAGGCGGCAGGCTGTCGTCCAGCTTGCGCACCTCCTTGCCGGGTAGCACAGCGTGGTTTGCCCATCCTGTCATGCCGGTCACGGTATCGCCGGGCGCAAAATTCTCGGCCTTTGAGACGAGGACGCGGCCGACCCCCTGACCCACCATGGTCCCACCGATCTCGACCGAGGGCGCATAGCTTTTGACGTCGTCCATGCGACCGCGCATATAGGGATCCAGCGACAGATGCGTGACCTCGATCAAGACCTCGCCATCAGCAGGGTCAGGCAGTGGACCGGTCTTGAGCGCGAAATCCTCGGGCACTGGCATGCCGGATGGGCGGCGGGCGAGAGTGATGCGGCGCATCTGGCTGGACATGGGCGCTCCTTGCTTCAGTGTAGGGGGTGGTGGCTGGCTCTGGAATAGCGGTTGCACGCCGTGCGGCAATCCTGCCATTCTAACGAGCCTAAAGCTGACAGCAAGGGGAGGGCGAGATGCAGGGCATGATGATGAAGATGCCGCTCAGGATCATCGAGATTCTGGATTACGCCGCAACCATGCATCCCGGCGCTGAAATCGTTTCGGTGCGGACCGAAGGCGATGTTCACAGACAGACCTATTCGGAGACCTATGCCCGCGTGGCGCGGTTGGCACACGGGTTGACCGGACTTGGCATCGGCCATGGCGACCGGGTCGCGACACTGGCCTGGAATGGCTACCGGCATTTCGAGCTGTATTACGGCGTGTCTGGTATGGGCGCTGTCTGCCACACGATCAATCCGCGGCTGTCGGCGGAACAGATGTTGTATATCGTCGGCCATGCCGAGGATAAGGTGCTTTTCGTCGACCTCACCTTTCTCCCGATCATCGAGGCCCTCGCGGATCGGCTGCCGAAGGCCCTGACCTTGGTGGTCATGACGGATCGGGCGCATATGCCTGACAGCCCGCTGGACCTTCTGTGCTACGAAGAACTGCTTGCGGATCAGCCAGAGGAATATGACTGGCCGCGGTTGCCGGAGGATACAGCAGCGGCGCTTTGCTATACTTCCGGCACGACTGGGCACCCGAAAGGGGCACTCTATTCGCAGCGTTCAACCGTGCTGCATGCGATGTTCGTCGCGATCACCGTGCCGCGGTCCCTGCACGAGGGCGCGCGCGTGCTTCCGGTAGTACCGATGTTCCATGTAAATTCCTGGGGTCTGCCTTACGGAGCGCCGCTGGTGGGCGCATCCCTGA
>CAZRZN010000089.1:0-15013 GCA_964604565.1 uncultured Rhodobacterales bacterium
GTATTTGCTGTCGTCACTGAAGCTGGTCACAGGATATCCCCCAGATCCGGGTCCGCCCCGGTCAGCGCCGCATCCAGCATGCGGATCGGACCGCCGATCAGCGACAGCAGCGATTTCTGCTCGCGGGTGAACAGGTAGCAGCCGCGCGCAATGGCGACCGGCGGGCCGTCCTTGGCGCTGTTCTCGAAGGCGTCCAACTCGGCCTCGCGTAGGATCTCGATGCCCAGCGTGACCTCGGCCCGCGTCGGATAAAGCGTGGTGGAATGGAACTGCTGTTCATCCACCGTCATTGAGGTGATCTTGATCGGCACCAGCTTGCCGGGACCGAAATAGAACAGCTGCACCGATGCCATGGGCGGCTTTTCTGTCTTGCGAATTCCCAGCGCACCGCCGATGGCATCGCCAATCGCGTCCAGGCCCTGTTCCAGCAGCGTCTGATCGGGATAGGTCAGCAGTTCAAGCGAGGCGAGCCGGTCGGCCACCCCGGTCACCAACCCCAGCTCGTTGTTGTCGTTGAGATCGTCGAACGCGTCGATCACCAGTTTCAGGTTGAAGCTTTCCTTGGGGTCGTCGGGTCGCGAGGCGTGGCTGCTGTCATCCGAGCGACCCGGCGTGGCAGGCTGGCCGCCACTGGCATCCGACTGCGTGGCCGGCGGGTTGATCCGGTCGCCCAGAAACCCGGTGGGCGTGATCGTGCGCGACAGGCTGGCGGGGTTGTACTGAAAGATGGTGATCGACGGGATCGGCACCACAATGGGCGAGGGTTTGAGCTCGATCAGGGCGCCCTTCATCAGAAATCCGCGTTTGGTGTCGGGGTAATTGGCCATGTCTCAACTCCAAGCCTTGTCCTGGAACCACGCGCCGTAGATGCGTCTGTTTTGGTCCTTGAGGTTTTTGATGATGTCGCTTTGCCACTTGTCGCCGGTCGCCGGCTCGAATTCGCGTTTGAAGACCGGGTTGTCGCCTTCGGTCATGGTTCCGGGCGTGTCGGCGGCGACGCGGGCGTAATAGGGTTTCTCGATGGTGCTGAGCGCGGTTTTCAACGGCGGCAGCATGTGCTCGACGAACTCGGTATAGGTCGCGCGCATCGCCTCCAGCGTTGCGGCCTCAGCCGCGGCGCGACGGCTGTCATGCTTGACCGCATGTTCGACGATGGCGCGAAAGCCACGGCGATTTTCGAACATGTCCTTGGGTCCGCCGCGTTTGCCGACGCCAAGCGCACTCTTGCGCGATTTCATCGCCTTGATGACTGCCTTGCGATGCATGTTCAGCATCGTCGAGCTTTGTTTCATCGTCGACAAAGTATCGTTCTTGGCCGGGTTCCATTCGAGCGACCTGTTCAGGTGCAACGCCCCTTTGCGATGGGTGTCGCGCGCCAGGGACACGGCCGGCATTCCCGAGCCGCGCTTGCTGGTGACGGTCAGGTTGGCGAAGTCGATCTCGACGCCCGCGCCCTTGAAGCCGCTATAGGGCTCGGCCTTTTTGGCGTGTTCGTTCCTGGCATGAGAGCCGCCGGTAAAGCCGGGGGTCCAGTAATCGCCGTTGGCGCCATAGACCGAGATCGCGCTTTTTTCGTGCGCGCCCGCATAAAACTCGGCCAGCAGGAATTGGGGCAGGTGGTGGCTTTCGCGTTCGGTGGTGACGATGGTCCGGGTGTTCGATCCCTTGGTGTGGTTGGTCAGTTCGCCATGCGTGCCGACCTTCAGGCCCAGTCCGTCGCCCTTGGGGTTGATGTAGTTGGCCCAGGTCACTGGCGTGCCCTGATACTCCATCGCGTCCAGCGTCTTGCCCGAGGTCATGCTCTTGGCGACCAGGTCGCGTTCGTCCTTGGGCAGGACAAGCTGCTTTTTGCGGACTTTGAAATCGTGCGGCAACGGGAAACGCGCAGCATAGAAGGCGCGGGCCTTGGCAAAGGTAAAGCCCTTCGTGTCGTCCGGGTTGGACTTTTTCAGCTTCAGATACAGCGCCCGGGTCTTGTTGAAATCCAGCCGCCCCAGATGCACGCCGGTGATCGAGATATCGAGCGGGGCGGTGTGTTTGGATTTGTCCTTGCCGGTCAGGTCAAAGTCGCATCGTACGCCAAGGTCGTCATAGATGAAGCCGGTCAGCACGTTGAGAAAGGTCTGGTAATTCAGATCGAACTGGTCGTTCTTGGGCGGTTTGCGGCCGCCGAAAGTCTTTTTGCGCTTGGCATAGCGTGCGGCAACCGCCTTGTGCCGGTTGCCAATTTGAATGTTTTGTATGCCTTTCCTTACAGCGCCTTGGAGCGCGGTCTTAAGGTCGCCATCCAGCGATTTCCAACCGGTTTTCCATTTGATCCCAGCGCCCATTACCTCGGTTTCCAGCCGGGTAAGAAGGTGTTCCACCCGGTCGATGGTTTTCTTGCCGCCCGCGGACAATTTGCTGGATGGGCCTTCGGTGACGCGTTCGATATAGGTCTTGTCGGCGCCGCGCGCCTGATCGCCCATTTCCGTCAGGACCTCGATCATGTCGTCGCGTGTAAATGGCGCCAGCGACACCGGTCCTTGGCCCTGCACCGGCAAGGGGCCGTCGCTGGCGGCGTTGCGCTCGCGCGAGGCCAGCGCCATCCGGTCGGCTTGTGCCTCGCGACCGGCGTGACGGGTGATGCCGCCGCCCGGCGTCCCCATGCGCGGGCGGGCATCGTCCGATCCCGGTGCGGCCAGCGGGCGCGGCCCGGTCTGTTGCAACACGTGGCCGACCTCGTGGCGCAGGATGTGGTCGCCGTCATGGCTTGCGGGGTCGGTGTGTTCACCCAGGAAGATGTGACTGCCCGAGGCCAGCGCCTCGGCGCCAGTGGCGGCGACATAGGCCTGAGCGGCGGGGTCATCATGCAGGCGCACATGCGACAGGTCGTGGCCAAAGCCGTCCTGCAACCGTTCGCGCAGTTCACGCCTCAAGGGACGGCCCATGTCGCGCGGTATCAGGCCGGGATGCGGGTGGCGCGGATCCCCGGCGCGTAAAAACGGCTCTGTTGCAGGAGGTTGCGCGTCGGTCTTGACCTCGATCGGGGGCAGGTCCCCGATTTCGACCTTGGCGCCTTTTTCGAATTGGAACACCGCGTTGACCGCCGAAAGCAGGGTCTTGACCAGATCGTCGCGCCCATCCTTGAACGGCTGTTCGATGACGCCCACCACCTTTTCGCGCCAGATCTTGTTGGGGTCGAAATCGTCCGGGATCAGGTTCTTGGCGACAAAATCCGAGATTTCCGAGATCGCGCCGGTCGCGCGCAGGATTTCATAGACCAGCCGGATCTTCTTGTTGTGCACCTTGCCCAGCGACATTTCGATGATCATCTCGGTCAACAGGCTCATCGGCAGAACTTCGTCCGGCAATTCCAGCTTGGATACCGGCGCGATCATGTCGCGGAACGAGTCGCCCAGAGTCCGGGCCGCATCGCCGTTCAGGATGTTGTCCATGATCCCGTCAACGCCCAGCCCGCCCTTGGCGCCCAGGATGGCGGCCAGTTCCGGCGACAGGTGGCGAGCGGCGTCCTTGGCGTCCAGCGCCAGGGTCATCCAGGTGGCATATTGATCGACGCGGGCCAGGTGCGAGGCCAGAAGCGGCGTCCGCGACACCCGCGACAGGGCGCTGTCGATGCCGCCGGTCGACTGCGTCAAAAGGTTGCTGAACCCGTTCACGAAGACAGGCCCCACGGCCTTGATCGCGGTCACGAACTTTCCCAGCAGCTTGCCGCGGCCGCGCTTGTTCAGGGTCTTGCGGGTCTTTTCCTCGGTCTGCCGGCTGCGCGACTTGATCGTCTCGAAGGCGTTGATCAGCACCTGCGCCTTGTCGGGGCCGGTCAGCGGTCGCAGCAGGAACCACCAGAACAGATCGCCGTCCAGCTTGGCCAGGAAATCCTCCTGCATAAGGTTGATCAGCTCGGTCGGGGTCTCCAGGAAATCTTCGCGCAGCGCGTCCCAGTCCAGAGTGCGCATGATATCGATCAGCGCCTTGACCAGGCGGGCGGCGGCGATCACCGGGCCGACCACCGGCACGAATTCGAGGATGTCCAGGATCAGCCCGATCCCGGCATTCACGTCCTCGGCGAACTTGGCGGTTTCGACGCCGCGCGAATGCACCTGCACCGCAGAGGTGACCAGATCCAGCAACTGGTCGTCCTTGGCGCGGATCTGCACGATGCGTTCGTTTTCGAACCGGGTCTCGGCCTTGTCCCCTTCGCCCTTGGTCACGACCTTGGCAAGGCGCACGACCATCAGCACCGTGTCGCCGTCGATCTCCATGTCATTGCGGATGCTATAGGCCTTGCCTTGCTTGCGCGACTTGGGCGCTTCCTTGGCGTAGCTGGGCACGTATTGGAACGGGGTGCGGACCTCTTCGATCTGATAGTAATACTGGTCCTTGGTGCCGATCACACCGGTGGGTGGATCGGCGGACTTGGGCGCCTCGGCGGTGGCCTCGCTGGGCCAGTCCCATTTGCCTTCGGATGTGTCGGTGACGTCGCGGTCGGTCCATTGCTTGACGATGAATGCGCCACCGACGCCGCCGGCCGTCAGGCGCACATCGGACGGCGTGACAAACACTGTGCCGTCCTTGCCGCCCACCAGCATCAGCTTTTCCTGCCCCTGAAAGCGGATTTTCAGCAGGGTGGACATAATGCTGATCAGCTGCCGGTGGTCGGCATCCAGGTTCTTGTAGTCGCGGTCGATGGCCTTGAAGCTGGCCTCGATGCTATGCTGCCGCGCCTTGGCCAGATCGGGCGACACCTGCGAACTGTCGGTCTGGGTCATCGCCTCGCCCGACAGGATGGTCAGCGCCAGCGACACCGGTGCCAGCAGGAAATGCGCCGCGTCATAGCTATGGGTCTGTTTCAGCATCTCCTCGATCGGCTTTGACGCCTGAAGCATCAACAAGGCGATCTGTTCGGTGCGTTCGCTTTGCGGCCGCACCACGCGGCTAAAGCCCGAGATATACTCGCCGAACAACTTGGGCAACAGGATCGCGGTGATCGAGCCGCCATAGATCGTCATCGCGTCGGTCATATTATCAAGCGCGATCATGCGGTTGACGTTGCTCAGGCGCCGTTCGAGCTTGAGGTACTTGGCATCCAGATCCTTGCGCTCGGACTCAAGCCGGGAGCCATAGCTGTCGGCGAGGGTCTTGGCCCGGCCGGTGGCGCGCGCCCAATGATAGAACCGGATCAGCTGGCTGTCGGGCGGGTCGTCGGGGGATACTTTTTCCTTCTTGCGCCACTCGTCGATCAGGTCGCGGATGGGCTTGATCTTGAGGAACTCGAACCAGATCGGCAAAAGCGTCGGCACATACCAGAAATACACCCGGTCGCGGACCGCATCGTCACGGAAAAAATAGCTGTCCCCCCACGAGGCAAAGGTCGTCTGATCGCCGGAGGCGAGATCGACAAATTGCTGGGCGCTGGGGTGTCGCAGCTGGATGTCATGCGGCTTGGACTCGTCGGTCGGGTGAATGACAAGGTATGAATCCTTGGATTCGTAGTATTTCGGCACCTGCAACCCGGTGCGGACGCCTTCGAGTTGCTGGTCGATGGTCTTGACCGCGGCCAGGCCTTCCTTTTCGGGGTCGATCATGTCCGAGGCGGCGCGTTTGCGCATGTCCTCCAGATGCGCCTTTTCCTGCTCGGGCGTCATCATGCTGCGGATCCTGGCCAGCGCTTCGCGTTGCGCAATTGCGCGGGTCAGCGGCGCCAGCATCTCTCGCAATTCGATGATGTCGTACAGGCGCACGAAATCGCGCGGCGAGATGTGCAACTGTTCCTCGATGGTGACGGTCTTGGCCTTTTTGCCTTTGCCCTTGGTGATTTCGCGCTCTTTGGACAGCACAAGGTTCCCGCCCATGTCCGAGACGATATCGCCATAGGGTTTGTCCACCGCCTTGTAGGGGTTCAGGATCACTGCATAGCTTTCGCCCAGGCCCGATCCCTTGGTGACGCTGTAGGTGGCCAGGCGCAGGCTGGGATGGTCAAAGACAACCCCGGCGGCGCGCATCGCGATAGCAATGGTATAGCGGAAATCGGCGCGGCCATCGGCGCTGTCGGCGATCGTCAGCGACCGCAACCATGCCTCCACCGCCTCGGCCCAGATCAGCGCCACAAGGATCGTGCCGCTGGTGGTCAGGTGCTTTTCGTCCTTCGACGCTTTGGGCGCTGGTTGTTTCCCGAAAGCAGTCAGCAGGTTGCCCCGGATCGCCGCGATTTGGTCAGCCAGCGCATCGCGCCGGGTGTCCAGCACGTCCTTGGCGGGCAGGCGGGCGTGGAACCGGGCGAGCCGCTGCGCGGGCGTGGTGTCGCCCTTGGGCAGTTTCGGCACCTTCGGATCTGTCAGCGGCAGCAATGCGGTCACACTGTCGGGGTTCGAGGTTTTTAGCTGCTTGGCCAGCTCCAACAATGCCATGGACAGGGCGGGCGAGGATTGACCGATATAGCCGGGCTCGCTCAGTTTCATCGGCACGTTTGCACGGCCCATGACCAGCAGGTGACGCGCCGCGCGCATCGCGTGGCGGGCTTGCCGGAGATAGCGCTTGATCTGCAATCCGCGCGCCGCCTCGATGCGTTGGCGGACGGCTTCCTCGAACGGCGCGCCGGCCTTCAGCGCGAAATTGAAGATCACGTTCATCTGGTCCAGCCGAAAGAGGTAGTCGAAATAGGCGGACGTACCAAGCGTGTCCTGCCCCGGCATGTGCCAGTTGTCCATCATCTCCTTGCGCCGTTTCCGGTCGCGGAACCTGCTCAGGACGGTGATCTCCAGCTGTTCAAGCGATGTCAGAAAGACCCATTGCAGCGGATTGATATTCAGCCGCTTTTTGCCGGTGGCGCGGGTGCGCATCTGCTCGAACGCGTCTGTCGAGCTCTCCTTTTGCAGCCGCTTGTACTGGGTCATCGGCCCTTCGGTGGGCAACTTGGCTGCCGGATCGGTGATGTAGGCATCCAGGCGTTCCAGCAAACCGGTGTATTGCCTGTGCGCCAGTGGCGAGTATTCGGGATTGTCGATGAAATACCGGGCCGGGAGATCGGCGCTGACATTGGCGCGCACATAGCTGATGAACGACGTCGTCGACGCCAGGCTCTCGATGCCCGGATTGACCAGAAGGAAGGCCAGAGCCGCCTTGTTCTCATCGGTGAACTGCATAACGTCAAAGGCCAGCGATTTGCCCATCAATGATTTGAGCGCGTCCTTGGCCGAGACTTTGGCGGCGAAATTCGCCGTGGCTGCATCGTTCCGATGTGCAAAGATCCGGGCGGGCCGGACAAGCGCCTCCATAAATGCGAGATCCTTGGCAAAGTCGCTGTTGGGTTTGGAGCCGCTGATATAGGTGGCATCGTCGTAGAAATCGCGCAGAAGGTCCCATAGGTCGGGCTTGCCCGCGGACGGTTTGGGCGTGCCGCTGCCGCCGACGCCGGGATCGCCCGGCGCGCGCTGCGGCACGGCGCTGCGTTGCGCAGGACCGCTGCCTTGTTGCAGGGCGTGCGCGGTCTCGTGCGCGATCAGCCGCAGACCTTGCGCGTCCTGCGGGCGATAGGCGCCGTCGGCAAACACCAGATGCGGACCGGCGGCAAAGGCATCTGCGTTGAGGGCTGCGGCAGCCGCAGCGGCACCAAGACCCGTATGGATGCGCAGGCCCGACAGGTCGGTGGCAAAGCCGGCTTCAAGCCGGGCGCGGGTCCGGGCGGGCAGCGGCTGACCGGGGTCCAGACCATTGGGCAACGGGGCGGGCGCAGCGGCGCTTAGCGCGCCCACGGGGCGGCGGGCATCGACGAGGGCGGCGGCGCGTTCGGCCTCGGTCTCCAGTCGCGCGCTTTCGCGGGTGGTGCCGCGCGTCGCGGGGCGCCTGCGGTCTTGCGGCTTGGGGGGCTGGGCGCGTTTCATCGCCGTGCCCCCGACGTGATTGCACGCAGAACAGCAGCGGCAACGGCAGCGGGGTCGCGCGCCTCGCCTGATGACAGAGTGACGCGGACATGGGGAATATCGCCGCTCACCCCCGCATCCGGCAGCGACCGCATCAGGTTCTGCGCCACATCACGGGCAAAGCCCTGTGCGTCGTGTTTCGAAGGCGCGGGCACCGAAAGGCGCCCAAGGGTGATATCGGTGCGCCGGGTCATGCGCCGCCTCCGGACAGGCGCGCCATCTCGGCCGGTGACAGGGCCCGGCCTTCCTTGAGCAATTCGTGATCGGCGCCGGTCAGCAGATCCGCCGCGGTCATTACGCTGCGCCCGTCACGCCGCGCCTCGATCAGCGCGGTGCGCACCGCGTTCTTGATCTGCGCGCCGGTAAAGTCCAGCCCATCCGCCAGCCGCTGGAACACCTGTGACAGATCTTCGGACGGATGCGCCAAAGCCTGCGTCAGTCCGGCCCAAAGCCGCAGCCTCTGGGCGCTGTCGGGGCGCGGGAACTCCATCACCGCCCGCAGGCGGCGCAGGAACGCCGGGTCGACATTGTCGCGCCGGTTGGTGGCCAGAATGCAGCCGCCCGAATAGCTTTCGACCGCGCGCAACAGCACGTTGGTGTCGGAATTCAGATAACGCGCATGAGCGTCGCGCGCCTCGGTGCGTTTGCCGAAAACGCCGTCGGCCTCGTCAAAGAACAGAACTGCGGCGTCATGTTCGGCCTGCGCAAAGACGGTTTGCAGGTTATGCGCGGTCTCGCCCACGTATTTCGACACGATCGCGCCGGTGTCCACGACATACAGATCAACGCCCAGATCATGGGCGATCACTTCGGCGGCCATGGTCTTGCCGGTGCCGGAGGGGCCGGAAAACAGCGCAAAGACACCGCGCCCGCGCGGATAAAGACGCGCGGCGGCGGGATCGTCCCAAAGCGCAGGTGACAGCCGTATTTCCGCGCTGAGCCGTTGCAAGGCGCTGTGCAGACGCTCGGGCAGGATCAGGTCGCGCCAGCCCAGTTGCGCCGGGATCGGCTGGATGCGCGGATCAAGGCGCGCGATCTGGCGTTGGCGCAAAGCGGCGAGGGCCTCGCCGGCGGTGGCAGGCGCCGTTGCGGCAACGGCCGAGATGTCGCCCACCGTGGCGGGCTTCAGCGCGCAAACCTTGGCCTGATCACTCTCGGGCCACTCGGTGAAGCCTGCGCACAAAGTGGCCCAGGCAGAGGCCCGTTCGGCATGGGGCAGCGGGCCAAGCTCGACGCGATGCGGCGTGCCGGGAAGGGTTGGGCCGGTGCCATCGAAGCTACGGAAGAACCGCAACGGCAGGACGGGCGTGGCATCGGGAACGGTGACGCCCGCGCCGCCCACATAGATGGCGGGCCGCAGACCCAGCAGCGCGGCGCGCTCGGCGATCCGGATCAGCGCCAGCGCATCGGGCGGGGCAAGGTCGCGCAGATCGACCTCGAACGCCTCGGTGCCCAGCTGCGCGCAAACCGCGGCGACAAGGCTGCGACCGCCCGATCCCGGCGGCCCGGTGAGCGTCACAACGAGCGGCCCGGCCTCCGGGTCGCCAAGCGCCGCACTGGCGCGCGCCACAAGGTCCTGCATCGGCCAATGCGGCAGCGGCGGCGGTGCGGCGCGCACCGAAATCCGGTCATGCCAGCGCGGCGGGATCGGATTACCGCCATCCAGCCAGTCACCGATGGTCTCGTCCAAGGACAGCGCCAGCGGCGCGCCGGGCGCAATCGCGGTCTCGGTCAGGATTTCCCACCAGATCAACGTGTTGCGCATCTCGGCCGGGGTGTCTCCGGCGGCAAGCCGGGCCTGCGCGGCAGTCAGCGGTCCGTGCAGGTCTGGGCTGCGCCACACCCCGAAGAACAGCGCCAGGAACCGGTAGCCTTCGGCTCCGAGGCCCAGAACCTGCGCCAGATGCGTCAGCCGTTCGTGAAAGGGCGGCGCGGGGGCAGGGTGATCGGGCGTCAGCGCCAGCACACTCAGCGCCCATTCGGTCAGGGTCTGCGGCTCGGGCGACGCCTGTTTGGGGATTGCGGTGCTCATGGCAGCGTCACCCAAAGCGGTGGCGCCGAAGCCCCGCGGATCAGCACCCGCACCGGCAGCGGGCGGCCCGGCGTCGCCGCCGCATCGGCCTGGAACCGCAGGCCCGTGTCGCTGTCGACGATGAACTCTCCGGGGCCGGGGTTTGGTCCGGCACCTTGCGTCAGCGGCTGGCCCAGCAGCGTCATCGCTGCATCGCCGGGCACGCCGCTCGGTGGCGCAAAGCCGCGCCCGGTCACGGTCACGATCCCGGCGGCGTCCGGTCCGGTCAGCCCGTCGGTCTGCGGGGTGATCGAAAAGGTCAGCGGGTTTGACAGGTACAGCACCGGCTGCGGTTGGCCGTCGCCGCCGGTCATCATGCGGGTGACCTGCACTTTGACGCGGTAGGTGCCGGGCGGAACATCGCGGCCCTGCGCGGTTGGCGCGGGCGTGGCCGAAACCTCGCCATCGGCCACCTGCACGGCCCACTCGGCACCCACCTCGACCGGATCGGCCCAGCTGTCGCTTTCCAGCACCAGCCGGATTTCGTCGCCCGCAAGATTGCCGCCGATAAAGGTGACGCGCCCACCGTATGGCACCTCGGCGGGGCGCAGTACCACGCGCTCGGTCGTGCCGTCGGCACGGCGCAGGTCCAGCCGGGATTCAGCGGCGAACAGACGCGGCTCGCCGCTGGCAAACACGCCAAGGCCAAAGGCGAAGACACGCGGGCCGACGCGGGTCACGTCGACCGGCTCAAGCTGGGCGGCGACTTGGTAATAGACCGCCAGCCGCGCGGGCGTGTCGCCGGGGGTCCAATAGCCCACCGCCTCGGCCTGGCTGACCGGCTGCATCGAGGTGCGCAAGACCACATCCGTATCGTCGATGCCGATGGTGTCAAACAGCGCGATGCCGCCGGGGCGCGACGCGTGCGACAGCACTGCGTGTTCGTGAAAGGCCAGCATCGCCGCGGACAGCGCCACCTGCGCATCCTCTGCACCGGCGATGTCGTTGGTCTGCGGGTGCGACGTCAGTTGGTAGTTCAGGATCAGCCCCAGCGGCGCGAAATGCGGTGCGATTTCGGGCGGCGGTGGTGGCAGGGTCATCAGCGCCGGATCGCGGCCGACATGGTAAAGGAACAGCGTCAGCTCGGCGCCACCGGACTGATCCGGCGGCTGCGGGCTGACCACCGGCGCGGGGCGCGGCAACCAGATCGGCGAAACACGCATGTGTTCCTGCACCATGCGGGCCAATGTTCGGGTGATATATCGAATATCGGGGACCGGCATGGCGCTACAGCGGCTTCAGGCCGTGGCCAAAGCGACGGCGGGTGCGTGCGCCGACACGGCGGCGGGGCATGGCGTAAGCGGTGGTTGGGCCAGGCGCGGGGTCAGCGACGGTGACGATAATCTCACCAATCTCTAGCCGTGGCTGCCGAGTCTCAGTTGCGGGGCCGGGCGCGTCTTGCAAAGGCGGGGCTATAGCGGCGGGTGCGGCTTGCGGCGGTTCGATATGTGGCGCCTCGGGCGCAGGAATGGGATCGGCGGGGTCCGGCGCGGGTGGTTGGTGCCCGCTCAGTTGATCAAGATAGGCCTCGAAGAGTGCTAGATGGTCTTCGGGGCTCATGTCCTGGCGGGCGGGATCGTCGGCCTCTGGTGCCTTTGGTTGGTCGGTTTCTCGCGTGGGAGCGTCCGGCAGAGCGACTTGCTTGGGCCTGTCGGGTTGCAGCGGTTGAGTGTCGTCCGAGACTTGAACCGCCTCCGGCGTCGCCTTGGGCGCCTCCGGCTCTGCGGGCGTCATCTCAACCGGATCGGCGGGCCGCAGCGTGTCTGGTTGCAGCAATGGCGGCACCGGGCGCTCGGATATCGCCGGGGCAGGTTCGGGCGCTTCTTCCATGTGCAGCAGCGGAACCGGGTCCGTCCGAGGCTCGGCGCGGGGGGCGTCTTGGGCGGCCACGGCGGTCGGCGCGTCGGGCGGCGTCTCTGGGCGCGGGGCCGGGGCAGCGTCCGGCGTATCGCCGCCGTCCAGTGACAAGCGTTCGGGCTGCGGCAAAGGCGCCGCCGGGGCGGCCATCTCGGCGATACGTGCGCCCAGGGTCGAGAAATACCCCGCCTTCATCGTGCCACCGCCTTGGCCCGCACACTGTTGTCGCGCAGGATCTGCGCCACCAGCAACTGCCGTGTGTCGCGGGGCAGGCCGGTGATTTCGGCAAAGGACCACCGGTAATGGGCCGCCAGCAGGTGCACGTCACGCAGCACCGCGTGGCGCTGGTTGAGCAGGGTGGTCAGCAAGTAGCGCTCGGCGCGGAAGGCCAGCGGATTGGCGTAATCGCAATCGGGGCAGGTGGCGTTCAACGTCAGATCGATCAACGGCGCGACCTTTGCCATGCGGGCCTCGACCGCGCTGCGCTGATCGGCGTCCTGTGCATCGGGCGCGCAGCGCAGGGCAATGACCTTGGCGGCGCGCGCGGCGTCCTGTCCGGCGGCGGCCAGCTCATCAACTCCGGTGGGAACGCGGAACCGCACGGCGGCCTCGTGATACCAGCCCTCATCGTCCGGTGCGTCCTCCGAAGGGGACAGCGCGCCCAACAGGGCGCCAAGCGCAAAATCGAAATCAAAGCGTTCGTCACAGCGCGCGCACAGCGCATTGCCGGTTATCCGGTCGCCAAAGGTCGCTCGGTATAGCGCCGCCATCAACCGGTCACGGTCCGACACCGACATCTCGGCGGCTCTGCCGGGTGCCAGCACCGTGCCGGGCAGCAGCTCAAGACAGGCATCGGCCAGCGCAATCGCATCGCGCGCACCGGTGCCCGTCACCGCCAGTTCGGCGCGGCCGGTCATTCGGGCAAGCAAAGCCTGCCCCGGTCCCGGCGGGTGATGTAGGTCAAACAACATGAAAACAGTCCTTTGGGACGTGAGCTGGCCCGATCAGGGCTCCATCGTTTCCGCCAGGGCCTCGTCGCGGGCGATGCCTTCGACCTGCATGACCAGCCGTTCGATGGCGTAGCCTGCGGAATTGGCATCAAGCTGCGGCAGGAATTCCACCTCCGAGACCCAGCAATTGTACAGGAAATAGCGCCGCACGACCTGGTTCGCCTCGTTGAACAGCTCGACCGCGGCGTCCTTGCGAAACCCCTGTAGCGAGGGCTGACCCCGCTGGCCGACTTCGAAGACCTTGCGCGCCCAGGCTTCGAATTCGAAATCCCAGGTGATCCCGCGTTCCAGCGTGACGGGGTCGCATTTCACCATGCCCGGCCCGATATGCTGAATGTTGGGATCGCCGCCTTCGCGGTGGGTGATGGTGTCGACCGTCTGCTTGAGCGCCGAGACGGTCGAGACGCCAAGCACATAGCGTTCATCCCATTTCACCCGAAAGCGGAAGTTCTTGTATGGCTCGAACCGGTGGGTGTTGACTGTAAATTCAGGCATGTCGAAATCCTCAAACGTCTATCTGTCCGGCCATCTGCTTGAGGCGGATCACCACGAATTCGGCAGGTTTGAGCGGCGCCCATCCGACCAGAATGTTGACTACGCCCAGATCGATATCGGCCTGCGTGGTCGTTTCGCCGTCGCATTTGACGAAATAGGCCTCGTTCTTGGTGGCACCCTTGAAGAAGCCCTGCCGGAACAGCCGTGCCATGAAGGCGCCGACATTCATCCGGATCTGGCTCCACAGCACTTCGCCATTGGGCTCGAACACCACCCACTGCAGGCCGTTATCCAGGCTTTCGGCAATGAACAGACCGGTGCGTTTGACGGGGATGTACTTGTTCTCCGAGGCAAACGCGTCGGCCCCGTCCAAAGTGCGCGCGCCCCAGGGGCGGACACCGGCCGGCGCACGGGTGATGCAGTTGACGCCCAGCGGGTTGAGCGTGCCGACCTGGCCATTGGACAACTCGCGCTGCACGCCGGTCACGCCGAACAGTGGCAGATCCTGCCCGGCAGGCGCCTTGAACACGCCGCGGGTGGCATCGGTGCGCGCGGCAAGTCCGGCCATCGCGCCCGAGGCGCCAATGGCGATGTCGCGTGTGCCTTCGTTGATCAGAATGCGCGGATAGAAGAGCGCCGCGTGATCCCGCGCGATGCCCACGCGCACGTCGTCGACGGCGGTGCTCATCTGTTGTGGCGTCAAGTTGCCGGGGGGGTCGACAAAAAGCATCGCGCGCCGCTGGCGGCAAAACGCGGTGGCGGGACCCAGGATCGGCTGCATGTCCTGATCTGTCTCGCGGTCGGGGGGCAGCACCATCAGGTTGAAGGCGGGCACATCGCTGTCGATGATCGCGAACGCGTCGTCATAGTCGCCGGGCACCGGCGTGATCCCGTCGCTGGCGGGCATCGGGGCCGGGGTCTGCGTGCCTGCCGTGCCGGTGGCGCCGACGCGAAAGCGCGGCACGTTCACATCTGCGAAAGCGGCATGCACCGAGGCCAGCGTATTGGGGCCGGATTCAACCGTCGGCATGTCCAGATCCTCGGCCTGGCCCGAGGTGAGCGAAAGCCGCAGCCCGCGCAGATGTGCGGTCCAAGGATTGAGCGCCGGATTGGCGGCGGCATCGGCATTGATCGCGTCGCGGATCTGGACCAGCCGTTGCCGCACGCCATCCAGATTGCCGTTCTGGGTGCCCGCGGCCGGGTATGTGTCCATCACCACCGGATCGGCGCCGACCACACCCGGCGCAAGTGCCAGGTCGATCTGGCGCGTTACATCGGCGCCTGTCGCGTCAAAGCCGGGTAGGTCCAGCGTGACTAGATCCTGCTTGGCGTTGAAGGCAAAGCCCATGAATTGCGGCACGTCGGAGGCGGCGATGCGGATGCCGTTGGGCGCCGGGCGGCGATGGGCATGGGCACCAACCTCAAGCCCGCCTTGTCCCGGTCCCATCATCAGCGCCAGCGACAGGTCCTTGCCCAGCGTCGCGGGGCGCACCTTGATGTCGCCAGCATTGCCATCCGAGGCGATCTGGAGGAACCCGGTGTCGATGCCGCCGATCTGACCGGCCCCGCCGGTTTCAAGCGTCACTGCGACCGACACGCCGGGTTGACCGACCGCGTTGTAGGCCTGCGCGATCTGGTTGGCGATCTCGGGCAACACGGTG
>CAZRZN010000090.1:0-14811 GCA_964604565.1 uncultured Rhodobacterales bacterium
CGGTGTGATAGATCCCCCGCACCTCGCCGATCAGGATGTCGCTGTCAGGCCCGCCTGACAGGTAATCGGCTCCGCCGCCGCCGATCACCAGATCGTTGCCTGCCCGACCGTCGAGGAACTCCGAATCCGGTGTGCCTCGAAGAACTTCGGATTCCGCCGAACCTGGGATCAGAATATCGAAAATTTCCGGTGTTGCAGCGCTTGTCACGCTCAACGCACCCGTTTCATCGGTCCAGGAGACAGCAACTGAAATCTCTGTGCCAACATCTTCCTGACCCAGCAGGTAAGTTTCCTCGGTCGCGCCGGGAATCTCCGTGCCGTCACGCAGCCACTGATAGTCAACCACAACGGGGCCTTCTTCGTTCGAAAACGTCGAAACAGCAGTCAATGTTGAGCTTTCTGCCGGCACACCCTGGATCTCGATCTTGCCGGTATACGTACCTTTGTCCACGATTATGACTTCAGTCCGCTGAGAAGTGCCGCCAGACGCGAATGTCGCGCCGGTTACCGTAATATCGAGGTAGAGGGTTTCGGAGCCCTCATTCAGGTCGTCTGCCAACGCTTCAAATGGAATCTCGGCAGTCAGGCTGACTGGATCCTGCCCTGTGGAAGAGCCACTTCCGCTCCCAGACATGCCAACATAGTCATTAGGGTCCGCCGTGCCGTCGACGTCTGAATAGCTATAGGAATACGTGAAATTTGCATTCACCAAGTCGGAGAATTCGAGAGTAAAATTGAGACTTGTCCCCTCAAAGACCGTTATTGGGTCGTCGACATTCACCAAAGCCGCTGTTGCCATTGGATTTACCTATCCTTCCACTACAAACGAGCAAAATATAGTCTAAACGACATTTGTGTTCAGCCATACGTATTTGTGCCGTTTAGAATTTACCCGACACCCTCAGGAGACTTGCCGATCAATATCAACGTTGCCTGATTTTTCCACCAGATCAAGAGATTTAATCTCAAACCCTGCACAATGGTCAGACGTTCGATCGGAGTGGGGATGAGCCGAACACCTCAGTTATCTTGCTCCTCGGCACCCCAATTTCCACTTGCAGAAGGCGGATGTATCCTGCCGCTTTTCGATCAGTTTGAGCCGGTAACGTCGTCATGGACGTGCGGGCAGCGCGGTTTTTCGGCGGTGCGGGGCAATGTCGGCAAGCACGAGTAGTTCGCTGACGGTAATCTGGGCAAGCGGGAAGGAACTCTACGGCGATCGCGCGAGCGTGGCGAGGGGCACTTTTCCGACCGTTTAAAATTCAAATATCTGTGCGCAATGCCGGAAGCCCAACACCGGTGCTTTCGAAACCTCCATCCGCTGAAATCACCTGGCCGGTCACATAACTGGCCCGTTCGGAACATAGAAAATGGATCAATTCCGCGATCTCCCGTTCCGTTCCGTAGCGGTTCAGTGGGATCGCGTCATGATAGGCGGCGATGATCTCCGGTGAATGCACGGCCATCGCCAGCTTTGTCCTGACCGGGCCGGGACAGACGCAATTCGAACGGATCCCAAACTCACCAAGCTCCGCAGCCTGTTGTTTGGTCAGCTGGATCACCGCGGCCTTGGACGTCCCGTAGGCCACGCGCAGGGTGCTGGCGCGGAGCCCGGAAATGGAGGCAATGTTCACGATCGAACCGCGGCTTTCGCGCAGGGCAGGGGTGGTTGCCTGACTGACAAGGAAGACGCCGTCGAGGTTGGTTTCCATCACTCTGCGCCAGCGTTCGAATGAGGTGTCGCTGATCGGACCGAAATCCGCCACACCGGCGTTGTTGACCACGGCATCTATGCGTCCGAAGGCGGCGAGTGTCTCTGCCACCATCGCATCGACGTTATCCGGGACCGATACATCATATACGAAGGCGCGCGCGCTCTCCAGACCGTCAACGGCCTGAAGGAGTTCCGCGCTGTCCCGGTCGACCATGGCAACCTGCCAGCCATCCTCCAGAAACAGCCTTGTGGTTGCCAAACCGATGCCGCGCGCGGCCCCCGTCACCAACGCCAGTTTTTGCGCCATTTTTCTTGTCTCCCTAAGCTGTGGTCTGCGGGACCGCGGCAAATCGGCCGGACATTCCGCCATCCACGATCAATTCGGTCCCGGTGATGAAAGCTGCGGCGTCCGAGGCCAGGAACAGGGCCGCCTCTGCTATGTCCCAGGCGGTGCCTTGCCGGCCAAGGGGAACCTGCGCGGCGCGTGCCGTGCGCAGGGCCTCGATATCCATATCTCCCGCGATCAGGGCGGTGACATGAGGCGTGTCGATCATGCCGGGCACGACCGTATTTGCCCGCACACCGAAAGGCGCCCCTTCCAGAGCCACCGACCGGGCAAAGCGGCACAGTGCCGCCTTTGACGCCTCATAACCGACATAGCTGTAGGGGCCGCCCATCAGTCCCGCGAGGCTGGAGATATAGACAAAGGCGCCGCCGCGGGTCTGCAGCAACGGCAGACAAGACTTTGTGACATGAAAGGCGGCATCGAGGTTGACGGCAAAGACCTGCCGCCAATCTTCGGATGAGGTTTCTGCAACGCCGCCCTTCTTGCTTGTGCCAATGTTGAAATGGACAATATCCAATCCCCCAAACCTGGACTGCGCCGCTTCGGCCATTGCCGCTGCGGCGGCGGGATCCGTTAAATCCCCCACAAAGACCTCGGCGGTGCCGCCTTCGCCCTGGATGATCGCCGCGGTTTCCTCTGCTGCGGCGCGGTCTCGATCGACGCAGAGAACCTGCGCCCCCTCGCGCGCATAGAGCACCGCGGCGGCCTTTCCGTTGCCCCAACCCGGCCCGATGGACCCGGCGCCGATCACGGCCGCAGATTTTCCCGCGACGCGCCCCGTCATTGTGACAACCGTTCAGGAAGCCAGAGCGCAATTCCGGGAAAGGCGATGACCAACCCGAGCAGGATCAGTTGCAGCACGACAAAGGGGACGATCCCGCGATAGATGTCCTTCATCTGCAACAGGTTGCCCGCCGCCCCCTTGAGATAGAACAATGCAAAGCCGAAAGGCGGTGTCAGGAAGGAGGTCTGAAGGTTCAGCGCCACCAGAATGGCGAACCAGTAGATCATCTGATCCGCGGCCACATGGTCGCCAAGATCCAGCAGGCGGACGATCGGCGCAAAGATCGGTAACATGATCAGCGTGATCTCGATCCAGTCGAAGAAGAAGCCCATGACGAAGATCATCGCCATGATCGCGAACAGCAGACCCCAGTCGCCGAAAGGCAGGGCGCGTGCGGTATCGACGATGAAATGCTCCCCGCCGACAACGCGGAAGACGTAGGAAAACGCCGTTGCGCCGACAAAGATCATGAACAGCATGCCAAGTTGCCGCACCGCCCCGTCCATTGTCTGGTTCAGCACCTTGAACGTGATCCGACGACGCAGAAGGCCAAGCAGGAGCACCGCAAACACGCCAACCCCCGACGCCTCCGTCGGCGTCGCGATGCCGCCGAGGATGGAACCCAGCACCGACACGATCACCAGAAGCGGCGCCAGAACCGATTTCAGTGTCTCCAGCCAAAGACCCGTCCTGTCCTCATCGGCGGGCACTTTGAGACGGGGCGCAAGGGCGGGTTTCAGGCTGGCGCGGAGCACGAGGTAGGTCACGTAGACCAAGGACAGGGCGAGGCCAGGCAGAAAGGCCGCGATGAACAACTGGCCAAGAGAGATCGATAGAAGATCGCCCATGAAAACCAGCATGACCGACGGCGGGATCAGGATGCCCAGCGTTCCGGCCGAGGCCACCGTGCCCGCGGCCAGCCCCTTGTCATATCCGCTCTGGACCATGGTGGGCAGGGCCAGCAGTGTCAGCATTACCACGGAGGCGCCGATGATGCCGGTGGCCGCCGCAAGGATCGTCCCCATCAACACCACCGCAAGGGCAAGGCCGCCGGGAACAGCCCGCAACAGCCGTTGCAGCGTGATGAGAAGATCCTCGGCGATGCCGGTGCGTTCCAATATCAGGCCCATGAAGACAAACATCGGCGCAGCCACAAGGACCGCGTTGTCGATGGTGCCGCCGAAGATGCGACTGGGGATCAGGCTGGCCTGAACCGCGCGCATTTCGCCGGTCCAGATGGCCAGCAGGCCGAACACCAGACTGACGCCCATCAGCATGAAGGCCACCGGCGCGCCGGAGAACAAGAGGATCACAAGCGACAGGAACATCGCTCCGGGGAGAATGGTCGCGATCAGATCAAGCATCGTGCCTGTCCCATGGATCAGACAGAAGATCGGGACGCCGCAGGGCGACGATTGCGCGGAACAGGACCGACATACCGGCGCTGAGCATCAAGAGTGCGCTGAGCGGTATCGCCGACTTGATGATCCATCTGTTCGTGAGGCCGACCCCGCCCGGGCTGGATTCGCCGCGGACAAAGGAGCGATGCGCAAAATCAATGCCATACCACAGCAACAGCGCCATGAACGGAAGGAGGAACAGGCATATGGCGAAGATCTCGATACGCAGCCGTGTCTTTGTCTGCATATGACTGGAAAACAGGTCGATGCGCACATGGGCATTGTTGATATAGGCCCATCCGAAGCCAAGAACCGCGATAGCACCATGCAGATGCCATTCGAGTTCCTGCAACTTGAAGGAGCCGGTGCTGAAGAACCGGCGGCCCACCACGTCATAAATGATCACTGCCATCAGCAGCATCAGCAGCCAGCCAATAAAGCGGGCCGCAATCTTGCAGGGCCATTCAAGGGCCGCGGAAAGGGTTAGGAGACTGTGCATGTGTAGGGATGCCGGGCAGGGGGCGCGGCCCCGTGCCCGGCTTCTGGCTCAATCGACGTAGCCGATTGCAGACCATTGCGAATAGTTTTCGCGGAAATCCGACAGGCTTTGCCATGCGCGGGCAAAATCGGCATCCGCTGCGACCTGCTCCTCGACAACGGCGTTCCAGCTTTCGCGGAAGGCTGTCATCATTTCGTCATTCCAAGTGTGAATGGTGACGCCGGACTCTTCCAGCTTGGCCAGTGGTTCCATCTGTCCCGCTTCTCCGCGTGCGATGGTGATTGCCACATTCGCGGCGCAGGCGGTTGAAATCGACGTGCGCTGCTGGTCGGTCAGGCCGTCCCAGACATCCTGGTTGATGATGAAGGTGATCAGCGATGTCTGCTGGTGCCAACCGGGGAAATAGTAGTGCTGCGCGTGTTCCTGCATTCCGAGGGCCATGTCGATCATCGGGAAGGAAAGTTCGGCTGCGTCGATCGTGCCAAGCCGCAGGCCGGTCATCGTGTCGGAGACCGGCATGGACTGCGCCTCGACGCCGAGACGCTGCATCACCTGCGCGCCCAGACCGAAGATCCGCATCTTGAGGCCCTGAAGATCCTCCGGGCTGTTGATTTCATTGCCGAACCAGCCGGACGCCTCGGGCACGAGGATGGTGCAGAGTTCCGAATGGATGTTGTAAGGCGCGGTGATTTCCGCCCAAAGCTCCTCACCTCCGCCATTGTACCACCACGCGGTATATTCGCGCGCATCGGGGCCGAACGGGACAGCGGTAAAGATCGGCGCCGCGGGGATGATGCCTTGCGCGAATCCGGGGCTATACCATCCGGCATCGACCGCCCCGGTCGAGATCGCATCCCACATCTCGTTGCCGCCGACGATGGCATTCGGTTCGTTGAACTCGATTTCAAGCTCACCGCTGGTCAGCGCGGCGACCTGTTCGGCCAGAGTCACGCCTGTATCCCCGAGCAGGGGCAGTGAGGATGGATAGATCGACTGCATGACGATCGTTTCAGCCTGCGCGGATCCGGCCATGACCAGACCGGCCGCCAAGCCGGCGAAATATTTCTTCATTCGGTTTCCTCCCTTTCGCGTCCGAGCGCCAAAACGCCGTCACGCAAGACATCCATATTGTGGATATGCTAGACCATAAAGGATAAGGGAAATTTCGCTTTTCTGTAAATATAAAATTTCCTCTTGTTTTGTGGCACAAAACTCAAGAACATCGAGATTGATCAAGAGGCTTTCATCCACATTATGGACGGTGAGGGGAAAATAGGGGCGGATTTCCGCGGAGGCAGTCAGAGTGTCGACCGCGCGCTCATGCTTTTGTCCCACGTTGCCCGCGGGGACGGGGCGGCCAACATGGCCGATCTGTCACACGCGTCTGGTCTTGCTCGGCCGACGATCCGCCGCCTGATGCTGGCCCTCATTCGTGCCGGTCTTGTGGAACAGGACGCGCTCACGCGCCGCTATGCCCTTGGTCCGGAGGCTTATGTTCTGGGCGTCATGGCGCAACGCCGCTTCAACCTGCTTGAAGTGGCGATGACCAGCCTTCTGGCGCTGTCGGAGGAAAGCGAGGACAGCAGTTTCCTGTCCGTGCGGAGAGGGGCCTATTCCGTTTGCCTGCATCGGCAGGACGGCGCCTTTCCGATCCGGACACATGCGTTGCAGACCGGGGATCGTCACCCCCTTGGCGTGGGGGCCGGTGGCATGGCGATGTTGGCGGCGCTTCCAGATGCCGAAGTGGCGCTTGTCCGTGCCGAGACAGAGAATGAATTGGCGTCCAACTACCCCGCCTTCTCACCGGAGGTTCTGGAGGAGGGAATCGCGCAGTGTCGCGCCCGGGGTTGGGCGTTGAACGCGGGTCTCTATCTTGCCAAGTCATGGGGCATTGCGGTGGCGCTGCGTGCGCCGACCGGGGACGTGTTGGGGGCGCTGTCGATCGCCGCGCTGGACAACAGAATGGACGAGGCCCGTCAAAGCCGACTGGCGTGCCTGTTGCGACGAGAGGCGCGCGTCGTCGAAAGGCGATTGCAAAAAAGGTTTGCCGCTTATGGCGGCCCGGACGAACAGTGAGAGAGAGTGTCATGATCACACCACAGATGATAGGATGGGCCCACTCGAAATTCGGCAAGGCACCCGAGCAGACCCTGATCGAGTTGATGGGGACGGTTATTCCGGATGCGCTGACGCATGCCGGGGTCGGTAGTGATCGGGTCGACGGGATTTTCGTGGGTGTCTACAACAACGGATTTTCGCCGCAGGCCTTTGAGGGGTCCCTCGTGGGCATGGCCGTGCCGGAGCTGGCGCATGTGCCTTCCACCCACCTTGAAAACGCATGTGCCACTGGGTCGGCCGCGCTTTATGCCGCGATGGATTTCATCGCGGCAGGCCGTGGCAAGATCGCGCTCGTGGTTGGTGCCGAAAAGATGACCACGACCCCCACCGCGAAGGCCGGTGACATCATGCTGACGGCCTCCTATCGCGAGGAGGAGGGCGATATCGACGGCGGATTTGCCGGAATCTTTGGCCAGATCGCCGGCAGTTATTTCCAGCGTTATGGCGACCAGTCGACGGAACTGGCCATGATCGCAGCCAAAAACCACCATAACGGCATGTTGAACCCCTATGCGCATATGCACAAGGATTTCGGCGTCGCGTTCTGTAACACTGTTAGCGAAAAGAACCCATTGGTTGCGGGCCCGCTGCGGCGGACCGATTGTTCTCTGATTTCGGACGGTGCGGCGGCGATTGTCCTTGCCGCCCCGGAGGTTGCTGCCGAGGTGGAGCGCGCCATTGCGTTTCGCGCGCACAATCAGGTCAATGATGTGCTTGCCCTGTCGCGTCGTGACCCGACCGAGTTCGCCGGTGCGCGGGGCGCATGGGCGAAATCGCTGGAACAGGCGGGCGTGGCGCTGGATGATCTGGACATGGTGGAAACCCACGACTGTTTCACAATCGCCGAATTGCTGGAATATGAGGCAATGGGCCTTGCGCCGCGCGGCGAGGGTGGGCGCGTCATCCGCGAGGGCGTGACCGCGCGCGACGGAAGATTGCCGGTGAATCCGTCTGGCGGATTGAAATCGCGGGGCCATCCTCTGGGTGCAACAGGCGTTTCGCAACATGTCATGGCAGCGATGCAACTGGCCGGAGAGGCCGAGACGATGCAACTGCCCGATGTAAGTCTTGCGGGGGTCTTCAACATGGGCGGCGCTGCGGTGGCCAATTACGTCTCGATCCTGGAACGCGTGAAATGAGCGCGTCCGCCAACCGCGACCCCGCGCTGCCCTGGTCGACGCGAACGACCAATCTCGCGCATTTTCTGACGCGCAATGCCGCGCGCCTTGGTGATCGGCCGGCCATTGTCTGGGGTGACTTGACCTTGACCTGGGCCCAACTGGACGCCCGCGTCAGCGCGTTGGCCGCCGCGATGCGCAACCGGTTCGGTGTCATGGCGGGCGACCGTGTTCTGGTCCAGACGCCCAACAACAACCAGATCGTCGAATCGATGCTGGCATGTTGGCGGATCGGCGCGGTCTGGGTGCCGTCGAACTATCGCCAGCACCCGCATGAAATCGCGTATCTTGCGCAAAAAGCCGATGTGTCGCTGATGTTGTGTCACGAACAAAGTGGCCCCCACGCCGAGGCCTGCCAGGCCGCGCATCCGGGCCTGCGCGATGTAATCTGCATCGGATCCGGATTTGGCACATCCTACGATAGCCTGATTGCCGAGTTCATCGGGCAGGACGTCCCGAACGCCGATGTCGACCGCGATGCCCCCGCATGGCTGTTCTTCACCTCCGGATCGACCGGCCACCCCAAGGCGGTCGTGCTGACCCATGGGCAATTGACCTTTGTCACGGTCAATCACCTCAATGACCTGATGCCCGGAACCGGCCCAGACGATCACAGCCTTGTCGTTGCGCCGCTGTCCCATGGGGCCGGAATGCATCAACTGTGCCAGATCGCCGCCGGTGCTTCGTCCATTCTGATGCCGCCCGGCAGAATGGACCCAGCCATCGCCTGGGAGCTGGTCGAACGCCATGCCGTGACGAACATGTTTACGGTGCCCACCATCGTGAAAATGCTCACCGAACATTCATCGGTCGATGAATTCGATCATTCCAGCCTGCGCTACGTGATCTACGCGGGCGCGCCGATGTACCGCGCCGATCAGAAACACGCGCTGCGCAAATTGGGCAAGGTTCTGGTGCAGTATTTCGGACTGGGCGAAGTGACCGGCGCGATCACGGTGCTGCCCGCCACCGATCACCACATCGAGGACACACCGGAGGCGCGCGTCGGCACCTGCGGATTTGAGCGGACCGGCCTTCATGTCTCGATCCAGGACGACGCTGGCAGCCACCTTGGGCCGATGGAAACCGGTGAGATCTGCGTCGCGGGTCCGGCGGTCTGCGCGGGGTATTTCCGGGACGAGGGCGCCAATTCCAAGGCCTTCCGCGACGGCTGGTTCCGGACAGGCGATCTCGGGCATCTCGACGCGCAGCGGTATCTTTTCATCACGGGGCGGGCGTCGGACATGTATATCTCCGGCGGATCGAACGTCTATCCGCGCGAGATCGAGGAAATCCTGCTGACCCTCGATGAGCTGAGCGAGGTTGCCATCCTCGGTGCCCCGGACCCCAAATGGGGGGAGATCGGGGTGGCCGTCTGCGTCCGCACGCCGGACTCGGACCTGAGCGAGGCGGATATCACGGCATTCCTCATGCAGCGCATCGCGCGCTACAAGCTGCCGCACAGGGTCATATTCCTCGATGAGATGCCCAAATCGGGCTACGGCAAGATCACCAAGAAACTGGTGCGCGAGGTTCTGCAAGAACAGGGCCTGTGGCCCGATCCTGATGCGGGGGCAGCCTGATGTCGTTGCGCGTTGACATTCGTCACCCGGGCACGCCGGCCTCCGTGCCTTTCCAGACGGCAATGGGCACGGTGGTCTCACGCGATGTGCGTCTGGAAGCGGGCGGCATTCTGATGCAGGAGGTTGCCCGCGTGATGGAGGCGGAGGGCTGCGAGAGCGGCGTGATCGTTCTGGATGGCATGGCAATGGGGCCTTACCGCTATGTCGGGCCGGATCGGTCGACAGACGGCATACATGCGGCTTGGTATAGCGCGCCCCGCGCCGGAGAGGCGGCCCGCATTCAGGCCGGGACAGCGATCGTCGGGCGCCGCGATGGCGATTGGTGGTTGCATGCGCATGCGGTCTGGGACGAGGTGGGCTGCGGTGCCCGTGCCGGGCATCTGCTGCCGGATGAGGTTACGCTGTCCGAGGGGGCAAACGTCACGCTTCACGCCTTTACCGGTGGGGTCTTTGACGTGTCCCTGAACGAAGAGACGCAGTTTCCTGTCTTTCACCCGACGGGCGGTCAGGACAGCGGCAATGCGGTGATCGCCAAGGTTAATCCACATCACGATATCAGCGCCTGCATCCTGCAAATCGCGTCGGATGCCGGGTTTCGTTCGGCTCGCGTCTTTGGTGTCGGGAGCCTGATAGGCGCGGAGTTTACAGACGGGTCAACTGCCATGATCTCGTCAATCTCCGAGGTTTTCGTGATGCAGGACGCCTACGTCGACAGCGGCGAGATTACCGTGCCGATGTATTGCGTGGACCCGGAGGCCGGGCATTTTTCCGGTCCTCTGGCGCCGGGCAAAAGCCCGGTCTGCGTAACCTTCGAACTGCTGATGATCGAAGATCCACCCGGTCAGGCGTAACGGTATCTGAGTTTGCGTGCGGACACCGTTGACCGGTAGCGGACGCGGCCCCTGCGAAGGCGCTGTATCCTGCTGCGTGCGGCTGTCTACGTTCGTTCCGGCGGCCTCCTTGCAAGGCGCTCGGCCTGCCAGCCCGTTCACTGCTGGCGTCAATGACATCCGCGCGCCGCGTCCCTGCTGTGCCCTTGTGCAGTCTGCCCGGCCTGTCTGGGCAGACAGAGCCGACATGCGTTGTGACCCTGCGCGGGCGAGCGTTCCTTTCGGTGAAGCTGAACGTTTCGCGAACACTGCGATGAAATCGGGATCGGCCTGGGCCAACGTCTTGCGCTGTTTTCACAAATCCCGCCTGCTGGGACCAGGTGATGCGGACCTTGGACGCCTCTGCTGTCCAGGGCGTCTTCAAAATGAATACAGAGGGACATGGTTCGCCTCTGTTCCCGCCATGGGGCAGATCTGAACGGCGCAGCAATCGAGACCGGCCCTCGTAGACCTGCCAACTCGTCTGAAAACTGCCGGTTTCAGGTGGTCAACACTCCGAAAACTGTATAAAAAAGCTGGTATAGAAATGACCGATGCGCCCGAAAAAAACTGGAGGTAGTTCGATGAAACGGCCCGTGACGGCGACCTCGAACAAGGTCATCCGGGAGCCTCAGGTGCCGGGCGAGGGCAAAGATGGTTGTCCCACACTCCATGCGCGCATCGTCGATCGTCTGCGTGAAGACATTCTCTCAGCCCAATTGCCGGAGGGAACCGCACTGCGTCAGGACCGGCTGGCACAGCGGTATGGCGCCAGCCGGATCCCGGTGCGCGAGGCGTTGCTACAGCTCGAGGGCGAAGGTCTTGTGCGACAGAAGGCCCACCATGGATATACCGTTTCCCGGCTTTCGCTTTCCGAGATCGCAGAAGAATTCGACTTGCGTGCGATGCTGGAAGCGGACCTGATCACGCGGTCCATTCCACGGCTGAAGCGCGCCCATATCACCGCCGCCCGCGAGGTTCTTGATCGCCTTGACGGCACAAAGGGAGAGGTTGTCGATGTGCGCAGGTGGGGCGAACTCAATTGGGATTTGCACCGCATCCTGCTGGAACCGGCGGGAAGGGACCGGACCATGCGGATCATTCACAATCTGCACCGCAGTGGCAGCCGTTACGTGCGGATGCAAATGAGCATGAACGAAAATACCAAGACAGCGGCCGATCTGGAGCATCGCCGCCTGCTCAAAGCCTGCGCAGACCGTGACATCCATGAGGCGCGCCGGGTGATGGCAGAGCATATCCTCCATGCGCGCGACGAACTTCTGGCGGCGTTTGCCAAAGGTGACACAAGAGACTTGCGCGGTTGAGACGTCGTTGCCGTTTTAGCGACTGACGTGCCTCACGGTTCCAGACGATTGACCGATGTGGCCAAGGGCTGCCTTACGCCATGCTCTGACCGATCACCTACCAAGGCTGATCAATATCTCTGGCGCGCCGGTCCTGTTCCGCCAAGATTGACGTCCGTGGCTGTAAAATGCTCCTGGATCGAGCTACCTGCTCAAAAAACTCTCACAACCATCTGAAAACGCGACGGCTTTCCATTAATTTCAAAAAACGCTTCCAATAAATTGTATAAAATGTAGCCTTAGCCTGAACTTGGAGGGCGGGTATCTGAGCAGCCCTTAGGATTTTTGGACAGGGGCAGCGGCCTTGATGCTAGCGACTTCCTCACGCAACCCCGGCACGGCGGGGGTGAGGGTAAATCTGGCGGCCCGCGGACGTTGGGGATCTTGGCGCTTGCGGCAATCCGATATGCCTCCTGCGGCATCTAGCGGTCCCGCCTGAGGCTGGCGTGCCGCTTTCTGCCAGTCTGAAACGAAGGAAAACATGCGATGAAGGTCGAAGATCACAACACTGCGGAGCTGGAAACCTGGCGCGACGGCGTGCGGACACAGATGCGTGCCTCGGCGCTCACCTCCGCCCATCAATTGTGCATCTTTGAGCAGTGGTGTGACGTGGGCCTTGGGGCCCCGATGCACATACACGCGGTGGAGGAAGTTCTCGAGATCATCGCGGGAAAGGCTGAGATTTGGCTGGGCGACGAAAGCATGGTCGTCACGCCGAACCAGTCGGTTCTGATTCCCTGCGGAGCCTGGCACGGCTTTCGCAATGTCGGCGAGGACACTTTGCACGTGCGCGCGACCCTGGCGGCGGCGGTGTTCGAGGCAAGCTACCAGGACCGGAACGAGCTTTCGCGGCGCTATTCGCCCCAAGTCTGAGCCTGCCTCCCCCAAGAAAATCGGTTTGGGCGACAGTCCGTGTCCCTAAAGTCAACAAGGATGTATGAATGACGATCTCGAAGACCGCCATCGCAGGGTCCGGTGTTATCGGAAGCTCTTGGGCGATCGTGTATGCCCGGGCCGGGTGCAGTGTCGCCATCTATGAGCGCAGCGCGGAGCGCCGCGATCAGATCCGGATGGCGTTGCACAGCAGCATCGGCGACTCCGCCTCCTTGTTGTCGGAGGGCGAAACCGTCGAGCGTGTCCTGAATCGCATTTCCGTCCACGACACGCTTGGGGCCGCCGTCGAGAAGGCTGAATTCGTGCATGAGTGCATCGAGGAAAAGCTGGAGAGCAAGAAGGCGATCTTTGCCGAACTTGATCGGCTCGCACCGGCAGATGCCATCCTCGCGACCACGACATCCAGCTTTCCGGTCTCTCTTTTCGCAAGCGATCTGGCATGCCGGGACCGCTGCATTGTCGTTCACCCGGCAACACCGCCCCATCTTTTGCCGGTGACCGAAATCTGCCCGGCACCCTTCACCTCTGACGCTGTATTCCGCGCGGCGACGGACTTCATGCGGGACTGTGGCCAAACCCCGGTTCACATAAAAAAGGAAGTCGAGGGTTTCGTTCTCAATCGGATGCAGGCCGCGCTGATCGTGGAAATGCTGACACTGATGCGCGAAGGACTGATCGATCCGAAAGACATCGATTCCATCATCAGTCAGGGTTTCGGCCTGCGCTGGGCCTTTCTGGGACCGTTCGAAGGGGTCGACCTCAACGCGCAGGGCGGCATCCGGCAATATCTTCAGAACTTCGGATTTCTCTTCAACGATCGCGCCAAGGACTACGGGCTTGGCGAGGTGATCACCCCGGAAACGGTGGCCGAGCTTGAGGCCTATGCACGCGGTCGGATCCCGCTGGATGCGCTGCACGAAAAGGTCGCGTGGCGTGATCAGTCCATCCTGGCGCTGCGGGCCCTGAAGGCGGAGCGCGGCACGGTGGATCACAGTTGACGGGCAATTCAGCCTCCGCCGCACCCGAACGCAAGGTCGGGTTGATCGGTTTTGGTGCCATCGGCCGCTCCGTTGCGCAGATCCTGTTGTCTGAGCCGGGCTACCGGCTTGGGATCATGACGCGCACCAGTGATATTGGCGGAAATGCTGGTGACAGGGCAGAACAGATCGACTCCATTGCGGGGCTTGTCGACTGGCAACCTGATATCGTGGTTGAGGCCGCATCGGCCCAAGCGTTCGCGCATTATGTCCCAGCCTGTCTGACAGCGGGGATCGACGTGGTCGCGGCATCTGTCGGGGCGCTACAGGATGCGGACCTCATGGCGAGGATCCTGCCGATCTGTGACGAAAAGGACAGTCACCTGATCGTTCCCGCCGGCGCGGTCGGGGGGCTTGATCATATCGCTGCGGCAGCCCTTCATGCCGAAACGCATGTGACATACACCTCGCGTAAGCCGCCCGCCGCCTGGACGTCGGAGATTGCATCCCTCGGCCTGTCGGAGGCCGTGACCCAAGGCGCTGTGACGCTCTACGAGGGCGATGCGCGGGAGGCAGCAAGACGCTATCCAAAGAATTTGAACGCCGGGCTGACCATCGCCCTTTCCGCAGGCTTCGAGCGCACACGCGTCCGTGTGGTCGCTGATCCCGAGGTGGATCAGAACACGCACGAGATCTTGATCCACGGTCCCCTCGGGGAAAGTTTCATGCGGTTTCGCAATACACCGGACCCAGCAAATCCGAAAACATCGGCCATCACCGCCTTCAGTCTTGCCGCCGCAACGATGCGCCGGTTCGGAGCACTGCAATGATCCGGAGATGCCCCCTGACATCAATGTCGACCCGGCCAGGACCTGCGGGTTCTTTCCGCCGAGCGCGTCGCAATGCGCGCTCAAACTTCCTCTCACTGAAAGCGTAGGAGCACATCTCATGAACAAGATTTCGCAAACGACCGCCATCGTGGCCCTGACCCTCGGTCTGGGCACCACCAGCGCGTTCGCGCAGGATGAAACCGTCGAATTGAGCATGGCAACGCCATGGTCGGGCGGTCACTGGCTTGAGATCGG
>CAZRZN010000091.1:0-14810 GCA_964604565.1 uncultured Rhodobacterales bacterium
GGCATGTAGGTTTCATCGTGCCGCGCCAGTATCTCTGAGGCCTCGAAAACGCCGTTCACATAGCGCCCGGTGCCGACCATCCCCTGATTTTCTTCAAACAGATCGGGCAGAACACCGGTAAAGACCACGGGAACGGTCGCCCCGCCATCGGTCACGCTGAACCGGACCTGTTCGCCGTCCCCGCGCACCAATGTGCCCTCCTCCACCAATCCACCGATACGAAACGTCTCCGAGGGCTGCGGCGGCTCTGCTATGACCTGACTTGGCGAGCGAAAGAAGTTGATGCCATCCCGCATTGCATAGCCGATCAACGCGGTCGAGATCACAAGCGCCACGGCGGCCAGCGCGACAATCTGGATTCGCCTTTTTTTCTTGAGCGTTTTCAATGCCATGGACCTTCCTCCAGATGTGCTGGTGCACCACTTGCGTAAATATAGGCGATCTCCGCCGATTTGGGGAGATGCGGCGCGAAATGCCGCGGCATCGACGCCCGCGTCTATTGCACTCTCGGCCCCCGCAGCCTTTCATGCCACGCAAGGACCGCAGGCGCGGTTGCGTGTGATTGATATGATGCGAGGACTGCCTTGCCGGGTGGAAGACCCCGGCAAGGTGGCTCAGGGGAAACAGGGGGCCAGCATCAGCCCGGCGGTTTCGACCTCTCCCAGCATCAGGTTGGCATTCTGCAACGCTTGCCCCGAACTGCCCTTGGTCAGGTTGTCCAACGCCGCCACCACGATGGCGCGCCCGCCGCGGCGGTCGCTGTTCATCCCGATGTGACAGAAGTTCGATCCCCGCACATGATGCGTCGATGGTGTCTCGCCAAACGGCAAGACCTGGATAAAGGGTTCATCGGCATAGGCCGTGTAAAGCGCCGCATGAATCGCCTGCGGATCGCCCTTCAGATAGGCGGTGGCAAGGATACCCCGGTTGAACGGCGCCAGATGGGGCGTGAACTGGATTTGAACCTCCCGCCCCGCGAGCGTGCTCAGTTCCTGATCGAATTCGCCCAGATGACGATGCGTGCCACCCACCGCATAGGCATTCGTGCCCTCGCTCAGTTCGGCATGCAGCAGGTTTTCCTTCAGAGCGCGCCCTGCCCCGCTGACGCCGCATTGCAGATCAAGGATGATCTCGTCCAGATCGATCAGGCCCCCGGAAATCAGCGGGCGCAGGATGTATTGCCCCGTGGCCGCATTGCAGCCCGTTCCGGCCACCAACCGCGCGGCGCGGATCTCTTCGCGGTAGAACTCCGTCAGTCCATAGACCGCCTCTGTCTGCATCTCCACCGCGCTGTGAGGATTGCCATACCATGTTTCATAGGCGGCGGGATCGCGCAGCCGAAAATCGGCCGACAGGTCGACGATTTTCACCGACCGGGGCAACCTGGAGATCACCTCCTGGCTGGTCTTGTGCGGGAGGGCGCAGAAACACAGGTCGATGCCCTCGAAATCGATCTGTTCCCAGGTCACAAGGTCCGGCAGATCGAGGTGGCGCAGATGCGGAAAGGCCTGCGCCATGCTTTGCCCTGCCTTTGAATTGGCGGCCAGCGCCTTGATGTCAAAGGATGGATGCGTGGCAAGAAGCCGGACAAGCTCCGCGCCAGTATAGCCGGACGCGCCGATGATGGCGATGGAATGGGTCATGGGATCACCTGGAAATCTTGACGCGGGACAACGCTGGACCCGCAAGAGGTATGGACACGGACACAGAGGCCCGCGAAACGCGGGCACGCCTTCACCGTCATCGTCGCAGGTGCAAGCCAGACTGAGCAGTCATGCCAAGGGTCCTCATGCGCTGGCCTATAGCGGGGTCCGGCCCTGCGTTCAATCCGGAAAATCCTTGTTGACCTGCTTGATCACCGCGCGGCGAAGCGCCATGCTCGGTGCATGGCACATGTGGCAGGCTCCGATCCCGTTCCACTTTGGCGTCTTTTCTGGCGCATGGGGGGCTGGCTGGCGCTGGTCTTTGGCGCAAGCCTCCTGCTTTTGACGGTGATCAGCAATTCTTCACTCGGCCTCGCGCAACGGTTCGACAACGAAGGGCGCGAGGCATCGGCGCAGGTTCTGGACCGCTATGAGCGGGTGACCACCGACAGCGATGGCGACCGTAAGGTGACCTATTACCTGGAGCTGCGGTTCGAAACACGACAGGGTGAGCAGATCACCGTGACCCGCTCTGTCGGATCATCGGTCTACAATCGCACCACCGTCGGGGAGGTGCACAGGATCTGGTATCTGGAAAGCGAGCCGGACAGGATCGAGGTCAGCCGTGGCGAAAACCGCAGCACAGCCACGATCACGCGATGGGTCGCGCTGATCTTCGGGCTTCTGACGCTCGGCGCGCTATGGATTCCCGGTCGCAAGGCCGTGGCCGCCGTTCGGGCGCGCCGTTACGGCGCCCGTGAAACGGCGGTGGTGACCGGCCTGACACGCACCAGCTACCGGGTGAACAACCGTTACCGCTATCGACTGACATGGCGCGAGGACAGTGGCCGCGTCGGACAAAGTCTGGCCTACCGCGAAGATGAACTGTCGGCCTTTCCGGCAGACACGAAGATTACCGTCTATCAAGGCCTCAAGCGCGCGTGGTGGTCCGGCGATGTCGGTGAACGGCCCGAAGCCAAGGGTGCCTGAGGGGCCTTTTGTGGTCGATGCCTTGCCACCATTACGTCGACCGGGACGTATCACGCAGGGTCACGCAGCATCAAAGGTGATCTTGCGCCGCAGGAATTGCGTGGCGTGCTGTGACACGCGCAGCGGATCGCCGGTGGTCAGGAACCGGCTTTGGCCGCCGGATCCATACATGTCGGGGTGGCGCGTCAGGTAGTCCGCCAGCGACTCCGCCACGAGACTGGCCTGCGAATAGACCCTGACATCGGGTCCCAGCGCCGCCTGAAAGATATCCTGCATGAGCGGGTAATGGGTGCAGCCGAGGATCGCCGCCTCCGGCGTGGGCATCTTGCGCTTCAGCGCGTCGACATGGCTGCGCACAAGGGCATCGGCAAGGATCATGTCGCCCTCTTCGATGGCATCCACCAGACCGCCACAGGCCTGCGCCTCGACATCGACACCGATTGCGCGGAACGCAAGTTCCCGCTGAAAGGCCCGGCTGCGGACCGTTGCAGGTGTGGCAAACAGCGCCACATGTTCCACCCCCACTTCGCGCGGGGGAGAGTTGTCGCCCCACTGCCGCTCTGTCAGCGCCTCGATCAGGGGGACAAAAACACCCAGCACACGCTTGTCGCGCGGCACCCAGGATTCCTGCATCCGACGCAGCGCCGCCGCAGAGGCGGTGTTACAGGCCAGAATGACCAGATCGCAGCCGGCCTCCCACAGCCGTTCCACTGCGGATGTGGTCAGATGATAGACATCCTCGGCATCGCGCACACCATAGGGTGCGTTCCGATTGTCGCCGAAATAGACGAAAGGAACCTCGGGAAGCCGCTTGCTGACCGCGTCCAGCACCGTCAGCCCGCCAAGGCCGCTGTCAAATACGCCTACTGCCATCCGCTCACGCCCTCGATGTTCCGGCGACGCGGACCACGATCAATGGCGCGCCTTCGGCTTTTCCTTGTGTCTTGCGTCGAACTCGAACCCATAGCCCAGGGACGTCAGGGGAGTCGGTGAAAGCTCATACGTCGCCTTGCGGAGAAAATCCATCATCGCGCGCGCATCCTTTGCCCGGGCGTCGATCTCGGACCGTGGGATCGGCTCGCCGATGGCGACACGGACAGGCATATCGACACGCTTGCGGAATTCCTTGATCAGCAGGCCCATGCGCAGCGTGACGTGAAGATGGCTGGCCAGTTGAAACAACCGGGACGTATGGCCGTCAAAGTAAATGGGCACCACGGTGGCATCGGATTTCGCGATCAACCGAGCGGTAAAGGTGCGCCAACCGGGATCCATCGGCTTGCCGAAAGGCCGTTCAGAGGTGGCGACGGTCCCACCGGGAAAGATCCCGATGCAGCCACCGCGCCCCAGATAGTCCATCGATTCCCTGCGGGTGGCGATGTTCTGCTGCACAGCTTCCTTGGTATCGTCGAAACTGACCGGCAGGATGATCTTGTCCAGTTCCTCCGCCTTGCGAAAGACGCTGTTGGCCAAGATCCGGAAATCGCCGCGCACAACCGACAGGATATGCCCCATGATCAGCCCGTCGAGAATGCCGTAAGGATGGTTCGCAATGACGATCAACGGCCCTTGTCTGGGCAGGTTGTCCAGCGATCCAGTCATGACCTCCAGCCCGAGGCCATAGCGTTCGACAATGACCTGCCAGAAGTCACGGCCCTCCGCCACCTCCGCTTCATAGCCTCTGGCCCGCTTGATCAGGCTGAAACGGCCGGTGGCGTTCTCCATGAGGCGGATCATGGCACGCCCGCCCCGCGTGGTGGCCGAGTAGCTGTAGGAGATGTCCCGCGCAATCTCACGCCGGTTCGGCATCGGCAGCGGTCCTTATGGCCAATCTTGCAAACATGTTATCCAGCTTCGCCGGTTATGACCACACCATGTGACACAATGGTGAATAGATCCCGACGAAGCTGGATGTGCCTTACTCTGCCGCAGCCCTGAGCGGTGCCCCGCCCTGTTTGAGCACTGACAGAAGTTCTTCGCGGCGCTTGGCGGCCTTTGCCTCGTTTGCCGCCTTGACCGGTCCAAACCCGCGGATCTGCAACGGCAATTCGGCCAGGGCCACCAGTGCGTCCATGGTTTCCGGACGCGCCTTTGGCAGCCATTCAGCCATGTCGGCCTCAAACTGGGCGATGAGCGCGCGTTCCATGCGGCGTTCCTCCGTTCGGCCAAAGAGATCGAAGGGCGTGCCGCGCAGCCATTTCAACCGTGCCAGCACACCGAACCCGCGCAACATGCCCTCACCAAATGTCTTTTTCACCGGGCGGCCATCTGCGCCCGTCTTCGACAAGATCGGCGGCGCGAGGTTGAATGTCATCTTGAAATCGCCATCAAAGGTCTCCGCGGCCTTGGACCGGGTTTCCAGCAACAGCCGCGCGACCTCATATTCATCCTTGTAGGCCAGCAGCTTGTGATAACCCTTTGCCACCGCTTCGCGCAGGCGCGCATCCTCGATCTTGTCGACCAGCGCGCGGTAGCGTTTTGCCAGCCGCTTGCCCTGATAGGCGACAAGATGATCGGCCCGGAAGGCGATCTTTTCCTCCAGGCTTTTGGGCATGGGCACCACATTCGGCGTGAGCAACGCCTTGGCGTCCTCCGGGTGCGTCACCGCCCAGCGGCCGATCTCGAACGCACGCAGGTTCTTGTCCACGGCTGCGCCATTCAGCTTCACCGCCTCCACGATCGCCTCGTGCGATAGCGGCACAAGGCCTCGCTGCCACGCCGCGCCCAGCAGCATCATGTTGGAAAAGATCGAATCGCCCAGCGTCACGCGGGCCAGTTCGGACGCATCGAAGAATGCCAGCTTGTCTTTCAGACGCGCCTCAAGGGCGATCTGCAACTGATCCGTTGGCAGGGAAAACTCGGTGTCCCGGGTGAAATCGCCAGTGATGATTTCATGGCTGTTGACCACGGCCCCGGTGCGCCCGGTGCGCGTCAGGCCCAGCGTCTTGGCCCCGGCCGAAACAACGAGATCCCCACCGATCAGCGCGTCCGCCTCGCCAGTGGCGACACGCACCGCGCTGATATCAGATGGCTTTTCCGCCAGCCGCAGATGTATATGGACAGCGCCGCCCTTCTGCGCGAGGCCCGCCATTTCCATCATGGCGGCGCCCTTGCCGTCGATTTGCGCCGCCTGCGCCAGCACGGCGCCGATGGTCACGACGCCTGTCCCGCCAACGCCGGTCACCACAACATTCCAGGTGCCGTCGATCGCGGGCAGCTCGGGCGCGGACAAGTTCGGCAGATCAACCGCAGCGGTTGCCCCCTTCTTGGCCTGCGCACCCGTCAGGGTGACGAAGGAGGGGCAGAACCCCTTCAGGCAAGAGAAATCCTTGTTGCAATTCGACTGGTCGATGGCGCGCTTGCGGCCCAGTTCCGTCTCCACCGGGTTGATTGCCACGCAGTTCGACTGCACCCCGCAATCGCCGCAGCCCTCACAGACGTCGGTGTTGATGAACACGCGCTGGTCCGGATCGGGGAAGTTGCCCCGCTTGCGGCGACGGCGCTTTTCGGCGGCACAGGTCTGGACATAGACGATGACCGACACGCCGTCCTTCGTCGCCATGTCCTTTTGCACCGTCTCCAGTTCGGCCCGCTCGAACAGCGGCACGCCGGCGGGAAAGGCGGATTTGTCGACATCCTCTTTTTCGTCATAGACGACGGCCACGTTCTCCACGCCCATCGCTTTCATCTCGGCGGCGATCTGCTGCGGGTTGAGGCCACCGTCATTCTTTTGCCCACCGGTCATGGCGACCGCGTCGTTGAACAGGATCTTGTAGGTGATGTTCGTCCCGGCCAGCAGCGCCGCGCGGATCGCCTGCACGCCGGAGTGGTTGTAAGTGCCGTCGCCAAGGTTCTGAAAGACGTGCTTGCGCTTGGAAAACGGTGCCTCGCCGATCCAGTTCGCGCCCTCCGCACCCATGTGGGTAAAGCCAAGGGTCGCACGGTCCATCCACTGCACCATGTAATGGCATCCGATCCCCGCATAGGCCCGGCTGCCCTCCGGCACCTTGGTCGAGGAATTATGCGGGCATCCGGCGCAGAAATACGGCACGCGCGATGCGATCTCCGGCAGATTGTCGGCGCGTGCAGATTCCTCAAGCTGCGTCATCCCCGCCTTGACGCCGTCCGTGCCGCGCCCCTCCTCGATCAGGATCTCGCCCAGCTTGCGGGCGATCCAGATCGGATCCAGCGCGCCGCGTGTCGGAAACAGCTCTTCGCGGTGCAGGCCACCGACGCCGCCCTTGTACCAACCATAGACCCGGCGGCCCTGCTGGTTGTCGAACAGCACTTCCTTTATCTGGACCTCGATCAGCTTGCGCTTTTCCTCCACCACGACGATGAGGTCGAGCCCTTCGGCCCATTGATCAAACCCCTTCATGTCCAGCGGGAAAGGCTGCCCCACCTTGTAGGTGGTGATCCCCAGACGCTCCGCCTCGGCCTCGTCGATGCCCAGCAGCGACAGCGCATGGACGAGATCGAGCCAGTTCTTGCCTGCCGCGACAAAACCGATCTTGGCGCCCGGTTTGCCCCAGACCCGCTTGTCCATGCGGTTGGCATGGGAAAACGCCTCTGCGGCAAAGCGTTTGTAGTCGATCATGCGCGCCTCTTGGGCATGGGGCGTATCCTGCAAACGGATGTTCAGGCCGCCTTCAGGCATGTCAAACTCGGGCAGGACCAGTTGCATCCGGTCGGGACGACCATCGACGACCGCCGTGGCCTCGACCGTGTCCTTCATCGTCTTGAGACCGACCCAGACCCCGGCAAAACGGCTTAGCGCATATCCGTAGACGCCGTAATCCATCATCTCCTGCACACCGGCTGGTGAGACGACCGGCATGTAGGCATCGACCAGCGCCCATTCGGACTGATGCAGGACCGTCGAGCTTTCGCCGGTATGATCGTCCCCCATCGCCAGAACGACGCCGCCATGCTTCGAGGTGCCCGCCATATTGGCATGGCGCAACGCGTCGCCCGACCTGTCGACGCCCGGCCCCTTGCCATACCACAGGCCGAAAACGCCGTCGAAACGCCCCTCGCCCCGCAGTTCGGCTTGCTGCGCGCCCCAGAGGGCCGTCGCGGCCAGATCCTCGTTCAGACCTTCCTTGAACAACACATCCGCCTCATGCAGCTGCTTTTCGGCGCGACGCATCTGCATGTCGACCGCGCCCAGAGGCGAGCCGCGATAGCCCGTTACATAACCTGCGGTGTTCAATCCCGCGGCCCGGTCCCTTGCCTTTTGAATCAGCATCAGGCGGACAAGCGCCTGCGTGCCGTTCAGCAGGACGTTGTCGGTCTCAAGGTCAAATCGGTCGTTCAGCGTAATCTGGTGCTTGCTCATGGCGCGCCTCCTAACGCGAAAGATATAGGCATCCTGCCACAAATATAGGTCATCTTCACTGACCCTAACAGAGGGAGCAGTGGTGGAATGACACGTTGCGCGAGGATGACATTTATTAAAAACAATCTGTCGTATAATGAGTTGGGAACACAAGGGCGTGGGCAAAATGGACTGGGACAAGCTTCGAATATTTCATGCTGTTGCTGACGCAGGCAGCCTTACGCATGCTGGTGATGCCCTGCATCTGTCGCAGTCCGCCGTATCGCGCCAGATCCGCGCGCTGGAAGAATCGCTCAACACGACGTTGTTTCATCGCCACGCACGCGGCCTGATCCTGACCGAACAGGGCGAACTTCTGTTCGACGCCACCACCGCCATGATCAAGCGGATCGACGCCGCGACGGCACGCATCCGAGACAGCGAAGAAGAAGTATTCGGCAAGCTGCGCGTCACCACCACTTATGGGTTCGGCGCGCTGTGGCTGGCCCCGCGCCTGACAAAATTATACGAAAAATATCCGGAACTTAACATCGACCTCATGCTGGAAGAACGCGTCCTCGACCTCCCCATGCGCGAGGCAGACGTGGCCATTCGCATGAAAGAGCCAAGTCAGGCCGATCTGATCCGAAAGCGCCTGATGAGCGTGCGTATGCGGCTTTACGGTTCGCCCGAATATCTTGCCGCCAACGGCGAGCCGCAGCGTCTGGAAGACATGCAGAAGCACCGGTTGATCTGTCAGAATCCAAGCTCTGCCCAGGTGGGTGCGGGCAAGGCATTGGTGCAGCACCTTCTGACCTATGAAATGCCCGCCACGCTGACCGTGAACAACTATTTCGGCGTCTTGCAGGCGGTCATCTCGAACCTCGGAATCGGCGTGCTGCCGGACTATATCATCGAGGATTTCCCACGGATCGTGCGGGTTCTGCCGGAGGTGGAATCAGTCGAGGTGCCTGTTTTCCTCGCCTATCCCGAAGAACTGAGACAATCCAAGCGGGTCGGAGCCTTCCGCGATTTCGTGCAGGAGGAGATCATCGCGCATCGCCGGCAAATCCGGGCGTTGGCCGTCGATTGAACTCGCGTCATACGAGAGTGACGCGGTGTGGTATGCACGTCACGCATACCGGTTTTGCATCCGCAGCGGCCTGTTTTTGGTTGAACGAGGCAATGTTGATGACATATTTGGCATATGAACGATGAAGCGCCCGATGGTGGTTCATCTTCATACCTCCCTGTTGGACTACGGCCGAGCTTTGAGCTCGGCCTTTTTTTTGCCACGAAACCATTTTCATCTTTGAAGCGGGTGCAGGCAAAATGGGAGCCCGCCAGGGATCATGTTCCTGACTCTGCTGGAAAAGACGCGTTATGCCAGAGCACAGTTGCCTCGTGGCGGTGCCAAACCGTGACTTGGTCACCACGACTACATTCAAAGACAAAAATGCGGAGGGGATTCGCGCACCGATTTGGAGGTAAGGCAGGACACGCTTCCGCCGCGAGCCTCTGGTGCATGCTGGATTGGTAGGGTCTTGTCGTCGGCGACCTCAAACCTTGTGTTTTCAAGTCCAGCCAATAAAGGGGAAGACGCCGCATGCGGGCGTTCATGCGGCGTCTTCTCCGGATTCCTGCCGGTGTTTACGATTTGATGTCGAGCAGCCCACGCTCTTGCATGCCGTCGCGCGATAGCGAAGATTTGGGCAGTTTCGCCTTGCGCCGCTTTTCTGTCGCGAGAACGCTGAGGTAGGCGAACACCGCCACAAAACCCAAAGTGCCGAAAGTCAGAATGCCAAGTCCGAAGTCCATTTCATTTCCTTTCGTGTCTGGTTACGTCTCTTCTACGGACCGTCACAAAAGGCGGATCAAAAATTCATGATTTTTTCTTTTATTTATCAGTGGCATACAAAGGCATACCAAACAGTCAACTGTCAGCTTTGGTTGTCACCCGCCCCGATCAGGTGATGAGCACCACCACCGCAAGGAAAAAGACCGCCATCCCCAACAAGCCGAATTGCGCGGCGAAAAGGCTGAGAGCAAACAGCAGTCCGAGCACGCCTGCGACGACGAGGCCCTGTGTGCGCAATGGCAGATTGTTGACCACCTGCTCGATGTCCTCGGCATCGCGTCCCGGCCAAAGGCCTGCGATCAAGGTCACGGTGACATCCCGGCACCTTCTTGCAAATGAAACGAGAAATCGCGAATCCGACGTCATGGTCCGGCCCTCCGTCTACAATTGTATACCCGAAATATACGTTTTCCGACAAAAAATGCGACCCCTTTTCCTGCGCAGACCCTTCGCGTAGAAACGGGGTCTGACCAGACACGGGGGAACAGGATGCAGGAACCGGCCATCACCGAAGAGCTGATCGCTGCGCATGGGATCAGTCCGGACGAATACGCCGAGATCCTGCGCATCTTGAATCGCGAGCCGTCGTTTACCGAACTCGGCATCTTTTCGGCGATGTGGAATGAACATTGTTCCTACAAATCGTCCAAGATTCACCTGCGCAAACTGCCCACCACCGGCCCGCAAGTGATCTGCGGCCCCGGAGAAAACGCTGGTGTCGTGGATATCGGCGACGGGCAGGCCGTGGTTTTCAAGATGGAGAGCCACAACCATCCGTCCTACATCGAACCGTATCAAGGGGCGGCCACAGGCGTAGGTGGCATCCTGAGAGACGTCTTTACCATGGGCGCGCGCCCCATCGCGGCCATGAATGCCCTAAGCTTCGGCGAGAAAGATCATCCCAAGACACGCCAGTTGGTGCATGGCGTGGTCGAGGGCATTGGCGGTTACGGCAATGCATTTGGCGTGCCCACGGTGGGCGGCGAGGTGCGGTTTCACCCTGCCTACAACGGCAACTGCCTTGTGAATGCCTTTGCCGCCGGTCTCGCGGATGTGGACAAGATCTTTTACTCGGCGGCCAGCGGCGTCGGTCGTCCCGTTGTCTACCTTGGCGCCAAGACCGGCCGCGACGGAGTCGGGGGCGCGACCATGGCCTCCGCCGAGTTCGACCAGAGCATCGAGGAAAAGCGCCCGACCGTTCAGGTGGGCGACCCGTTCACCGAAAAAAGGCTGATGGAGGCCTGCCTCGAGCTGATGCAGACCGGCGCCGTCATTTCGATTCAGGACATGGGGGCCGCCGGGCTGACATGCTCCGCCGTGGAAATGGGGGACAAGGGGGGCCTTGGCATCCAGCTCGATCTTGAAAAGGTCCCGCAGCGCGAAACGGCGATGACCGCCTACGAAATGATGCTGTCGGAATCGCAGGAGCGGATGCTGATGGTGCTGGATCCCACACGGGAGGCCGAAGCCAAGGCCGTGTTCGAGAAATGGGACCTCGATTTTGCCATTGTCGGGGAAACAATCGCCGAGGACCGCTTTCTGATCCGCCACAATGGCGAGATCAAGGCCGATTTGCCCCTGTCCAAACTCAGTTCTTCGGCGCCGGAATACGACCGGCCATGGGAGCCTGCACCCGCCGCCCAACCACTTGAGGATGTGCCGCAAATCGACCCGATCGACGCGCTCAAGGCGTTGCTGCAAAGCCCCAATTACGGTTCCCGATCGTGGATCTACGAACAATATGACAGCCAGGTCATGGCCGACACCATGCGCATCCCCGGCTTTGGTGCCGGCGTGATCCGGGTCAACGGCACGGGCAAGAAGCTTGCCTTCACCTCTGACGTGACGCCGCGATACGTGCGCGCAAATCCGGTCGAGGGCGGCAAGCAGGCAGTCGCCGAAGCCTACCGGAACCTTTGCGCGGTGGGGGCCTTGCCGCTGGCGACGACCGACAACCTCAATTTCGGCAACCCCGAAAAGCCCGAGATCATGGGCCAGTTCGTTGGTGCCCTCGATGGGATCGGACAGGCCTGTATCGCGCTCGACATGCCGATCGTCTCGGGAAATGTATCGCTGTATAATGAGACGGACGGTCAGGGCATCCTCCCCACCCCCACCATCGGCGCGGTGGGCCTGATCGCCGCCGACGAAGAACCCATTCTGGGCTATGCCCGCGACGGGCATGTGGCCCTGCTGGTCGGAGAGACAAAGGGCCATCTGGGCCAATCCGCCCTGCTGTACGAGGTCTTCAACAGGGAGGACGGGGACGCCCCGGCCGTAGATCTGGAGGCTGAAAAGGCGGCCGGTGCGTTCATCCGTGCCCACCGCGAGTGGATCCGCTGCTGCACCGATCTGTCGGACGGCGGTCTGGCGTTGGCCGCCTATGAGATGGCTGCCGCCTCCGGTGTCGGCCTGCGCATCGACATCAAGGACACCGCCACCCTCTTTGGCGAGGATCAGGGCCGCTATCTGATTGCCTGCAGTTTCGACGCCGCAGAAGCATTGATGATCGCGGCGGGTCCGGCCGGAATACCGATCACCACAGTCGGCCGGTTCACCGGCAGCAAGCTGCGCTTTGGCCGCTCACGCGCACCGCTGGCAGAATTGAAGGCCCTCTCCGAAGGCGCCTTGAGCAACCATTTCGGGTAACCCCTCGGGCGGCCTGCTTGACGAAAATCAATGCAGGCCACGACATGGCACGGGATGCTGCGGGACCGGGAGAACCCCGGATCGCGTAGGAGATGTGTCATGCAAAATGCCATGCGGATCGCCCTGGTCGCACTGATGTGCACCACATTCGGACTCTCTATCCGGGTCCAAGAGGCCAAGGCTGACGAAATCACCGATCTTGACAACATGTATGCGGCGATGGTGTCGCTGGAAGGCTACCTTCTCGAGGAGCAGCGCCGCGTGCGTGGCGTTCTGAACGCGGAGGACGCGTTACTGATACGTCTGCCCGATGGCACGATAACCGCCGTCCCGCGCGCGCAGGTGCGCGACGTCGCGGGCCAGGCCTTTGACTGGGCCACGCATTGGGACGTGCAATCGGCGCTGAGTCCCTTCCTGCCGGACAGGATCAACGCGATTCTGTCTCATCCGCTGGGCCGGGCGGGTGGCCGGATCGAAGCGGCGGACATGGCCGTTTCCGCATGGCGCGCGCGGCAGGGCCCCTTGCGCGATGCACTGGTTCACGACCTTGGGCAGATCGAAGCCCGTCTTGAGGACGTGCGGACGATCGCCGCCGCGGCCATCGCCCAAAGAGACGCGCAGACCGCCGCGCGAGACCGCATTGGGGTCATCGATCTGCGCCCCTGCCTTGACCCGAACGACCCGGTCGACGGCGAAGCGCTGGTGGCTTCGATCGGCTATGGCGGCGCCAAATACCCCGCCAAGGGACCGTTCATATGTCTCGGACCAAACCGTTTCTTGTGGGATTCCGGCCATACGATGCGCGAGTTCCGCTGCAACAGCCCGACAGACTGCTTTCTCTACAGCGAAATGGCCTACAAGACCGACAAACACCCCGAGACGGGCAACACGATCTACCGGCTCGAAGATCAGCGGACAAGCGTCACCTTTTTCTACAAGTGATCCGGCACGCTCCCGTGCCCTTCCCGCTCCGCGATACGGCCGCGTGCGGGGTGAGACCGGGCAGCCAGCGCTTTGGGCACCGGCCTGATGGTCGCCTGAATGTGTCCCGGTGAAATCCGGCCGGAGTGCAAAAACATTGCGCCAACGCTTTCCTTCGCCCCGACGCGCTACCATATCTTGTTCATGTTGAAACTGACCCCGATCCTGCTGGCCGTGGCATACGGCCTGATCATGTACCGCTTCTCGACCTGGCGCACGGGGCGGGAACTGGATGAACGATCGACGGAACTGGCGGATCCAAGGCTCAAACGCCTGACCGACAGGATGGCCGAGGCGCTGGATCTGCCGCGCATCCGGGTGAATATCTACGAAATCGACCCGATCAACGGATTGGCGGCGCCGGATGGCCGGATCTTCATCACGCGCGGATTTTATCGCAAATATCAGAACGGTGAGGTGAGCGCCGAGGAATTGGCCAGCGTGATTGCCCATGAAATGGGGCATGTCGCCTTGGGACATACGCGTCGCAGGATGATCGACTTCTCCGGTCAGAACGCGCTGCGCACAGCGCTGGCCATGATCCTGAGCCGTTTTCTCCCCGGCATCGGGGTCTATATTGCGAACGCGGTTGCCTCACTGCTGGCCGCGCGGCTGTCACGGTCCGACGAATATGAGGCCGATGCCTACGCCGCCGCCCTTCTGACGAAAGCGGGGATCGGTGTGGACGCGCAGAAATCGCTGTTCTCGAAACTTGAAGACCTGACAAAAAGCCGGGCTGGCGCGATGCCCGCATGGCTGATGTCCCACCCCAAGACCGAGGACCGCATCAAGGCCCTGACCGCGCTGGAAGAACGCTGGCAAAAAGTCTGAGCGTCGCGGAGATTGCCTGTGGCGAGGATGTGAAACGGGTCGCATCGGATCAGTCGATCAAGGTCGCATCCGTAAGAAAGACGGCCCGGTAGGTCTCCGGGCTTTCGTCAAACTGAAGTTGACCCTTTACCGTGATCTCCGCGCCCTCCGGCATGTCGGGTACGGGGCGTGTCATCTTCACCTCCAGCGTCGGACCATAGCCATTCTGACCGCAAAACGGGCAATCCGCCGGATCCGGCACAAGGATGAATTGCGTCACCTGGGCCTGCGCCTCGACCGGAACGTAGAAGCCCGTGATCTCGAAGTCCGGGGCCATGGCGCGCAATGCCTCCGGGATCGTCTTTTCGACGGACCAGCTGTCAGCGGTCTCGGTTTCCTCATACTCGATCCCGGTGATCAGCAACCAGGGGTTGGCCATGGCGGATGTGGCAAGGCAAATGGCGATTGTGGCGGCGAGGATACGCATGAGACCTCCGACGGGTTTCGGTAGAAGATAGGGCCGCGCTGCGCCCGGTGCCAGACAAAACCTGGATGCGCCGCG
>CAZRZN010000092.1:0-14578 GCA_964604565.1 uncultured Rhodobacterales bacterium
TGGGCACATGGGTGTGCGTCCCAACCACAAGGCTGGCCCGCCCATCGCAAAAATGGCCCATGCCCATTTTCTCGGAGGTCGCCTCGCAATGAATGTCAACGACGATGGCCTGCGCCTGACCGCCCAGCGGATGCCGTTTGAGCACCTCGTCCACGGCGGCAAAGGGATTGTCATAGGCCCGGCTCATGAAGACCTGCCCCAGCGCTTGCAGCACAAGAACCTTGCGGCCCCGCCGGTCCTTGAACAGCGCGGCGCCACGACCCGGCGCCTGCCGGGCCAGGTTCAGCGGCCGCAGGATGCGCGGCTCGGCCTCTATATGAGACAGCATGTCCTTTTGGTCGAAGGCATGGTCGCCCAATGTGATCACATCGGCACCCGCCGCGAAGATCGCCTTGCCATGCGCCGCCGAAAGGCCGACACCATTTGTCGCATTCTCGGCGTTCACCACGACGAAATCCAGACGCCAGTCCTCTCGCAGACCCGGCAGCCGGTCCGCGATTGCCTGCCGTCCAGCGCGGCCCATCACATCGCCCAAAAATAGAAGTCGCATACCGCGTAGGGGTAGAAGGCACAGGCACGAAAGCAAAGCCCGAATCGTCTGCCGCAGCGCAAAATTGGCAGGTTCGGCCGCCTGTTCCCGTAACTGGGCAGGGCGCAGGCGGCGGGGGCGGGCAGGCAGGTCCCAGTGGGCTACCCGGCAAGCCTCCGCAAGGTGGGCAAATGGGTCCGCCGGCCCCGCGCTCTGCCTGTCACGTCAGTCGCAGCGTAGGGCCGCGGCCATGGCCGCCGGGCTGTAATCGCCCAGCACGCGCGACCGAAGGGTGCCGTCGAATGTCAGCGCGACCACGGACCGCCAGTCGCCGGATGCAACGATCATCTCCGGCCCTGCACCGCAAACGCGGATTCCGCCCTCTATGTAATCCCAGCCGATCCGGTGATTGGTAAAGCTGGCGCCAGACGCCACCTCCGTCAGAACGCCATCGGCAAACCGCCAGACCCGCAGGACCCGTGCCAGATGCGGACGATCCACATAGGCGATTTCCATCGCTCCGTCGCCGTCCAGATCCGCCGCGCCGACCGGCGCCAGCCAGCGAAACCGCTGCCCGATGAACGGCGTCACGGCCAAGGGGTCCAGACGGCCATCGGAAACCGTCCAGACCGCCAGCCTCGCACCGCGCCGGGCATGGCTTTCGACCGTGACGATTTCCGGTTTCCCGTCGCCGTCAATATCCCAGAGCCGGGGAGCGGTATCCTCGAACACCAGCGGCGCATCGTGGCGGCGGCGCAGAACACGCCCGTCCGAAAGGGTGACGGTCAAGATTTCATACTCGATCCCGTCGCCCAGAACGCCATGCGCATAGCGCGTCACAGGCCCCTCGTAGACCGCCTCGACAGCCTCTTGCGCCGTCGCGGATTTCAGAGACCCCAGCAAGAGGCACACCATGAGACACGCGCCGCGCAAGCGCCCGCGCCATGGGCGCCACGGCAGACGCGGCGCCCTCGCCAACATCAGATCTGCTTTTCGGGCATCTGCACCACAAGACCCTCAAGCGCGTCGCTGACCTTCAACTGGCAGGTCAGGCGCGACCGCTTGGGATCGGGTTCATAGGCAAAGTCGAGCATGTCTTCCTCCATGTCCTCTTTCGCCGGCAGCTTTTCGATCCAGTCGGGATGCACGTAGACGTGACAGGTGGAACAGGCGCAGGCGCCGCCACAATCCGCCTCGATGCCGGGGATGTTGTTGTCCCTGGCCCCTTCCATGACGGTCAGCCCGGTCGGCACATCCACCACATGCTCAGTGCCATTATGCTCAATATAGGTGATTTTCGCCATTTTGACCGCTCTCCTTGAAACTCGACACCGTAGGTAGTCCGACCTCCGGTCCGCCGCCAGCCCCTTTTGCCCGATGGACGGGGGCAATGTCGGTCCATGGGCGGAAGTTGCAGAAAATCCTCGCACAGGCTCGCAAATGTTCTATTTATGTTCCTCATGAGATCCAGCGCCGATTGGCCCCGCCCGCCCGCATGTCTGACCGCCGACCGGCTCGGCCGGCCGCCGAATGGCGCGCGCGTGACCGTGGCCGGCCTCGTGATCCTGCGACAACGCCCGGGGACGGCAAAGGGCGTGATCTTCATGACGCTCGAGGATGAAACCGGCACCGTCAACATCGTCGTCTGGCGCAAGCTCTACGAACGCTTTCGCCGCGCGGTGATCGCGGGCCGTCTGCTGCGCATCACCGGCCGCGTCCAGCGCGAAAATGGCGTCACGCATGTGATCTCGGAACAGATAGAAGATATCTCGCCCCTGTTGGACCGGCTGCTCGACACGCCCTGAAGATCAAACCCGGCAGCAACGCCGCCCGCACCCCGCGGGCGGGACTCTAGGCAGCCCTGTGCAAAACCGCTAACATCGGCGCAACAACGGCACATCACAGGCCCGGGCAGTCATGTTTACATCCTTCGGATCCGCCACCAAACGCGGGATTGCATCGCTTTGCACTCTGGCCACGCTTGCGGCCTGCGACGCGCCCTCGTCGGTAAGCCGCGAGGCGCAAGCGCCCCAAACACGGCCACCCTTGGCCTCCCCCGTGGCGCAGGGCGCCTGCCGCACCCTCGAAACCGTCCCGGCGGTCTACGAACACGTCATGGGCGAAATCCAGGTGGTCCAGGGACAGGTTGCAGAGGATGGCACGGTCATCCGCGCGCCGGTCTATCGCCAAGCGCCCGTGCCGCGCATCGTGCGAGAACGGGGGGAAATCACCTTCGACGTGCCCTGCCCCGCGCAGATGACACCCGAGTTCATTCGTTCGGTGCAGCGGGCGCTGATCGCGCGCGGCTACCTGTCGGGCACAGTCAGCGGAACCCTCGACGCCCGCACCAATGCCAGCATACGCCGTTACCAGACCGAACGTGGGCTGCAAAGCGCGCAGCTTTCCCTTGAAACCGCCCGCGCGCTCGGCCTGATCGCGGTCGATCTGGGCGATCAGGCCGCGCCATAGGCGGCGGCCTTGCATAGTGCCGCAACGGCATGCTCAAACCCTCGGGAACGCCCGGCCTCCCCGGCGCAATGCCCCCCGTTCGGGACGGGCGCCGCTTCGCAGGATCCGTCGGATGCAGATCAGACGCGGTCAAGACCGACGCGCAAGAGCTTCGTCCCAAATCCACCCCACAAAAAGCAAAGGGGCGGCCCATCAAGCCGCCCCTTTCCCTGTCGCTCATGGCCATGCCCCGCCGGGGCCGGCCATTCGGTCATTCCTCTGCCAGGCTCAGCGCCACGAAGCGCGGGTCGCCGGCGCGACGCACAAGAAGCAGAATAGACTTGCGGCCCTCGTCGCGGGCACCGTCGATCCGTTCCTGCAAATCATCGACGCTTGCCACGGCGTTCTGTCCGGCCTCGGTGATGACGTCACCGGCCCGCAGACCCTTTTCGTAGGCTTCGGACGTAGGTTCGACATCCATGATCGCCAGACCCTGCGCATCGTCCGCAAGGTCAAGCTCACCCCGGATTTCATCGGTCAGCGGGCTCAGCGTCAGACCCAGCATCTCCAGTTCTTCGACCGCTTCCGGCTCTGCCGGAGCGACAGCCGGCACCGCGTCTTGCGCCTCTTCACGGCGGCCCAGCGTCACCTTCAGGGTTTTCGTTTCGCCATCGCGGTTCACCACGACGCGGACGGTCTTGCCGACACGGGTGTTGGCCACCACACGCACAAGCTGCCGCGTGTCCTCGACATCGATGCCGTCGAAGGAAATGATGACATCGCCCGCTTCGAGACCGGCTTCCATCGCCGGACCTTCCGGCACGTCGGACACCAGCGCGCCTTCGGCGGCGGCCAGACCCAGCGCGTCGGCGACATCGTCGGTCACGTCCTGAATACGGACACCCAGCCAACCGCGACGGGTTTCACCGAATTCCTTCAGTTGATCGACGACGTTGGTCACGACATTCGACGCCATCGAAAAGCCGATGCCGATCGACCCGCCGTTGGGCGACAGAATCGCAGTGTTCACGCCGATCACGTCGCCGTCCATGTTGAACAGCGGCCCCCCCGAGTTGCCGCGGTTGATGGCGGCGTCGGTCTGGATGTAGTCGTCATAGGTGCCGCTGAGCGCCCGATTGCGGGCGGAGACGATCCCGGCCGAGACGGAAAAGCCCTGCCCCAGCGGGTTGCCCATGGCCATGACCCAGTCGCCAACGCGCGCGGTGTTGCTGTCGCCAAAGCTGACGAACTTCAGCGGTTCGTCGGACTCGACCTTGAGCAGCGCAATATCGGTGTTGGGATCGGTGCCAACCAGCTCCGCCGGCAGTTCGAAACCTTCGAAGAATTCGATAAGGATCTCGTCGGCGCCTTCGATCACGTGATTGTTCGTGACGATGTAGCCATCTTCCGAGATGACGAAACCGGAGCCCAGTGCCGATGACCGGCGCGGGCGGTCAGGACCGCCGCGATCTTGGAATTCGCGAAAGAAATCCTCAAAAGGGGATCCTTCGGGGACGACCCCCTGCGGACCGGCACGACCGGCCACGGTGGTCGAGGTGGTGATGTTGACAACGGAAGGGCTGATGCGCTCGGCCAGATCGGCAAAGCTTTCCGGCATGCCACGAGCCTGCACCATCAGCGATTGTGATACGATCAGGATCATCGACAGTGTGGCAAGCCAGAACAGCCGCAACGGTGTCGCATTCTCCTGAGTCAGAGCGAGGGATTGAGGTTTCAAAGGTGTCTCCTTGTCTCTGCCAGTCAGCAGGCGCGCAGGGCACGCACCGCCGCCTGCCTCTCGGTAGTCAGTGTGCCTAACATAGGTGCCATGGCGCAACACCAAAGGTCAAAATCACGCATCTCACGAGGGAGTGACTGGTATTCGCCAAGAACGCGCCTGCCAAGGGTCCAACACGGCCGTCACGTCGCTGGCGACGACCGGACACGGCGCTGCAAGGCCTGCGCCAGACTTCGCCTGACGGTGCGGCTGCGCGCGGACCCCCTCGCCTGTCCCGACGCGCGCCCTGTCAACGGAACTGGCCGAACGTCTTGGTGCGCCTGCGTCCTACCCTCCTAGGATTTTGCTCCTAGGATCTTGCCTTGGTCCCGACACGCGGCGCTGCGCTCCGCCTGATACGGCCCGCATTCGGTGTCCGCGAACCGCACAGCTTTGGTAATTGTCACCCCTTGGCAATCCAAAGCACCAAGACCCCACTCACCAACGCCACCAGCCCGAGGGTGCGGCGCTGTTCGAGCGGCATGCTGCGCAGCGCTTCCAGCATGCGTTCCACAAGCGAAGGGGCCAGTGCATACACCAGCCCCTCGATCACGAGGACCATGCCGATCCCCATAAGAATGTCCGTCCCGCTCAATTGTTCACGGACGCCGGATCAGCCTCCGGCGCGTCGGCCTCTGCTTCAGGCGCTTCGGGTTCGGCCTCCGGCGCCGTGGGTTCAGGTGCCGTTTCGACCGGGTCGGCCGGCGCCGCACCTGCATCCTCGCCAACCTCCGGAGCCGGTTCCTCGACGGGCAAGGCGTCGGCAACGGGCGACGGCAACGTCAAGGGCGCACCGAGGGCCGTCTCGCTCTTGAAATAGTCGAAGAACTGGCTGTCCGGCGTCATGACCATCGTCGAATTGGTCCCGGTGAGCGATGTCTCATAAGCTTGCAAGGACCGATAGAAGGCAAAGAACTCCGGGTCGGCGCCGTAGGCCTCTGCAAAGACCTTGTTGCGCTCGGCGTCGGCTTCACCGCGGATCACGTTGGCTTCGCGTTCGGCCTCGGACAGGGTCTCGACCACGGTACGATCCGCAAGCGCGCGAACACGTTGCGCGGCTTCGTTGCCTCGGGCGCGCTCATCCGCGGCTTCGCGTTCCCGTTCCGCCCGCATCCGGTCGAAGGTCGCGTCAAGGTTCTGTGACGGCAGGTTCGTCTGTTTCAGGCGCACGTCCACCACGTCCAACCCTAGGGAAAGCGCCGCTTCGCGCGCGCTGTCGCGGATCCGGACCATCAACGCACCACGATCCTCAGACAGGATACGGTCCGATGTCACCTGATCCGCACCCAGAACTTCGCGGATCTGCGCGTTCAGAATGCCGGACAGGCGATCCTCCGCGATGCGAATGCCGCCAATACCGACCGCTTGCCGGAACTGCACGACGTCGGCGATCCGGTAGCGCGCAAAGGCATCTACCACGAGACGGCGATCGTCCGAAGGCGTGACCTCGATGGTGTCGGTGTCCAGAGACAGGATACGGTCGTCGTAGCGGACGACCTCCTGGATCAACGGAATCTTGAAGGCCAGCCCCGGTTCTTCCTTGACGGCCTTGATCTGACCGAACTGGAGCACCAGCGCCTTCTCGCGTTCGTCCACCACGAAGATGGAGGACAGGAACACGACGATCGCGACGACGAGGACGGGCAGCAGGAGTGTTGTCTTGCGCATGATCAGTTACCTCCCCGGCGAAGCTCGTTCAGGGGCAGATAGGGCACGACACCCCCGCCATCGGCGCCACCGCTCGTGATCGAATTGTCGAGGATCATCTTGTCCACATCACCCAGCACGTTTTCCATGGTTTCCAGATACAGGCGCCGACGCGTCACTTCAGGCGCCATCGCGTATTCCGCCTGCACAGAGGTGAAGCGGGCCGCCTGACCCAGTGCCTCGTTGACGACCTGCGCGCGATAGCCTTCGGCCTCTTCGCGCACCTGTGCGGCTTGACCGCGGGCCTCGGCAACCACCCGGTTGGCATAGGCATCCGCCTGCCGTTCCAGCCTGTCGCGTTCCTGTTCCGCAGCTTGCACAGCGCGGAAGGCGTCGATGACCTCACGCGGCGGGTCCGCGGTATCGAGGTTGAGACGGACAATATTGATGCCGCTATCATATTCATCGAGCGTGCCTTGAATCTGTTCGCGCGCACTGTCGGCGATCAATCCACGATCCCGGTTGAGGATCGGCGCCAGATTGGAGGCGGCGATGATCTCGCGCATCACGGATTCCGATGCGGCCTGAACGGTCAGTTGCGGATCGCGGATGTTGAACAACAACTTGGCCGGATCGCCGATGTTCCAGACCACCTGAAAGTCGATGTCGACGATGTTGGCGTCCGTCGTCAGCATCAGCCCGTCATTGCCACCCCGTCCGGCACCAATGGTTTCGGTCCGTTCCGACGTCACGTTGACCACCTCGTAGGTGACCAGCGGCCAAGGGGCAAAGTTGAGGCCCGGCTGTCCGGTGGAGGAATATTCCCCAAGGAACAATTCCACGGACTGCTCTTCGGGACGCACGGTATAAAAGCTGCTGAAGGCCCAAAGAGCCAAAAGGCCCAGAACGCCCAGACCGATCGTGCCCTTGGTCAGCTTGGGGCCACCGCCGCCGCCGTTGCCGTCACCGCCGCCGCGACCGCCCATGAGAACGCGCAGGCGTTCCTGCCCCCTCTTCATCAGCTCGTCTATCTCGGGGATCTGGCTGTCTTCCGGGCGGCGTCCACCGCCCCCGCCATTGCCGGGCGGTCTCTGACCGTTGCCGCCCTGGTTGCCACCGCCGCCCCCCCAGGGGCCGCCGCTGTTACCTGCCATGAAGTCGGTCCTTCCTCGTCATTCGGATTAAGTCATACCTGTGCGCATTACTCGGAAATTCAAGCGCTGCGGACAGGATTGCGCATGGTCACGATCTCTTCGGACATGGTCGGATGCACCGCAACCGTCCTGTCGAAATCTTCTTTCGTGGCCCCCATCTTGATGGCGATGCCGGCCAGCTGGATCATCTCACCCGCTCCCGGCGCCACGATATGACACCCCAGCACCCTGCGGGTCGCCTTGGAAACGATGAGTTTCATCAGAACCCGGTCCGATTTTTCGGCAAACGCGGTCTGCATCGGCCGGAAGGAAGTGCAGTAGACATCGATCTCCTCCTGGTCCCGGGCCGCCTCTTCGGACAGGCCCACCGTGCCCATTTCGGGCTGGGTGAAGACCGCGCTTGGAATCAGGTCATGATCGACCGGCGTCGGATTGCCCTTGAAGACCGTCTCGACAAAGGCCATGCCCTCGCGGATCGCCACCGGGGTCAGGTTCACCCGGTCCGTCACGTCGCCGATGGCATAGATCGATGGCACCTTCGACTGGCTGTAGTCATCCACCTCGATTGCGCCATTGCGTGTCAAAGTGACGCCCGCCGCCTCCAGCCCCATGTCGGCCGTGTTCGGCTTGCGGCCCGTGGCAAAGAGCACAGCGTCGAAATCCCGGATGTCGCCGTTGGTCGCCTTGACGCGGACCGGTCCGCTGCCCTGCGGATCCTCATGGGTGCCGCCGAACTGGCTGGGTTCAACCGGGGCAGTGCCCATCTCCCGGGCCTCTGGCGACTCCGCCAGATGCATCTCCACCACATTTGTGCCGGTGTGCAACTCCACCCCGCGCTCTTTCATGGCGTCGGCGATCAACCCGCGCGCCTCCTCGTCGAAGCCGCGCAGGATCTGCGCGCCCCGGTAATACTGCGTCACATCGACGCCGAGGCCATTGAGAATGCAGGCGAACTCGCAGGCGATATATCCCCCACCAACGATCAGCATCGATTTTGGCAGACTTTCCATATGGAAGATATCATCCGACATCATGCCAAGATGGGCGTTCACCATGTCAGGCCGCAACGGCCGGCCGCCGCTGGCGATCAGGATATGTTTCGCGGTCTTCACCTCGCCCGTGGACAGCGCAACGGTATGCGCGTCCTTGAGGGTCGCACGCGCATCGAAACTCTCTACACCGGAACCGGAGAGAAGCTTGCGGTAGACCCCCTCCAGCCGGTCAAGTTCGGCATGCAATCGCGACCGGAACCCGCCCCAGTCAAAGCGGCCCTCCGAAATCTCCCAGCCGTAGGCACGGGCCTCGGCGGGCATGTGCCCGTATTCGCTGGCAAAGACCATGAGCTTCTTGGGCACGCAGCCGCGGATCACGCAGGTGCCGCCGTAGCGGTCCATCTCGGCCAGTCCGACCTTGGCGCCGGCCTCTCCGGCCGCCACGCGCGCCGCGCGCACACCACCAGAACCGCCGCCTATGACGAAGAGATCGTAATCGAACTCGCTCATGGATCGCTCCCCGTTTGCCCGGCGGCGTGTAAAGCACAGCAGGCGGCGGAAGACCAGACAGCAGTCTGCCCAAAGGGACGGCACGGCGACTGTCAACAACCGCGAAGGCAGACAGCCCGCGTCAGGGACAGGGCGTGCCGACCAATCCGCAAGCCAGCGTTGCCGGTAGCCCCTCTCCGGATCTCTTCGATGACATGCCGATGAAACACGTCTTGTCGCGCGGCCGCAGACAGGCAGACAGTCTGACGGGCGAATTTGCCGCCGCGCGACCGATCCGGCCTATGAGCGTGCCGTTCCGCCCGGCCTGTCATGGCATCCTCCGGCGCGCCCTCCCCCGCAATCGATCCGGACCGCAAGGACCGGCAGGATAGGCCTGCATGGAATGCGCCCTCCCGGAATACCCTCGCCAACCCGAAAAGCTGGTCAGGCCTCCCGGTGCCGCATCACCGCAGAAAGGAACTGGACCACGATGGATTCGCCGCGCTCCGACGTCCGCCTGTGCAACGCGCCGCGCACGGACGGCGAAAAGCGGCCCGATCCGGATCGGCCTCCAAATGCGGGCGCGCTCCTTTGTCCCAGCCCGGGTCTTTCTCCCCCGCGCGGGCCACCGCGCGCCCGAACCTCCAATTCACAGCCAACCGCGAAACCCCGCCGGCACCGCGTCTTCTTCTCTGCAAAAATACTCCGGGGGTGAGGCCGCAGGCCGAGGGGGCGGAGCCCCTGTGTCTCCAACAGATGCTTGTGTCCCCGGACCGTGCCATCCATTGGGTCCGGGACACGCATGGGAATCCAACAATCGTCACAACGCACCCGCCGTTGATACGCCGTCGACGCAGATCCGGCCTGACGGCCGATCGCGGGGCTTGACTGGGACCGGCAAGAGAAACCGCCACCCCCGCGACCACGCATCAGACGTCGCGGAAAAGATTGTCGTCCTCGTCGAAATCCAGACGCGTCTCGCTGACCGATCCCGCGTTGATGTCGCGTGTCTCCACACGTCCGTCGGCATAGCCGATCACCACCTTGTCGCAGATATCGATGAACAGCCCGTTTTCCACGACGCCCGGGATCTGATTCAGCACAAGGGCCAGTTGCCGCGCGTTGCCGATCCGTCCCAGGTGCAGGTCCAGAATGTGGTTTCCCTCATCCGTGACAAAGGGCCGGTCGCCGTTCATCCGCAGTGTGGTCTGACGTCCCATCACATCCATGGAGACCAGCGTTTCCTCCAACAGTGCCTGCGTGGCGTTCCAGCCAAAGGGAATCACCTCGACCGGCAGCGGAAAATTGCCCAGCCGCTCCACTTCCTTCGCGGCATCCGCGATGACCACCATCTGGTCAGAGGCGGCCGCCACGATCTTTTCCTGCAGCAGCGCCCCGCCGCCCCCCTTTATCAGGTTCAGATCGCCGTCGAATTCATCCGCCCCGTCGATCGTCAGGTCCAGCCAGCCCGCCTCGTCCAGCGTGATCACCTCTATTCCCACCTCGCGCGCCAGCTCTGCGGTGCGCGTGGAGGTCGGCACGCCGCGGAACCGCAAGCCCTCCTCCCGCGTCAGTTCGCCGAGGCAACGCACCAGCCACGCAGCGGTCGACCCGGTGCCCAGACCCACGCGCATCCCCGGCTCCACCAGCGTCGCCGCCTGTTTGGAAGCGGCATATTTGGCCTTGTCGATGGGCGACAGTTCTACGGTCATGGAACACTCCTTCGGGTTTCGGCGGCACCGCCCGCCAATGCGTGAGGCGCCAGTGCATCGTGCATGAGGCGCATCTTTGCAGGGGGCGTGCCCGTGTATCGGCTTATGAGGCACGGCCGGTTATACGGAGCAAGCCCGCCCGGCGCGAGGCGAAAAATGACACCCCCGCACCCACCGGCGTCGCCGCGCGCCCGGTCAGGATCGCCACATGGGAGACTGCGCCCGACGCCCTCCCGACGCGGACGCCCTGCCCCGGCGCATCGCGCATCACCCCTCGGTCAGTTGTCCCGAGGCAAGCGTTTCATCGGCCGGGCGGCCGTCCGGGGACCCGCCAGCGGGTTCATCCGTAACCAAAAGCCGCGCGCCCGTCAGATCGCGCCTCAGCGCGGGCGGCAGCGCGACCAGTGTCTGCGCCCCCCGCAAAAGCGCAAGGGACACGGGTTCTCCGCCGCCCTCCGGCGCCAGCCAAAGTTCCTGCACCCGGCCCTGGCCCGGGGCATCGCCGATGCGGTCAACCGTCAGCACGCCTGCCACGGCGTCATACCGGACCGACAAAAGCGGTGCGCCGGCTTCACTGGTCAGGCTTGCCTGCATTGCGGGTCCGACAGGCTCCAGCAGGCCGGAGAGAAAGACAGCGGATGCCAGTGCTGCGCCAACTACGGCCCCGATGGCATATGGCAGGATCTGCCGCGGCACAGGTTGTTTTTCCCTGTCGTCGAACACCCGCGCCTCGATCCGCCGCTGCACCTCCGCAGGGGGCGTCGCTTCGGGGATGATATCGGTAAACGTGGCGAAATACTCGGTCCAGGCGGCCACATCCTGTTGCAGGTCGGGTTCCGCAGCCAGCCGCGCCTCGAACTCGCCGATCTCTGTTCGGGGCATCAGACCCAGTGCATATTCGGCCGCGCCAGCCTCCCAGCCGCCGGGAAGGTCGATGTCCATCGGACCGTTCATTGGCTCAGACAATCGCGCAGTTGAATGAGATCCGATCGCAGGGTCGATCGCAGGGTGGCGGGATTGACGCCGGCATGTTCGGCAAGATCCGCATAGGTCGCCCCGTAAAGATAGGCCTGCCGCAGCATCTGTGCCCGCTCCGCCGGCAGATCTGCCATGCACCTGTTCAGAACCCGCGCCTCTTCTCGCAGCGTTTCGAAATCTTCGGGTCCGGGCCGAGGTGCGTAGAGCCGTTCGGTGATTGCCAGCGGCCCGGCGGCCCGGCCCGCTGCGCGTTCCGCGCTCAACCGGGCGATAGCCGCGTCGCGCGTGATCGTCACCAGCCATGTCAACGGAGAGGCCAGCGTCGCCCGGTAGTGCCCGGCGCGTTCCCAGACGCCCACAAACACCTCTTCCAGCACGTCCTCGGCCAGCGTTTCATCTTGCAGGATGCGTAGGGCGACGCCGTAGATCTTGGGCGACGTGCCAGCGTAAAGCTTGCGGAACGCCGCGCGGTCGCCGCTGGCGACTTGCCCCAGGAGGCCCTCGATTTCTTCTTGCGCTGTCATGTGAAAGGTCTCATCACTTCCCCTTGCCCCTCTCCGCGATATGTTGCACGTAACGCGGAGCATACGAGCTTTGACAGAGGGACGCGGGCACAATGGCGGACGGCACGATCGATATCAACGCGAAACCGACCGAGGAAATCTCTGTCCGCGAAGTCTTTGGCATTGACACGGACATGATCGTTCACGGTTTCCCGGATCGCACCGAACGGGTGCCGGACATCGACAGCACCTACAAGTTCGATCCCGACACCACCATGGCGATCCTCGCCGGCTTCCGGAACAACCGCCGCGTGATGATCCAAGGGTATCATGGCACCGGCAAATCGACGCATATCGAACAGGTCGCGGCGCGCCTGAACTGGCCCGCAGTGCGGGTCAACCTCGACAGCCACATCAGCCGGATCGACCTGATCGGCAAGGACGCGATCAAGCTGGTGGATGGCAAGCAGGTCACCCAGTTTCAGGAAGGTATCCTGCCCTGGGCACTGCGCAATCCAACCGCCATCGTGTTCGACGAATACGATGCGGGGCGCGCCGACGTGATGTTTGTGATTCAGCGCGTTCTGGAAACCGACGGCAAACTCACGCTGCTGGACCAGAACGAGGTCATCACGCCGCATCCCTATTTCCGGATCTTCGCCACCTCCAACACCGTTGGGCTTGGCGACACGACGGGCCTGTATCACGGCACCCAGCAGATCAACCAGGGCCAGATGGACCGCTGGTCGCTGGTTGCAACGCTCAATTACCTGTCAATCGACGCCGAAACCTCGATCGTCCTGTCGAAGGCGCCCCACTACAACACCGAAAAGGGCCGCAAGACGATCCGCCAGATGGTGACCGTGGCCGATTTCTCGCGCCGGGCCTTCATGAACGGCGAATTGTCGACCGTCATGTCGCCGCGCACGGTGATCGCATGGGCGCAGAACGCGGAAATCTTTCGCAACGTCGGCTACGCATTCCGCCTGTCCTTCCTGAACAAATGCGACGAGCTGGAACGCCAGACCGTGGCGGAGTTCTACCAGCGTTGCTTTGACGAGGAACTGCCCGAGAGCGCGGCACAACTCAGCCTGGCCTGACCGCGCCGCCCCCCTGCGGGCGGTGCTTAAAAGGTTTCCTAACCATTTTTCCGTAGCGTTCCCTGCATGAACTCTTTGCACAGATATGTCCTGCTTGGCCTTGTCTGCCTTGCCACCGCGCCGCCCGCCAAGGCAGAGCCCGCGCCCTCGGATGAGGCGATGACCCTCGCAGCCTGCCGCGGGCGCTACACGGCCGTTCTGGAACACGCCTGGCTGATGAATGACAATATCGAGGCCGCGCGCATGCGCCGCGATCTGTTCGCCGCGATGCTGGATGCGCAGACGCGCCCAGACCCGAATCGTCACCAGTTGGAGCGGCAGTTGCTCAGCCAGCGCATTACGCAGAAACAGGCCATGTCCCATCTGCTGAACAACGCGCGTTTCGCCTCGGATCCACGCCGTGCGCAACATGCCTTGAAGCTGGTCTCGCAAAGACTGGCCACCTGCGACAGATTGGTGGTCGGCCGGGCCGCCTTCGGCGCCTGAACAGAACGGATCAGGCCGGGGCCGGGCCGAAAAGGCGGGACAATCCCTGCGACCGCCCGAAAGATGTTCTCAAAACGCCTTATTAATATGCATATTTTTGCGCTAAAGTGCGCTTTATGGGCATTTTGAAAACACTCTCTCTGGCCATGGCTCTCAGCATGGGGATCCCACATCACAGTGCCGCCCTGACAGAGGGCCGTCCCGATGACCGCGCGCAGATCTTTGCGACCTGCCTTGGCCGGTATTCGGCGGAGGTGACGCATCTCTGGCTCATGCGTGAGGACGCCACCGCAGCCGAATCCCGCCGCGCGCTCTACCAGATGCTGTTCGACGCGGCAGCCCCGCGCTCCGACGTCTCGCCTCCTGTGCTGCTGGACATGCGGATTCGGGCCAAGATGGCGCAGGCGCATCTGCTGCGCATCGCGAGCTTTCACACCGATCCGGCCAACCGGACACGCGCGGCGGCAGCAGCCCGTCGGGCGATGCGCCCCTGCGCGGCGCTGATCCTCGCCTGATCCGCCCCAGATTTTCCAAGGGCGCCCGCGCGGCGGCCCCGTGGTCCCGGGTGGCACTGCGCCCGCGGCAGCACGCGGAATCCCGCGCCACGCCCCCTTGCGGGCGCGCCGCAAACGGCCGATAAACGCGCCATGAACAAGCCCAGCGACAACCCCGCCGATCCGTTCAAGAAGGCCCTCGCCGAGGCGACCAAAGTCATGGCCGACGACCCGGAACTGTCGGTCAGCTATTCGGTCGACCCCTCCGG